>JAGVNY010000054.1 GCA_020053015.1 Candidatus Zixiibacteriota bacterium | reverse complement strand
CCGCTCCAGCTCTTTCTCTTCGATTGATCCCTGACCGCATTGGACGTTGCGCTTTTTCTTCGTGCAGTGGTAGTAGATGTAGCGTCGTCCGCTCGGCTTCGTCTTCTTCTCCGCGGTCACGCTCGCGCCGCATTCCCCGCACGTCATCAGCCCCCGATACGTGAAATTGAGGCCTTTCGGTCTGCTCCGGCTCCGTGCCGACAGATGCTCCTGCACGCGGTCGAACTCCGATTTGGAGACCATCGGCTTGTGCGCGCCTTGGTACATGCCCTCGTTGTAGCGAATCAGGCCGCAGTAGAAAGGATTGGTGAGCATTTCGTGAATGGTAGAGTAGGCGATTTTGCCCCCGCCGATTCTGGTGAACATCCTGGAACGCAAGCCCCATTCATCAGTGGCAATGCGCAGGACTCTTGATGCCGAGTAGCTGCCCGTCAACATCAAATCCCACACGCGCCTGACCATGCTGAAGCGCCCCGGGTCGGGGACAATGGTCTTGGTCTCCTTGTCGTTGAGGTACCCCAACGGTGGCGGCCCCGGTTTCCAGCCCTGCTCCAGCTTCGCCCGCAGTCCGCGTTTGGTGTTATCCGAGAGGTCGTCGACGTACTTTTTGGCCATTCCGAATTCGAGCTGCATCCAGAACTTGTCGTTGCCGGTGTTCTCGAACGCTCGTTGCGGCGTGTGGAGCGAACGAAAGTCGCCCTGCTCCAATGCCCAGATCAGTGCGCCGCCATCGACCGGATTCCTGGCCAGCCGGTCGAGCTTCCAGCACAACAGTGCGTCGAACTCGTGCTTGGTGACGCGCCCCATCAACTCGGAGAAAACCGGCCTGCCCGGCGCTTTCGCCGACTTCGATTCGCGAAACACCTTGTGGACGACAAGACCGGCCTGACCAGCGAACGCCGTCAGCTCCTTGATTTGCGAATCGATGGAGAGCACCTGCCGATCCTCACTCTCGGTCGACTTGCGTGCATAGATTGCCGTTGTTTGTCGCGACTGCATATTTCGTGCTATGATTAGTTGTGAGTTCTGTCTCTTGATTGATGAAGGCCTGACTCTTCCTCAATCAGATCACTTATTAGCCCTACGAGGTTTGTTGCCAGTTCTCGTGCCTTGTCCTTGGACAAGTGAACACCATATTCCGCCTGATAGAGGTTTTGAAACTGTCTGACATGTTGATCCTGAAGTCGCATGCCCGGCAGTATATCCAGCTCTTACCAAGACCGTCAATTCACCTATCCGGTCAAGCGAGGAAGATTTCGTCCACAGCCCCCTGAAATTCCCTTGACTTCACTTTCCAACCGCCTATTTTGGTAGAAACGGGAGATTCCTAATTTTCCATAAGTCCTCCTTTAGCTTGCAGTTACGCTTCAATTCTGTTCTTCCTGCACTGTAGCACGGTTCCGGGTCGACGGTCAAGCGGGGCAGCGGTTCCGGAGGTTGTCCGAGAGCTATCCGCTTGATACTCCGCTTGGTAGAGCCAACGGTTTCCATACTAACCACACGAATGAATGTCGAATGAACCGCTCGCTTCTACCAGATCGGGAAGTTCGGGCGCACCACGCGGATTGCGCCGCTTTTTTGATGTCATCAGGCGTCTGTTTCAATGGCGTCGCGAGAACGGAAAGAGGTCTTGTCGCAACAAGGCCTCCAACGCGGAGTATCACCTTTCCATCGTGCAAATTCGCAGCATCATCAACTCGGCCGGTTCGCTCCGGGATCGGGTTCTACTGCAAACCTTGGCGGAGACGGGCATGAGGCGGTGCGAGTTGCAAAACCTTCGTGTGGAGGACATTCTCTCACATGAGAACCTGCTGCGCATCCGTCACGGGAAAGGAGGCAAACCGAGAATGATTCCCGTGTCTCCGGAGTTGTCCGCTCGACTCGTGCAACTCTCCGGGTCACGTTCCTCCGGCCCCGTTTTCCTGTCGCGGAACGGAGGAGCTTTGAGTTGCCGTCAGTTGAACACCATCGTAACCGAAGCTGGCAGACGCGCAGATGTCGTAAACCCCAATCCGAAACGAAGCGGCATCACCTGCCACCTGTTTCGGCACAGCTTCGCCAGGTTGTGGAAGGACAGGGGCGGAGACATCGAAGCTCTGGCTCGGATACTGGGGCACGCCTCGGTCAAGACGACCTGGGATCTCTACGGCACGCAGAGCCTTGATGACGTCAGGCGGCACTATCGTCGCGTGCTGGAGCGGTTCTGACAGGCGGCTGCGCCACGAGTGAAGCAGGAGAGCGCCTGTCGAGCACAGTATGAAATCAGAAGGAGTACAGAAGAATGAAAAGACGAATGGTTACCGTGATATTAGCCCTCGTGGCACTCATGTTGACGCTTGCCAGCCCATTGCAGGCGCAGAGCAAGCCTTCGAGGAAATCCCCCGGCGGAGCGGCCCTCATGTCGTTCGTGCTGCCCGGGCTGGGGCAGTTCTACACCAAGCAGCCGGGCAAGGGGCTGCTCCTCATGGGCACCTACGCGGGCTGCATGGGTCTGGTCATCGCCTACGGCCCGTGGACGTGGGAAGAGGAGAAGAAGGGCGATCCGTTCTTCTCCGACTTGGCCGAAGGCACGGCAACGTCGGGCACGACCAAGGCTATCTGGTACGGCTCGGCGGCGGTAGCAGGCGGCGTGCTCATTTACGCCGTGATTGACGCCGCCAAAGCGGCCAGGAAGTACAACGAGAAGCAGTTCGGCATCTTGCCTTACTTCAAGGGAGATGCGGTCGGAGTGCAGTTATCTTTCCGACCCGGATTCTGAGTGCCGAACGCTTGGCAACTGCAATCTACCCCCGTTGATGGTGTAATGGTGATCAGGGAAACTTTTCTTGGTCAGCGCACCTTCAAGGCAAGGCCGGTGAAAACCGGCCTTGTCGCTTGCGTTCTCCCTTTCCGGCAGTGCGTTCTCCTGTCACTGACAGAACCTGACAGTGGCAAGGTACATTGTATGCAGAAGCTCGCTGTTTATGAGGGCGAACGGAGACTTCAAACGCAGTTTTCGCTTGACAGAATGTAAGACATGACGTTACGTGTGTAGTATCAACAACGGCGGGGTTCGCAGTCTGATGTTCGAAGCGAGAATGTTCGGCGTCAACAGGACGCAGAAACAATACATTGAGTCACACGCGCTGGACAGGTGACCCGTATGATTGTCTCAGAGGGAGTGGAGATATGAAGAAGCTGGTAATCGGAATCGTCGGCGTCTCGGCGATCCTATTTGCGGCGCTGTCATCGGTGTCGTACGCCAGTGACGCAGCTCTTCGAAGCTCAGAGTCTTCGACCAAAGCACAGCCTCTTGGCTGTGCTGCGTACACTGCGACAAATGCTGCGTTGCCTGTTGTTGCATCGTCGTCTCCGCAGACGCAGGGTCTGAAAGCAAAGTTGCTTTCCTTGATCGCTTCCTTGCTCAAGAGCGGCTCACCTATTGCAGGAGTAGTTATTCCTGACAGACCGCTCATCGATCCCAATCCACCGTCGAAGATTCCACCTGTTGAGACGCCGCCTGGCATCAGGTTATATGACAAGATCAGGCTGGATGATGGCTGGGACGAGAAAAAGTAGAGAGCACAGGGGTGAGCATACTATGAATACGCACGAAACAGATACATCATCGGAGCTCCTCAGAATAGAAGAGCTGATTGCTGACGGCTTGCTTGACGAGGCCAACTCAGCTCTATTCTGCCTTCGCAACACCCTTATACAAAGCCTTACTCTACGGGAGAAAGCTAAGCTGTATCTCCTTTCAGCAAGGCTGTGTATTGCGCGCGGAGAGTACAAGCGCGCTATGATCAAGGCCAAGACCGTTCTCCGCATGGCGGGCAAGACGGACGATCACCCGCTTTATGCAGAAGCTAAGCACGATCTCGGCAGAGTTCTCTTTCGTCTGGGACGGTCGGCAGAAGCCGAGCAGGAGTTGATCGAATCATACGCGTTCTACAGACGAGTAAGAGATTTTCGGAAGATGACCTATCCGCTGACCTCACTAGCGCAAGTCCACTACTACTACGGGAATATCAATCGTGCAGTTGAGATTCTTGAGCAAGCGGTTGCCCATGAATCGACGCATGGTTTTTTGGACCTTGTCGAGATCGACGAACGAAATCTGATCAGAGTGGCGCTGGTTGCTGGGGATTTCGCGAGAGCATCGGGACTTCTTAACCGCAAGAGACCGGAACCACCGGGCTTGCCGCCAGGCGAAGCCACTTACCAGCGAATCGCTCTCAAGGGTATGCTCTGTACGTATCTGCTGCTTATCGATGATGCAAAACGATGTTTGAAGTCAGCCTTGGCCCATAATGTCGGATCCGGCAGTGCGCGTGAGGTACTGGTTTGTCGAGAATACCTTGGGCTTACCGAGTACAACCGTGGCAATTATAGGAAAGCCCGCAAATACTATCAGCAGGTTCTCGACGCGCCCGAACCAACGGCGTCGGCTGTAGCCCAGACGCTGCGCATGCTGACCGACGTCGAGATCGCGGAAGACCACTGGGACGTTGCGATGGAGACGGCTAAGAAAGCAGAAAACGCTATCGCAAGAATCAACGAGCGAAAGGAACTCGGCGCGCTGTGGCGCGCGTATGGTCAGATACATTCGTATAGCGGAGCGCACGACACTGCACGCGACTACTTCACGAAGTCGATCGATCTGCTGCGCGAGATCGGCGCACGATACGAACTCGCGCTGAGCTACCTTATCTGCGGACGAAGCGAGTCGTACAGCCGCGAGGAGCGGAAGTTCAATCTGGAGATGTCGCGGATGCTGTTTCTTGAAATGCAGGTTTCCAAGCGTGTCGAGCAGGTGGAGCAGTGCCTTCTGAAGCTGACCGATTTGCAAGCACACGCACAGTTTGTCGGCAAGAGGCCTGCTATTCACGGTTGCCCCGCCATTATCACGAAAAACCCGGAGATGCTTCAGATTCTCTCCGCCATAGATCGGATCAAGGACACCAATATGACGATTCTGATCACTGGCGAAACCGGTACGGGAAAGGACTT
>JAGVNY010000036.1 GCA_020053015.1 Candidatus Zixiibacteriota bacterium | reverse complement strand
GTCGTCAGGCGACAGCTCCAGGAACGATGAAAGCACGCTCGCGGCCTCGCTCGTTCGATCGATCTTCGCAAGGCTGATCCCCAGGTTTCTTGCGGCTACAGCCATGCCGGGCGAAAGAAACAGCGCCCGCCTGTAACGCTGTTCGGCCTCTTCGAATCGACCCAGCTTGAAATAGGAGTTGCCGAGGTTGTTCCATACTTCTTCGTCGTTGGGACATATCACAGTCCACTTCTCGTAATAGCGAGCCGCCAGATCGAAGCGGGAAATCGAGTACTTGATGTCCGCAACCACTCTGAATGCATGATCGAAGTCAGGGAACTTTGCGATGAGCACATCCGCACATCTGTCTGCTTCATCAAGTCTGCCCGCCTCAAACAACGCTCTTGCGAGTGCGTAGATCGTTTCCTGACTTCCCTCGCAGATGTTGGCAGCTTCCTGCAGATGCACAATGGCCGAGTCGTAGTTGCCGCTCAGCCGATAGCTCTCACCTGCGATGTAATGCGCTGGCCACGCCGAGGGCTCCGCGGATAGATGCTTCTCGGCGTAGTCTATTGCTTTCGAGTATTCATCCTGATTGTAGAAGAGCTCAGACAACCTAAGAAACGTATCCAGATATCTTTCGCCGTCTTCCACGGCACTCTCGTACCATCGGATGGCCTCGACCGTCTGATCAAGATTCTCACACGCTTGTCCGAGTCCATAATGGGCGTTCCGCTCACTTTGATAGTTCAACAAGATTATGGAGTCGGTCTCTTCGTAGTCCTTGAAGTTTCTCTTTGCTTCAAGGTAGCGCTGGTACCATTTCTTGGCCTCTTCCCACTCGGCCTTTCTTGTCGCCACGTAACCGAGCGTTATGATTGGGTCCAGATAGTCGGGCTTGATCCCAATAGCTTCCATGCACAAGTCCCGGACCCTGCCAAATTCCTCCATAAAGAAGTAAGCCGAAGCCATCTGATGCAGGGCCATCAATCGCAAATGGACCTTCGCTTCTTGCGTGAGTCCGGTGTTATCGATCACTTTTTGAGCATGGTAGATGATTCTGCCGCACAGATCCGGGGATGGCTGCGCGCTTTCCCCGCGGTAGATCTGGGCAATGTTCATGTTCGCAAATGGATCGTTCGGGTTTTCCTCGAGCTGTTTGAGCAAGAGTTCCTTCGATCTCTCAATCTTGGCTTTCATTTTCTCGGGAGACAACGCGTACCCGTAATGATTGATTCGCACGCCTGCTCTGAGTATGACATTGTGTTCCTCATCGAACTTGAGCTGATTGTGGACTATACCGTCATAGTAGGCGCCGAGAGTTCGTCTGAAGAACCTGATTGACGGGAGGAACGAAGCATGAGCATCGTTCTCCGCCACGTTGAATACGGAGACCGAGATCGCGTTCTCCTCCGCGCGTGCGAGGATATCCTTGAGGAACGGCACGTCGTCGCGCAGCAGCTCTTCGTCGGCGTCAAGTATGAATATCCACTCACCCGTCGCGTAGCTGATGGACTCATTTCGTGCCTTGGAGAAGTTCTTCTCCCACTTGTGGTGATACACCTTGGCGCCAAATCGTTTGGCGATGTCGATCGTTCTGTCGGTAGACCCTGTATCGACAACGATCATTTCGTCCACAACATCTTTGACGCTCTCAAGCGCGCGTGATAAGTTCTCCTCCTCGTTCTTGACAATCATGCACAACGATACGCGAGGTCGCGTATCGGCCATCGCTTCTCGAAGCATCTTCAGTTCCTGGGCTCCAGCGCCCATTCGGATCCCCCTATCGAGAATGTCTCGAGCTTCTGTGAGCTGGCCTGTGTGCTGTGCTAATCGGGCGAGGTTGATGTAACCCGCTGTGTAATCTGGTTTCAGCCTTATAGCGCGTTCGAACTGCTCAACAGCATCTTGCAGATTCCCCTGCTCGCGCAGGCCGACGCCCATGTTATTCGCAATTTCATGGGATTTGTCATAGGTGCCAGCAAATGGCTGCCGCGACGACTCGGCGGGTAGAATCCTCGAGTGAATATCCATATACTTTTGACCGTACAGATTCACGAGAGTGTAGTCTTCCATCCGCGTGAATACGTAAACCAGCACATAGTAGAAGTCGAGCAGCTCGCTGTCAACTGCCAGCGCTTTGAGCGCGATCGTCTTCGCCCGCTCGAAGTCCTTTCTGTGCGCAGCCGCGAATGCGCTTATACGGGATGCACGCAGAAACGCAGCGCTGTCGTTCTCAGCAGTATCCGCGGTCAGGAGGAGCGCAACAGCCTGCTCTGCCTTCTCATTGTCGCCCTTGCTCAGCAAGAGCTCAGCCGACTCAATGAGTGACTCGTTGCCGACGTCGCGGGTTACCTTCTGGATTCCCGAAGTGCGTACCGCGCGAGTTCGTCGCTTGATTACACGCCTCTGCTTCTTCACTCGTCCCATCTTGTTATGCTCGCCTTACCTGACGCCGACTGGCGTCTGGGGCACTCGATATGGGCTCATGTAAGCCGGACGGACAGCTCCGACTCCATAAACCTGCTTCATCCACTCTATCGTCCTGGGAACGCCCACTTCAAGCGGCTGATTAGGGTCGTGGTTGAAGTCCATCTTCGCCTTTGAAATATCTGGCTTCTTGTTCATCACGTTGTGTTTGTCTTCGGGAAGATACGTCACGAGATTCTCGGACGCGCCTGTGTATCTGAGCACGAGATCAGACAGATCCTTCACGCTTCTGAACTCCTTGCCGCCGATGTTGTAGACGTTGCCTGCCTTGAAATTCTCGCAGACGTTCGCCAGTGTCGGGATGAAATCATCGATGTACATGAACACCCGATGGTATCCCAGGTAAACCTGATACGGTATACCCAATAGCGCACGGTAGCAGAAGAGACACACCACGGAACGGTAATGGTGATAGTACTCGCCGGGGCCGTATGCGTTGAAAAACCTAAGCCTTACGATCGGCACGCCATACCTGCGCTCGAAATTCATGATCTGAATTTCGTTCACCCACTTGGTTGTGGCGTAGTCATTGTGCTGAATAATCGATTGATGTAGCGGAATCTCTTCGCGCAGTATCTCTTCGTGTTTGTCACCATAGATTTCTGATGACGACGCGAAGATCAATCTAAATCCTTTCTTGCGCTGCCACTCGAGGATGTTACGTGTTCCGATCACATTCGTTTGCCAGAGGGTATCGTAGTATTCCTCACCGTTGATGCGTCCAAACTCGGCCGCAAGATGGTAGACGTAATCGTAGTTCTGGTCGAACACTCGTTCAAGCTGACGGTAGTTTGCAACGTCCGCGCGGAAGTAGTTCTCATCGGCCTGGTGCTGCAAGTCCATGCACCACACTTCGTGGCCGCGATTCTGCAGTTCCGCAACAAGCGGCTGCCCCAGTGTTCCTTTGCAGCCAGTTACAAGTATCTTTGACATAGTATATCTCCCTTCAACACACGTTTCTTTCGACTCAAGTCTACTCCTTAGACAGCGCCTGCAACCACACCTTCATTTGAGTGAATGGGAGTCCTCTGCAGGCGCATCATAATTCGAGCATGTATCTCTGCAAGCTCTGGCGGGTCGCGCCGTTCCGGTTTTGTTTCATTCTCGAACCAGTCGTGATTGACCTCCGCGAGCTCAACACCTTCGAGGACGGCTCGGTAGTTTCCTGTGGGGTCAAGCCGCAAGTAATTGCTGATCTTTCGAATGAGCTTCTCTTCTGACGAGGAGCTGTAGTGGATCAACGCGAGGTTGATTCGAACCGGATTGTCCATCTGACGAGGCCACAGTCGTCTGTGCAGACCCGGAGTAATCTCGATCACCATGTTTCCAGTGTTCTTCCAAATACGCGGCGGACTCACTGTAGACAATCTCGAATCTACACGATACCAGCACTCTGACAGCCAGAGATGATTCCAATTAAAGCAGAGAGAGAGCACATTCTTCGTGTCGGCCCATTTGAGCATGTTCTCGAGGAATCTCCTGTCGAGAAGCCTGCGCTCGAATACCTCGTCAGCATCGAACGACACGATCCAGTCCGGATTCAACTGGAGGGTGTTCTCAAGGAGTATTGCTTTGTTCTTGGTCTCGAGTCCACGGTCCCAGTTGTTGTTCTCATTGACAATGACATTCTTCGTGTACTGACGAATCATGTCCAGCGAACCGTCCGTTGACGCATCGTCGAGCACGACGAGCTCATCACACACTCTCGAGTAGTGCTTCATGCACCGATCGAGATGTCCCGTTTCGACCTCGTTATGGACTTGAGCCATGCCAACAATTTTCATATCAAACCTCGACCTTCTCAACGTCGCGATAGATCTTGACTTTGGGATCGGTAAGCTTCGCTCTGCCGTTGATGGCATCGCTGAGGAAGCAATCAATCTCGTCAATGAGATCGTTTCGCTGGCGATTGACAACTGCGACCTTGTCCGCAGCCGAAAGTCTCTCCCTGTCCGGCAGTGACGTGTCGCGTCTGGTGTCCTCCAAATGCCACAGCCTGATGTTTGCAATGCTCAATTTGTCCATCAGACTGCCGAGCGTCTCAGCCATATTGGTCTCCTTGCGGCTCCTCTACGGAAATCCCGGTAACGTTTAGTTGCTTGTCCGCCTGCGACAGCCTGTTCATCATTTCCGCTGTTGATTGCGGAGCGGCTGTTCGCACCGATCCTCGGTTCTCTCCCATCCATAGCCCGTTTCGAAGCCGGGGTTTGAAATCATAAATACAAATATCCAATTCTTGCTTCAGCCTGCATGACTCGCATATGGAGCGGCCTTCCGGCAGAGTCCATTCCTTTCCGGGCGAATCAGGGTTGCTCAACCTCCTCAGCACCTCTTCTGCAACCGCCTCCGGCTTAACGTCGTGAGATTCTCGCATTCGTCTCTTCACCACAGATCGTTTCCAGAAGTGATTGAATTCCCACTCGTAGATTCTCCCGCCAGCTTCAGGCTTCACAAAGCTGATAACTTCGCCTGTCGTCTTGTGCGAACAGAGGTAGAGGAACCGCAGCTGCGGCAGAACGCACTTGTCGGGAATCCCGGACCACACCGGCGAACTGTCCTCCTCGCACGTATGAATCACGACCTGCGGCGTCTCCACAAGCGGGGCGATCATCCCTGACACGGAAGTCGAAGTTGAAATGAGCATGTCAATGTGAGAGAACCAGAGTACTTCTTCGTAGGCGGCGAGACGTCCAAGCTGGGTAACATTCGGCCCTCTGATCGCATCATGCGATGTTTCTTGATGCCCATAAAAGGCGAAGAACTCCAGGTCGCGTCGCTCGCTATTGAGTAGTTCCACGACGCGCTGGTAATTTGCGATGTCCCAGCCGGATATCTCCCACGGAATCGACATGTTGGGGCGTGGAGTCGGTATGAACATCATCACTCGCTTCTTACCTTCAGACCGAGCGAGTACGTCTCTTAGTCGTTTGAGGTCGCCCTCGGGGTAGTTGAAGCTTAGCAAATTGCCGCTGTCGATTACCTTGTCCCAACCGTCGGGACCGTCGAAGCCGTCGATGAATCGCCGGGGTTTCCACTTCTCGTCAACATCAAATGCGCCTCGGAGAATCATATCGTACTTGCCATCGTTCAGCGGCACAGCCGGGTTGTCGATGGTTTTCTCTGTAACCTCGTCGATGGTCGATGCGATATCAAAAAGTGGACGCTCAATCTTGCCGGCGGCATACGAAACGACCGCACCCGGGTATTTTGCTTTGAAAATAGCTGTCAGCGGGTACGACAAGAGCGAATCGCCGAATACTCGCGCCGTCGATTCCACCAATACCTTTGGGGCCAACGTGTGGCGTAGTGTTGGCGCTGCCTTTTGCACTGAGGTTGCGTTGTATGCCCTGACACACAGATTCTGTGCATGGAGATCGTGCAGAGAGTCGACTTTAGCAAAGCCTGTCTTGATCAACATCTCGCCGAGCAGCCACCAATCATATGCGAAGTAATGGAAGTTAGTGTCGTAGTTCTGCTCTCCGTACAACCATCCGAGAAGATGGTACTTGCGTTCCGGATTCTTGTCTATGTCCGGCAGCTTAAGATACTCTTCAGCTATATAGAGCAGATTAGGGCACCAGATAGTAATCGGTGCGCCGGGCTTGAGCACTCGTCTCCATTCCCGGAGCACTTCGGCAGCTTCCTGACGAGTAAAATGCTCAATCACGTGGCGTGCTGCGAGTTCGTCAACGGTGCCGTCTTTGAATGGAAGTTGGCGTACGTCCGATACATACTTCACCCCCGGTAGCGGACGAACATCGAGTCCGTCGAATCCCTCTATGGGACTGTCGCCGCACCCAAGGTCTATTCTAAGCGCCTTCATATACCCTTTCGAGAAAATCGGTCAAGTAATAGATCAGATGCTTCTCATTCCACCATTCCCTGAACCAATCGTAGGTGCGCTTCTGTTCTTTTTCGAGCCGAGTCGGATCAGACACCAAGTCGTTGACGATTCGATAGACTTCCTCTTCGGTCGAGGGTGTGTACCAGGGCAACTCGTCGGTTCCGATTGAGTTGGCTATGCACTTGCGTGCGAAATCGTCGAGATGCACGATGTTCACCATGCCGAGGGCTGAATTCTCAACTGACGAAAGGCAGTAGTATCCATCTCCGATCTGCAATTGATCGAATGCGATGTTGCCTGTCCGCTTAAGCTTGATGGCTTCGTCAAAGCCCATGTTCTCGCAGAGGCGGAATTGGACTTCAGGATGGCGCTGCGTGATGCGCCGTCCGACTGACTCAAATACGTCGGTGTTCTTGATCGGTCTGTCGGTGGGTGAATGGACCACCGTAATCTGGTCATCCCCCGTGATACTTCGATGATAGCGGTCGTTCTGTAGATCGATCAGGATCGGCACGTAACTCGAGCCCGGCATGTTCTTGTAGATGTCAGGCTGACATGTGATAATGGGCCAGCTCTTCTGCTTGTAGAGATCCAAATACCATTGATAATTGCGTCGAATCGAAGTGGAGCCGTAGAAGAACACTGCACACTTCTTTTTCGAGGTATATTCTTTCCAGTTGATTTGCCCGAAGGGGACGTCATCGGTATCGAAGAAACGCGACTCGAACTTCGATGCACCCGGCGCCACAGCCGCAGAGAAGAGCAGAACATCCGCCTCGTCCGCGACTCGACGAACCTCGGAGAAGTCCTTCATTGTCTGATTGCCGCCCCACATGGTCTTTGTGAGGACTATGTCTGAGTCGAATCCCCGTGATTCCATGTGAGTGAGGATTCTCATTCGATGAGGCGTATATCGTTCAATAGCCTTCTTGTACATGGCCGATATGCCTCCCGGATCAATCACACCTATCCAGGCGACATTCAAGCCTCGTTTCGAGACTGTCCGAGAAGCATTGGGCTTCTGTGGAGACCTCTCTTGAGCGCTGGCTTCGTATTCTCTGAACCAGGTGCGCATGTATCCACGGTACGTCTCCCACCGCGCACGCGTGTCCGTGTTGTTGGCGACGTTACCGTCATGTACCCTGTAGTAGAGCAACGGTTCATTCATGAACTTCAGCTTGAAGAAATGCGCCATCTTGTGCCACATTGCCCCGTCTGCTGTGTAGCCCTCTCTTCCCCCAAGACCTTCATCGAACCAGCCCGTCTTCTCGATACATTCGCGACGGAACATCACGGAACAGCCATTGATAGGATTCCGCTCGAAGAGCTCTTGTGCCTCCGCGCCTTCCGTCAGCGGTGACACGTTTGCTCTCTGACCCATGGTGGAATGCTTGTCTATATACAGGAAGTCAGCATAGACCATGGCGATGTCCGGATGTTCGTGCAGGTAACTGGCCTGCTTCTCGACTTTTCCAGGCATGTACACATCATCCGACGACAACCACGAGATATAATTCCCGCTTGACGCGCGAATGCACGTATTCAAGGCAGCAGACACGCCTCGGTTGCGATGATGCGACAGCGCCGTAATCCGGTCCTTGTATCTCTCCAGAATGTACTTTGTATCATCCGTGGATGCGTCATCGCAAACTATCACTTCGCAGTTGCGATAGGTTTGCTTAAGAGCCGATTCGATCGCTTCTTCCAGGTACTCAGCGCGGTTAAAGGTGGGAATGACGATTGACACTTTGCCGAAGTCCGAGCTGCTCTTGTGAACGAATTCGGGAAGCAGCTGTGTCCTGCTGCTTTGACCGGTACCGGTGCGTGGCTGAATGCTGAGTGATTCAATCACTGAATAGAATCCCTGAATTTGACGATCGAGAGAGAAGCGATCAGCGATGTACTCGCGATTAGTCCGGGCCAATTCGTTTCTGTCGCAGTTCATCAGACGCCCGACAAGCCGAACGCAATCCGCCGGTGTATCGAATAGATATTCAGATGGATAGATGTTCTCCGATCCCGGCCACGCGTGGACCAGGGGAAGGACACCGCAGGCCATCCCTTCCGCAATGGAATAGTGAAAGGACTCGAACAGCGACGTGGAAATGACGAAGTCTTTGTCACTGAGATATCCGGGGACATCGGTCACCCAATTGTCGAACGTCACGGGGATGTTTAGGCGTTTCAACATATGATCGAAGTACGCCTTGATGCGGGGGTCCTGGTGCTGACCGGCAATGTAAAATGTGAACTCGGGATCGTATTCGTGCAATGCCTTGAAACAATAGAGCAGCAGGCCGGGGTTCTTTTTGTAATTGATGAATCCGAGCGAGCAGACCTTCTTGCCATGCGTCTGTTTCTCGCAAAACGCAAACTTGTCGAGATCCACGCCATTGTAAACGATCTCGCGTTTTACCGGAATACTGTGATACTCGTCGAGAATCGCGGCGACATTCGGATTTACGAGTATTAACCGGTCTACCTTGCTCCAGTCGACCTTGGCGGGCATGTCAGTGAACGCCTCGTACGAGTGGAGCCGGCAGATCATCTTGCATCTCTTGGGGAGTTTGGTTGCTTCAATCAGCAGCTGATCGCACCATTCGAACCAGGCGAGGTCCGCCCAATCCAGAAGTTCAGAGAGTTGTTGCGTCGTGTTGCCCGCGAAGCGCTTGATCTCATTATGAGCCGCGAGCCGACTGAGAATCCCTTGAGCGAAGGTGTCCTGCGTTGCAAAGAATGCTATTCTAAGGCCTTTGGGGACGAAGTTTGATGAAGCGAATTGCTCGCCCGATGGACGTGCTGCCTTTTTCAGCGCTTCACGAAGCTGGAGCATGCTTTCGCTTTCTGGGACCAGCGAAAGGAATCTGGCTACAGCTCGCAGGCCGTCATCATAGCGCTTCTCTGAAATACACAGTTCGGCGTAATTTGATACGGCTCTCTCAAAGAAGGCATTCTTATCGATTGCAGCCTCAAATGCAGCTCTTGCTTCCTCCGGTTTGCCCATGTGTGCCAACACTACACCCAGATCGTTGAAGCCTTCGGCCTCATCCGGGGCCAGCTCAGTTACCTTTCGGAAAGCTATCTCTGCCTCCGATACACGCTCCAACGCTGCATTGATGATGCCCAGATTGTGCTGCACGTTCTTGTCTTCCGGTGAGATAGCTGCTGCCTTCTCGAAACACTTAAGGGCATCCAGCTTGCGCTCCAGCTTAGCTGCGAGCATTCCGGCAGTGACCAGAATATCGACTGAGCCTGGCAACCTCTCCGAAAGAAGAGACAAGTGCTCGTATGCCTCAGTGTGTTGGCCAGCCTTGATATAGATGTCAGCAAGCTCGAGGTAACTCTTGTGGTCGTCAGGTGATGAAGAAATCCTTGCCCTTAACTCTGAAGTTCTCTGAAAGTCCATGAGACTCGCCTTCTTCCTATATTGTCTCCAACGTTCCATTCGCTGGAGATTAGTTCACACTGCTGCATCCTAAGCAGTAATCGACGGAAAGGCATCCGTCCATGCCTTAGCGACCTCATCTTCTGCTCTCCCCCTCGCCTCCATCTCTTCGTCCGTTCTCCGAGGCGCTTGCTCTCATGCCGCATTCGACATGTGCGATCCTATGTGCAATCGAGATATTCATCCTATCTGTAGAGCGAGAGGTTCCTTGCTTTTTGCCCGAGCTTGTCTCTTTTCAAGCTCTTCGATTATGTAGTGTCGGATCGTGTAGGGACCGTTGACGAGCACGATCTGCTTTCCCAGGCCCGTGTCAGTGTTGATCACGATCGGGCCCTGGAGATTCGCGGACATCTGGGAGATGTCCTTCGGGATCGTCACAATAACGTATGTTTCCACGCCCGATCCATCGGTGACTTCGATGTCTTCCAACTCCTTTATATGGAGTTCGATCTTGTAGTTCGGGAAGAAGTACCCCGGATTAGTAATGACAAATGCGAGATTGGAATCATCGAGGCACTGAAGCCACTTGAAAGGCTCTGAGTCCTGGCGTTGAAGTATGACAAACTTCTTGAACTGCTCGAATCCCAGCAGCCCTTTCGGGAAATGGATGATCTTCTCATCCGGTATCTCAAGCTCTCCGAAACGCAACGTGACAATCTTCATACCATGCCCTATCCGATAAAGTCGAGCAGTGTTGGTTGGATAATCTTCGCGGCAGACTGCAAAGCTGCTTTGTACGTGTTTTCTTTCTGAGCGAGTTCCGCTACAAGCTTAGTCAGGTCCGCATCCTCGACCTCCGACAGAAGCTTAGTGAAACTCAGGCTGTACTCAGTCAGCCGCAATTGGGTTGTCTCAAGTCTAATGCTCTTGGCGCCCGCTGTAGCTCTTTGGTTAAGGATTTCGTCAAGGCTGTCATCCAGCCCGTCTATTACCGAGTTCACGACTTCACGATTATTCTCTCTCAGCGCTTCTATGAGGACGAGCAGATTTCCCATGACGTCCGGCGATCCCTCGATTCCTAACGCCGCAGCCGGTTTGGTCTCGTCGATATCTTTGATAATCAAGGTTTGGGTTGGGTCGAGATTTTCAATGGAAATGCCTTTTCCAACACTGTTGATGGCCGCCCGTATGGACAGACCTGTTGAATTCAGAAGGTCGACCAAATCCTGAACCGTCGTAATCCCTGATGCGTTGAGATCAAGTGTCACGGTCGTGCCTCCCTGAGAGATGCGAATCCTGTCGAGCGCGATTCCAACTCCGTTGTTAAGCAGAGAGACGGGAGTAGAAGCCACCAGGCGAGGATCAACATCCTCCCCCACAAGATTGTAGTTCATTGTGCCGGTGATACCGAGATCAGCGGCGGTGGTCTCGCCGCTCGCACTCTCTTCGATAACGAATTCTGGTCGTGGGTTTAGATCTGTGCCAACAAGCTGTGGATTGATGCTTCCGATGATCCCCAGATCCCGAGCCGGTCCTGCGTCCAAATCAGTATCTGAAACGGTGAGACCGATTGGGACTCCGTTGTTGTCCTGGAGCATCAAGCCTGTGCCGGCAGCATTCAGCGACGCAACCACATTCTGTACGGTTGGGTCAGGATGTCCACTCAGCACCGAGTTTATAGCAGTCACGACATCCCCGAGAGTGGTTGCGGAAGCGATGTCCACCGTCACCTCGATCGAATGGTCGGCATTGTGAATTATAAACGATGGGTTCGTCCGGTCTATTCCTGCGCCTTGATTGAGATTGCGAAGCGGCGTCACCAAACTCACGTCAGATCTGTCAATTGCTACCAGCTTCAAGTTGTTGCCCTCGTCTCCGAGCGAAGCCGTCAGGTTGGTTATGTTGTTCGGAGGCAAAGGGGCCTGAAGCTGTGTGTTAATGGCCGAGATGACCGAGTTGAGGTCCGTTGCCGCGGACAAATCTACAGCAATTGAGATTCCAAGGTTGGCATCAGTAACTCTAAAGATGCCCGGAGTCAGGTCGACTCCGTTGCCGTCATTCAAATCGGTGAGCGCAGTGCTGCCATCCACTCCAACTGCAAGATCAGCCTCGTCGCCGAGCAGCGTGAATGGCTTCGTAAGCATATCGGAACCTACTATGTTGATTGCCATTCTCGTGCTGGCCTCGATCTCCACAGTCAGGTCGCCGTCATCTCCCTCGTAGATGACACCGGTACTCGTGGCTCGGAACGCTTTTTCCAGAGTCCTCTGCCCGCTGAAGAGATATCTGTTTCCGAGCTTGGAATTGCCTGCCTGAAGAATCTGCTCGAAAATCGATTCCACCTCGTTCGCGGCCGACTGTCGAGCGGTCTCGTCGTAAGTGTCGTTAGCGAGCATAACCGCTACGTCTTTTGCGTCAATCAGGAGATCGTTCATCGTTGACAGCGCCAAGTCCACACTCGACAGCCAGGTCTCCGCGTGCGAGATATTCGTGTCGTACTGCTCGTACTGCGCAAGGACGGAACGATATCCCAGATCGCGGATGCTGCCGATTGGATCGTCGGACGGCTTGTTTATTCTCCTGCCGGTAGACATCATATTTTCCAGCTTCATAAAGCTGTCAATGTTCCGAGAGAGATTGTTGATCACCAAACTGGTGATCATTTGATTAGTAACTCTCATAAGTCATCGAACCCTGCAAAGGCTCACTCGGCCGGACGCTTGTCGTCCCTGTTCGAAGATCCTTCCTGTTTGTACTTGATGTCAGACTTCCCGTCGCTCTGCTTTATCTCGCCCTTGAATTTGCTTCGAAGCATGCGAACCACGTTGCCGAGGTCTTCGTTTGCCGTGCCGGAAGCCTTACGGTTCTCATTTTGAATCTTGACGTAGATCTCTTCGCGATGCACTACGACCTTGAGCGGAGCTTCGATGCCCAATCGCACTTGCCGGCCATAGATACCAAGCACGGTGACTTTGATGTTGTCACCGATGGTGATGCTTTCGCCTAACTTCCTTGTAAGAATCAGCACAGGAATCCCTTCCCAAGCCGCTGTTATCTTGTCACACCCATGCCGTTTATGACGGTGCTGAGCGCAGAATCCAAGTACGTTATCACTCGCGCGGCAGCCTCGTACGCATGCTGGAACTTGATCATGTTCGTCATCTCTTCGTCCAGAGACACTCCCTGAACCGATTGACGCGAGTTTTCAAGCTGCCGTACCAAAAGCTCGTAGTTCTCGGTCTGATCGCTTGCTTCTCGCACTTCTATCCCGATGAGGCCGATCATGGAATTGTAGTACTCCTCAATGGTTGCGCTGTTGTTGTCCATTATGCGGTCAACTTTGAGGACATTTGCAATAGCGAGCGCATTAGAGCTGTCGCCTGTTTCTCCGCTCTGCGAAGCTGCAAGTTTCCGCGGATCGTTCTCGAGCTCGATGTTCAGGGTTATTTGCTCTGCGGTAGTCAGAAACGGATCGAAGAAATTCAGTCCCGTCGAACCATCGCTTCCATACCCCGCGCGGTGCGTTTCATTCACCTTTTCTACGATTGTGGCCGCAAGCGTATCGAGTTTCGAAATGTAGTTCGGGACGATCTCATCCCTGAGTTCAATCAATCCTTTCATTTCGCCGTTGAAGAAGTCAAGCTCAAACGAAGTGTTCTTCCAGACGATCGAAGTTTTCGTCGTGCTGCCTTCCGCAAATGTCGATGGCTCCAGTTCCCAGGAGCTCGATCCGTCGACAAATCCCATCGCTCCGATCTGCACAATCGCCTGACCCGAGCCATCAACCCGGCTTCTGACATTGACAAACTTAGAGAGCTCATCTATGAGCAGATCCCTTTTGTCTCGCAAGTCGTTGGCCATTTCTCCGCCCAGCTCAACATTGGATATCTGACGATTAAGATCGGCGATTTGCTTACCGAGATTGTTGATCTCGCTTACTCTGCTCTGAATATCACTGTCTATCGACTGCTGCAATTGCGTCAGTTGACTGTGTATCTGGTGAAATGCGTTCTCTACGAGGTGTGCCTGCTGAACCACCGAACGACGGGTCTCCGGCGCCTCCGGGTTGTCCGCAAGGTCTTGCCACGCCGACCAGAATTCGTTAAGAATAGCCCCGAGGCTCGAGTCCTGAGGCTCATTGAGAAAACCCTCTATTTGCTCGAGCGTCTGTGATTTCGCCTGCCATCGTCCGAGGTTCTGATTCTCAGACCGCCAACGATCCGTGAGGAACAAATCTCGAATGTGCTCGATCTTGACCACGTCAATCCCGGTGCCGATCGGCCCCTCGATCGTATCCATTGGATATGACGGTGCCGTCTGCACCCTCTGGCGGGTGAAGCCCGGTGTGTCGACGTTTGCGATGTTGTGGCCGGTTGTATTGAGGGACAGCTGATGGGCTATCAGCGCCTTCTTGCCAATTTCGAGTCCCTGAAACAGTGACATCCTATCATCTGCCCTTTCCTATCGGTTACGCCGTGCGATTCACCATGATGCTCGGAGTCTGAGAATCCCGCGTGTTCTTGTCCCCGTAAGTCGGAGGACGCACTCCGTTGGACGCCAACAATCGTACAGCGCCTTCGATGTGCTCCATTGATTTCTTGATCAAGAAGTCATTCCGCGCTCTGGCGCGATCGATTCTTTTATGCAGGTTCACGAGTTGCTTCTGCATCCTCTCAAGCCGGTCAGCGTGTGGCTTCTCCAAACGTCGTGCCATAGTCGCGAGCGTAAGGTCTGCCTCGTTATCGCCAGTTCTTGTCGAGATATCGCGCACGATGCCGATTCGTTCCGTCTCACAATCCCGGAGTTTCAAAATGGCCTGTTCCTGCTCCATCACCGTTTTGTTCAGATTATCCAAGTCATTCGCTATCAGGTGATTCTGCTGCTCTGACAGAAGCTTCAGAAATAGTTCGAACTGCTCGACTTCGCGCGCAACAACATCCATCAATTTGTTAGTCAGAGAATCCACATGAGCTCCTGATACCTATTGTCGGACTGGGTAATCATAACCTTTATCGCTACTTCTCGGTATCGGACATAAATCCAATCACCTTATCGACATACTTCTCGGTCTCCGGATACGGGGGAATGCCGCCATACTTGTCTACTGCCCCCGGTCCGGCGTTATATGCCGCAAGCGCGAGCTTCACATCTCCCGAGAATCGGTTGATCAACTTCTTGAGGTACCGCGAACCGCCATCCACGTTTTCTTCAGGGTCAAATACATCGGTTACACCCAGCTCTTTCGCAGTTGAATCGGTCAGTTGCATCAGGCCCTTGGCCCCTCTTCGAGAGACAGCGGTTGAATCTCCCGCCGATTCAACTTGAATCAAGGCTTCCAGCAAAGTGGACGGTAGTCCGTGTTTCTGAGAAGCCGAGTCGATCAGGCTATTGAGCTCATCCCGGCTAAGCTTCCTGTCCGACGTCGGGCTTGTGTAACTCATCTTCAGTTTGATCGGAGCCGGTTGCGCAGTGTCAAGACTCTTGAATTCTCGCTTCACTTCGCGATGCTCGATCTCCCTGGCTTTGCTGCTTTGCGATTCAGCAGCTTCCGTTGCTTGTCCCTTGGATTGCTCGAGATAAGTCATCAATGACTTCGCTATCCCAAGCGATCCTGTCTCTCCCACCTTCTGCGCGAGAGCCTGGTCTGCGATCGACATGAATATATCCTTACCGAATCCCATTTCGTTCTTGTCATCCGAGCTCGACGCAAACGATGCACGCATGGTGCGGAGCAACTGATACACGAACAATGACTCGAAATCACGAGCCGCTTTCTCAAGCTTCAGCCTGCGTGCCGTGTCATTCTCTGTCGAATGACGTGGAACAGCGTTCGGGCGTGGAAGCGATATGTCGATGTTGCCAGACACGATCGTCCTCAATTTCAGAGTATCACTAACTCAGCTCTCAGGGCGCCAGCTTCCTTCAGGGCCTGGAAGATAGCGATGATGTCCCGAGGGGTAGCTCCTATTGCATTCAGGGCAGAAGCAACTTCGGAGATGTTGGTTCTCTCCTCGAAATACACTACTCTTGCATTTTCATCGGTGACATCGATCGTACTCTCCTTGGATTCCACTGTCTTCCCTTGCGAAAACGGAGCAGGTTGCGATATCACGGGGATTGACTTGATTGAAATCGTAATAGTGCCATGCGCCAAGGCCACTGGGGCGATCGAGACTCTCTCGCCCGCGACGATAGTCCCGGTCTTCTCGTTAATTACCACTCTCGCCGGCACATCGGGATTGACAGTCAGATTCTCTATGCGTGAAACAAATTCCACCCACCCTGACTTCATCTGTAGCGAATCCGGCACGATCAATTCAATCGTGCCGGCGTCCAGTGGATAAGCGCAATTCGGATACACATCATTGATTCTATCACGCAGTCGCTTTGCAGTCGTGAAATCGGGATTGGTAAGGCTCAATTGGAGAATCTTATACTCAAAGTCCTCCATAGGATATCCAATGTTGATTGAGAATCCCCCCGGTATACGTCCAACAAGTGTGTAGTTGTTGACGATCTTGTTGCCCTCATCGACCTGAACATTGAACCCGCCTATCGACACCGGGCCTGACGAGTAACCGTAGATCGTACCGTCCATTGCGGTCATGGGCGCGAGAAGCAGGGTGCCACCTTTCAGGGAAGTAGCATCACCGAGGGAGGAAACAGTGCAGTCGATGCTACTTCCCTTCTTCGTGCCAGGAGGAAGGGCTGCCGTCACGACGACAGCAGCCACATTCTTGACCTTCACGTCGTTCACAGGGACCGTTATTCCCAATCTTTGAAGCATATTCACAAGGGACTGGACGGTGAACGCTGATCCTTTGCCGTCACCAGTACCTTCGAGTCCGACGACCAATCCATAGCCAATTACAGGAATCTCATTCTGTCCGTTTATCCGCGCGACATCTTTGACTCTGACATCCGCCATCGCCCGCGAGAAGAACCAGATGATCGGGACAATGATTATTATCGCAATGGTGATCGTTCGCTTGTTCACAGGTTTACCTCAGAACAGCCAATTGAGAAACCGAATGACCATTCCAGGCCGAGCCCCGGTCGAAGCCGGCCCCTTTCCTCGGTATGAAATCTGAGCGTCGGCGATATTGTAGGAATCTACACCGTTGCCGGCATCCACATCCTGGGAGCGCACTATACCGCTCAGAGTAAGAGTCTCAGTGTCGTTGTTTATGGTAATCACGCGATTACCTTCTACGATCAGGTCGCCATTGGGGCGGATGGCTACTACTCTCACCGTCATCTTTGCCTTGAGATTACCCCGCCGCGCATTATTGCCCGATCCTTTGTATTCGTTCTTGTTCTCTCCCGAAGCGCCGAAAAGGGGGATAAAGTCCAACGTCCCGATCCCGGGTCCACCTTTCGTATCGAACTTGCCCTCTTTCGTGATGTCAGTCTGCGTGACATTTGCTGCTTCGGCGTCCTCGTAAATTCGAATCGTCAGCACGTCGCCGATGTCACGGGCCTTGACGTCGGTGTACAGACTGCCCGACCCTCCGACAAGGCTGGTTGCCCCTGCAATTCCACAGAAGAGCAGACTTGCGGCGGCCATAGCGGTTTTCAGTTGGTTTCTCATAATTGCTCCGCGCTATCTCTTGACCACAACGGTTCCGGGACCCATGACCTCAGCCAGGATTCGTCTCTTCGTGCTCTTGTTAACGACCTCGATTTCGTCGCCAGGACAGCCGTCGTCTTTTGCGACACCTATAGTCGTTATCTCGATTGATCCTACTTCGCATCGGACAAGCACTTCATCGCCTCTGTTGACAGCCGGTATCGCCTCGATCATGTCGCGTTCGATCACTTTGCCGACAGCGATGTTTCTTACTGCGCGAATGTCGCCGAGCGAGTCGCAGACGTCTTTGACCTTGTCGAACGAATTGGTCACATCGCATCGTTCCACTGTGAGGTCTTCTGACCTGACCCTGTTACCGCGCTTGATTTCTCTTCTCGCTACGTATGCGTTACGCCAGATGGAGACATTCACCGGCGCTGAGATCGACTTGACAACGACGCCATTGCGCACGATGTCGAAGCGGAATACGCAAACGCCATGCGGTATGCTTCCGGACTGCGAATAGGCACGAATCTCGTCAGTTGATTGCAGGTCGTTGAAGGAAACGTTCTCTCTCATTGTGACGGCAATCGAAGTGGGCTCCACACCGTATTGACTGATCAGGAGCTTCGTCGCCTCCTCCACAGCCCTGCTGTTGGCGCCCGCGTTTCCGATCCCTATGAAGAGAATCAACACTCCGATGTTGATCGATCTCACGACTACCTCTTCAAGCTGTTCGCAATCCCGGACATATCGTCCGAAGTCTGAATTGCCTTCGAGTTGATTTCGTATGCACGCTGAGCAACGATCATATTGACCATTTCCGCGACTACATCTACGTTAGAGAGCTCAAGATATCCCTGAGCGATACTCCCCAGTCCATCCTCGCCCGGTACGCCGGTCACTGCTTCGCCGGAAGCAGCGCTTGTACGGAACAGATTGTGTCCGATGGCTTCGAGACCTGCCGGGTTGATGAATCTTGCGAGTTCGATCTGCCCAAGTTCTTGCGGGTCGACCTGCCCGGATATCTTGGCGTAGACTCTTCCGTCGAATCCGACTGAAATCGATTCGGCTTCGGTCGGTACCGTGATCTCAGGCGTTACGAAAAACCCGTCCGATGTGGTCAATTGACCATCTTGTGAGACTTTGAACGAGCCGTCACGCGAGTATGCGGTGGTGCCATCCGGCATCGTGATCTGGTAGAACCCATTGCCTTCTATCGCCATGTCGAGCGGATTGCCTGTTTCCGATAGATCGCCGACCGCGAACTGGCGCACTGTAGCGACTGGCCGGGTCCCATAACCCACTTCGAGAGATGTCGGGACGGTCGTTCCTGTAGCGGCTGATACTCCTGCTTTGCGGACACTCGAGTAGAGCAAGTCCTGGAATTCCATCTTGCTCCGCTTGAATCCGGTTGTGTTCACGTTCGCCAGGTTGTTAGCGATCGTGTCCACGTTCATCTGTTGGGCGGACATGCCGCTCGCCGCCGTTCTCATAGCTTTAATCATGGTTGTCCTCGCTATCTCTTGGCGCCGACCTGGTTCACCGTCTTCTCAAGGGTGCCGTCGACTATCTGCACAGCTTTCTGATTCGATTCATATTCTCTGAATGACGTGATCATTTCGATCATTTCCTTGACCACATCGACGTTGGCTTTTTCAAGGTATCCCTGTCTTACGAACAAGTGTTCTGGCTCCACAGGCTGCGCTCCCGAGGGAGCACGAAAGATGCTCCCGCTGAGCCGCTCAAGTCGGTAAGGTTTTTCGAAATCGACGAGCGCAAGTTTGCCGACAGTCTGCCCATTGGCGGTAATAGTCCCGTCGATCCCGATTTGGAGGTTTGAGTTGGCATCAACGGCGAGCAGTCCTGAATCGGTCACCAATGAATAGCCTTCCGGACTCACCAGAGTGCCATCGGTTGAGATGTTGAAGTCGCCTGCGCGAGTGTATAGGTCTTCTCCATCGGGCGATTGCACGACAAAGAAACCACTTCCATCGAGCGCAAGGTCGAATTCTCGTCCCGTGTGTTCAATCACCGCCTGCGAATGGTCGGTGTAGACATCGCTGATCATTGGTATCTCCCACTTCTCCTGGCGCGGGACACGGCGTAGACTGGATTGCTTCAGCTCCTCCGTGAAGACATCCTGACGCTTGTATCCCGAAGTGTTGACATTTGCAAGGTTGTTTGAGATGACTTCCTGCTTCTTCACGTGCGGGATCATCCCTGAGGCGGCTGTGTAAATGCCCTTGACCATAGAATCCTCCGCCCAGATTCCAGCGAAACCCATGCCTGGAATCCCGGCCCAGACTGATCGCGCGATGGATTCAAGCACGAGGCAGGTCTAATAAACTGTGTGCCCGTGTGTTACAACGGCGCGTTAAAGCAGTAGATTATGTTGCTGGTGTGGTCGGTTGGACTACGCTCTGTGCTCCGCGGGAAGCTTTTTCCGCTTACCCAGCGACAACATTTCCTTCGCTGCCCTTGATTCAGACAGCCTGCGGTAACTTATGATCGTGTCTTAGTGCGACCGGAATTGTGCTGTCTATTGCGCCATCCAGGGCGCTATGCGTCGGAGTTCCTTCACCAGCTTGTCGGCCATCTGGCGATTTCCTACGCTCTTGTAATGCTCAAGCAACAGCAGCCGCGACTCCAGTTGGTTCGAGTCGAGCTGCATCGCCATCTCGCACTGTTTGATGCCTTCCTCGGTTCGTCCAGTTCTCAAGAGCGACTGGCCGATAAAAGCCTCCGCAAGAGGGAAGTCATGATTGCAGAGCTCCGCAGCCTTCTGAAAGAACGGCAAGGATGCGGCAAAATTGTCCTCGACGATCTTGTTGAGACCATCGTACATCAGGTCAGCGAACTCAGTCGTAGGAAACCTCTCGTCCGGCCCCGAGCAGTCACCGTACCTCTTCCAAATGGCTTTGTACCCACCTGCGATCACAAAGCCTGTCGATGAGTAGTTCCGTCTGAAACGCGAGTTCAGATAGAGTGACCTCTCGGCAGGAGCGGAAGGTTTATGGCCTGTGGAAAAAAGGATGTAATCAGGCTTAAGGTCGAGGAGGTACTTGGAGTTGAAATTCCTCTCCTTCCAGGTCGTCTTCATACCCTCGATCTGTTCCGGATTCTTGGCGATGTGTGGATCTGTTAGACCGAGCATATCGATGACGCGATGTCCCAGGAGCGTATAGGAGACCTTGCCTATGGTGGTCGTTGCAATCGAGAAATTGCTCCCGTCTATTCTGCGAAGTTGCTCAGTTACCATTGTCATTTTGCCAACGAATCTCGTCTCAAGATCGCCGGTCGACCGAATGTACTTGAACGGTATCAAGAACGACCAGACCATCAAACCCATAGTTGCGCCAAACGCAATCCAGGGGATTGCCCTTCTCTTGCTTGCCGCCACTGCCACATAGATCGTGTAGGCAAGAATCATGTATATGGCCGGGAGGATCGGCAGGAAGAACCTGTGGACTTTCAGAACGTCGCCCCCAACGAGAATGATGTACGCCGTGTACACAATAACGGTGAGCCAGAGAAGCTTTACAGTCGTAGGCAGGCGTTTCAGGAAGATAAGCGGGAGCAGATACAAAATGCCGAACAAGCCATAATTGTAGAAGAAGAGCCAGCAGTAGTCTAATCCTGCTTTCAGGTAATTGATAGAGAAGCCTGTCTTGGCGTAGAAGGGATTTGGGAGAAGATCGCCGAAATAATAGAGCTTGAAGGCTGCGTACGGAACGAGCAAGGCAAAATACACGCCCGCAAAGCCCACAAGTTCCCTTAGCCTGTTTCGCTGTATTACCCATCGATAGATGAATACTATGCCGAACAACACTCCCCCCTCAGGTCGCGTGAGCGTCGCTATAACCAGTACGAACGGCGTGGCCGAGGGGCGTTTGATCTCAGAGAAGAGGGCCAGTGAGCAAAGGAAAACAAAAAGACCTGTTTCGAGTCCGCCTATGGCCCAATACGCAAATGCGCTGTTGGCCGCGAGAAGCACGGGCGCAACCAATGCCAGATACCGTCGCTTGTAGTCACAGAACTCTCTGGCTGTGAAGTAGGACATGACAATTGTCCCCGCCCCTGCTGCAACGCCCAGTACTTTGGATACCTCGATAATCGGCAGAGAGAGGAGCCGTGCGAGAGCGAGGATCATGATCCAAAGGAAGTTCGTGTAGCCCTCCACTCGTTCGCCGTAGTTGAATACGAGTCCATGACCGTCTGTCAGATTGATGACATAGCGGTAGGAGATGTAAGCATCATCCTGTGTGAAATTGAGCAAGATGGAGTGGACAACAAATGCAGCTGCGATTGCAGCGAGAATCGCCAGCTCAAGTCCCTGATATCGACGATTGCCAACCATTTCCGCACAAGATAAGCGTTTGGCGCGTTCCTGCAACCGGAAAACGAACAGAGCTTTTCAGGTGATTGCTGAAGAACCTGCGAGGCTCACACCGAAGCGTTTGCGGTGCGAAGTGCTGCGTCAACGTCTATTTCGTTCAGATAATCGGCTGCTGCTTCAGGCGGGGTCGGATTGATATAGAAGCCTGTGCCCCACTCGAAACCCGCGATCTTCGTCAGCTTGGGGAATATCTCGACATGCCAATGGTAGTCGCGCTCAGATCCATCCACCAGCGGAGAGGAATGGATGATGTAGTTGTAAGGCGGATCATTTAGAGCAAGTTTGAGCTTCAGCAGAGTCTCCTTCAGAATGGAAGCAAGCCCCGCATAGACCTTGTCCGGCGACTTATCGAAATGGGTCAGATGTTTTTTCGGCAAGATCCAGGTCTCAAACGGGAATCGTGGTGCGAACGGCTCAAGTGCGACCATTTCCTCGTTCTGGCCCACGATCCGACACCCATCAGACAACTCCTGCCTGATGATATCGCAGAAGATACACCGTTCCTTATAGCCGTAGTACGTCTCCGCACCCTTGAGCTCTTCAAGAACCCGCTTGGGGATGATAGGAGTGGCTATGAGCTGGCTGTGGGCGTGTTCAAGCGAAGCGCCCGCCATTTCGCCCTGATTCTTGAACAGCATCACATATCTGAAACGCACGTCGTTTCTCAAATCGCTCATTCGCATGCGGTAAGCATCTATGACCATCTCTATTTCATGCGGCGGAAGGTCGACCAAGTCCAGATGATGATGAGGTGTTTCAATAATAACTTCGTGCGCACCCACACCATTCATCTTGTCGAATATTCCAACCCCTTCCCTATTCAAATCGCCCTCAATCTTGAGCGCGGGGTATTTGTTCGAGATAACGCGCAGTACCCATCCGGGATTGTTGGGTTTGGAGCCGTCAGGGCGGACCGCAATGATTTCGGGAGGAGTCAGATGCTCTGATCCTGGGCAGAAAGGGCACATCTTCGGTTCCCGCACCTTGGGCGGCGTTGAAAAGTCAGACGGTCTCTTACCGCGTTCAGTTGAAATGATCACCCACCTACCGCTGACAGGGTCTTTTCTAAGTTCTGGCATCTACGACTCCACGAATCTGACTCTTAATGGGGCGCTCCCTCACGCAATTGTTCTGACGCAAGACGCGAGCTCTGACTCAATTAACTGTATCGTCAACTCGCGAACATGATTGAGGTAACTGCTGTCTATGTATAACCTGTTACGCGCCTTCTCTGTTCTCTGCTTTCCTCGAAAATAGCCTTGAAGAGCATCCTGTCGATTTCCGTGAACTCAATCCCCCGTCTTCTGGCTACGGTTTCCGCAGTTTGCGTGGCTTTCTGCAAATCATATTCGCAATAGGAACCTGTACCGCCCCAACAGAAAGGAGGAACGGATTTGTCAGAAACCAAACCGGCTCCAAAGATATTTGAAGCGTATCCAATAGTCATGCCGGTATTCAACATCGTGCCTATCCCGGTCTTCACATGATCGGCGATAAACGAACCGACTTTCATTAACCCGCTGTCCACCAGTCCTGTTCCCAAATCGACCCGTATATTCCCATAGTTGTTCTTCAGGTCTGAGTTGGTCGTTCCTGCGCCCAAATTGACCCATTCCCCAAGATAAGCGTGACCAAGAAAGCCGTCATGGAATTTGTTCGAGTACCCAAGCACGATTGACTCTTCAACTTCGCCACCTATCTTGCACACTGGACCGATGGAGCAACCTTCTCGGATCTTGCCGCCCACAAGCATAGATTTCCGTCCGACGTAACAGGGCCCCTCTATGCGCGTGTGCGGCTGGATCGCGGCCCCGCTGTCGATGTAGACTGGGCCATTTCTCGCGTCAATAACGACCTGACCGTCGATAAGAGCCGCGTCGCGGATACAAACATCAGCCCCATTGTAAATCAAGCAGTCCTTGTCAACTACGGCAGAGTCTGCAACTAATCTGTCGTTGTGCGTCGAAAGAATATCTTTGAAATCCGCTTCGATTTGCATAGGATTCAGGCGTATGAAGTCCCAGATGTGTTTCACGCCGCTGGCATCTACGTCTTGTTTCGGGAGGGACTTGACAAGCTCCTTGAAGTGACCATATCCCCAGAATCTCAGCATCTCCAATTGGCGAGATGCGGTAGAGTCCGCGGAGACGTATGCGGCGACAAGCGCATCATCACCCATGAGGATTGCCCCTTCCTGCAGCGAGCTGAGCGCGTTGAGAAGCCTGTCATCGGGCAAAAACCTGCCGTTGATGAATAAGGCGCCGGTTCGCGACACACCTGACAGTCTGTTGCACGGCAAGCCAGTCCTTTGGGTCACGGCGGCAGCCAGGCCGCCGCGCAGAAGAAACCCGAGCTTGTTGTTATGGAGAGCACGCTGCCACTTCTCGTAAATGAGGTCAATTCCCAATCGCAGCAGGAATGAAGGTCGGCTTACAGCGAGAGGATAGAATCGCTCGTAGTCGTCATCCTCGAACAGAAACACCGGTATTTCACTGACGGAGCCCATACAGCCAATCGCCTAAGAAATGCGTTCCTGAAGCCAGCCGTGTGTGCAGCTTGTCAAGCGCCAACCGCGAAAGACTTCCCGTTCAAAGGTCAGCGCCGTCGGGCGCCAGCAGACTGATGGCAGATACATGGCGATGAATCTATTGTAACGCGTCAAGCCGAGCAAGCGAAATCAGTTGCCCTATCCCGGAGACAGCTATTCCTCGAACAACTGATCCCAGGCTTTCTTTCTGTCTTCAGGGTTCTGCGGTTTCTCCACTTTCTTGATTGGCTGCGGGAACCTCGGAAAGTAGTACTCGCAGAAGTTTGCCTTCTCCTTGTAGCGAACCCATTCCGCAACAGCCGATTCCTCGCATTGGTGGAATGCTTCCTTGCTGTAGTGCTTACAATTGAAGCAACACCTTATTGGATTGCTGCAGCTCGGACACAAGTCCTGCCGGGTTACCTTTTGCCCAATCTCGATACCACTCTTGCAACTCCAGCAAACGATACTTCCCATGCTCTTACCTATTTACTCTCGAAAACAGAGAAAATGTTACCCGAAAACTGCATCCTACAGTGTGTCACATCGTGAAGAAGAAGCGCACATAGCACACCGATACCTCGCACTTCGTTCATGGAACCTGCTCTGAAGGGGTACATTGCTCCCGTAGCTAATTCTCCGATTCGGTATTGAAAGAAAACCCTCTATCAGCAATTCGGTGTAATGTTACTTATGTATGAATAGCCTGTCAACGAAAAACTTCGTCTGATTACAGGCCCGTGACGAACCGCAACGCTCTGCAAAAACCATTTGCTACAGCCAAAGCCTTCTCTATATTAACAACTTGCAAAGGATGGCACAGGCATGAACATACTTGTAGTTGGAGCAGGAGGTCGGGAGCACGCAATCTGTTGGAAGCTTTCCCGATCCAAGATCGTCTCGAAGATTTACTGTGCTCCGGGAAACGCAGGCATTGCCGAAATAGCGCAATGTCTCCCTATAGAGATGTTGGACATTGCCGGTCTCGCCTCTTTCGCCAAGAGAGAGCGAATCGATCTGACTGTGGTTGGTCCCGAAGACCCTCTGACTCACGGCATAGTGGACGAATTCGAAACACAAGGACTCCGGATTTTCGGACCGACACGAGAGGCGTCTATAATCGAAGGCTCCAAGGCGTTTGCGAAGGAGTTCATGCGAGAGAACCATATTCCTACCGCTCCGTTCAAGATCTTCGATGACCGGGAGGAGGCGCTCCGGTTCTGCGGCGACACACGTTACCCATTGGTCATCAAGGCGGATGGCCTCGCTGCGGGCAAAGGCGCCATAATCGTCAACAATGTCGAGGAGGCCCGGGAGACGGTCGACAGGATGATGGTCGACAAGATTTTCGGCGAAGCGGGGAGCAAGGTCATAATAGAGGACAAGCTCATCGGCGAGGAAATTACCGTGATGGCTTTCACCGATGGGAAGACCGTGCTTCCGATGCTCCCCTCCCAGGATCACAAGGCAGTCCGCGATGGTGACCAGGGTCCAAACACAGGAGGGATGGGAGCGTACTGTCCGGTGCCATTCGTGACAGACAGCTTGATGGTTGACATCATGGACCTTGTGCTTGAGCCCACGGTCAGAGGCCTGAAGGCAAGAAACCGCACCTTTAAGGGTATTCTCTATGCAGGCCTCATGGTCAACGATCGGGGGCCTAAGGTGATTGAATTCAATTGCCGTTTCGGGGATCCGGAAACTCAGGTTGTCCTGCCGCTGCTGGAGAACGATCTGGCAGAAGTGTTCATCTCGATCGTCGACGGCAATCTGTCACTCGAGGAGTTGACCTGGAGGGATGCGTACGCTGTCTGTGTAATAATGGCCTCCAAAGGCTATCCCGGGACCTATGAGAAGGGAACGCTAATTAAAGGTCTGCCAACCGACCGCAGGGATGACAAGTGCCACGTCTTTCACGCCGGCACTAAGAAACTCGACAATGGCATCGTTACAAACGGCGGCAGAGTGTTAGGCGTCACGGGCCTTAATGCCAACTTGCATGACGCGATCGCCGGCGCATACGATATCGCAGACAGAATAAAGTTCGAGGGCGCGTTCTATAGAACCGATATCGGACAAAAAGCAACCCGTCGCTGGGGCAGGTATGCCCATTGAGGAACAATCAGTGGCCAAGATAGTACTAATTATAGCCGGGTCGAAGTCTGATTCCGAAGCCGTGTCCCATTGCGAAGAGCACCTCTCCAAGCTCGGCATTTCGTTTGACACGGAGTATTGCTCGGCCCACAGAGATCCTGAGCGAACCGCTCGCATAGCGAGCAGTGCGGAGAATAATGGGTATCAAGTCGTGATTTGTCTTGCAGGAATGTCCGCGGCGTTACCGGGGGTCGTAGCCTCGCACACGAGGCTTCCAGTGATCGGTGTCCCTCTCCCCGGATCTTCTCTGAGCGGCTTGGATTCCCTGCTATCCGTGGTTCAGATGCCTCCCGGTATTCCTGTGGCAGCAGTCGCAGTTGGTAAGCCGGGCGCCGCTAATGCTGCCGTGCTTGCAGCCCGGATCGTCGCACTGACGGATATCGAAGTTCGAAAGAAGCTTGAAGTTTACAGAGAGACCTTAAAGCAGAAGTGAGAGGATTTTTGAAATGGTCAGCACTTTGAGTTCAAAGTCTCGACTTTCTTGTGCAATCGCCGTTCTTCTTGCTCTGACGATTTCGGCGGCAGCTTACGGATCGGCGCAGGAAGAGTTCAACAAGGGGATCGAATTCGAGAAAGCTGGAAAACAGGCAGAGGCGATCAACGCATATGAAAGCGCCATCGCAGCAGACCCGGCATTCCCGGACCCCTATCTCAATCTCGGCGCGCTTCAATTCTCCAAGAAAGAGTACCAGAAGGCAATCGGAAACTTCAAGAAATACACTCAGCTCAAGCCGGACAGCTATGATGGGCTGAAGAACCTCGGTTATGCCTGCGTTGAAGCTTCGGACATTCCATCCGGTGAATCGGCGTTTGAAGCTGCACTCAAGCTGAAGCCCAAGGAGCCGGAACTCCTTAGAGGATACGCGAACCTCTACTACAAGGCTGACAAATGGGACAAGGCTATCGAGAGGTTCAACCTTTACATCGCGGAACAGCCTAATGATGCAAAGGCGCTGACGAGTCTCGGGCGCTCTTACGAGGGTGCGGGAAGGGACGCAGATGCTGTCGCCACATACGGAAAGGCGCTCAAAGCTGATCCCAACTACTCGATGGCGCACTTCCAGCTTGGCGGTATTTACCTTGCCCAGAAAGACTATTCAAAGGCGGCTGAGGAATTCAGGAAATCGTCTTCGCTGGACAAATCTCACTGGAAGTCGTTCTACAATCTTGGAATCGCTCGCCAAGCTCTTGAGACTCAGGAAGATTACATCGAGGCATACCACGCTTACGCCACTTTCATGAAGCTCACTTCCGGCATGAAGAGCTCGCAAGTGGCTGACATGCGCCAGAAAGCCCAGAATATACTCGGGGAGTTGAAATCGTATTTTGAAACGGAAGGTATCGATTACCAGCAGTAACCTCTCTTCTCACCCGTTGTCCGAGTAATGAGGCCGCCGAACGGCGGCCTTTTCGTTTGCCGATCCGGCAAAAACACTGTAGCTTTGACAAGCTCGCATCCCTCCGCAAGCATCTGGGATGTGATGCAGTAGGCGCCGAATCGCACATAGGGTGCCTCACTCAAGAGAGGATCGAACAGCAAAGGCACAGTCAAGCAGAATGGGCGTCTTTTCCGCAACCGAGGAAGGCACAACGAGAGTTTCGTTTGCCTTCAACATACTTCTCTTCGCTCTGAAGATCACAGGCGGCGTTGTCGGCCAAAGCCGCGCGTTGCTTGCTGACGCTCTGAATTCACTCTTGGATATCGTCTCCAATAGTGTCGTTTGGATCGGGATAAGGATTGCACGGCGCCCTCCAGACGATGGACACCCATATGGACACGGTCACGCTGACACGCTCTCAGCTCTCTTCGTCGCCACGCTGCTTGTGGCTACCGGAGTATACATCGGGTACAATGCAATTCATGTCATGATCGACAAGGACTACGTCGTTCCGTCGAAACTTGCCACTGCTGTCGCGCTCTTTACCATAATCGTCAAAGAGAGTCTTTACAGATGGACCATCAGAGCAGGACGTCGCACGAATTCGCCTGCTGTGATTGCCAATGCTTACGATCATAGATCGGATGTGTACGCCTCTGCCGGAGCGCTCATCGGAATAGTCGTTGCTCAAGTCGGAGTGCCTATTCTCGACCCGATTGCCGGTATTTGGATAGGCATTCTCATTCTCAAGAACGCCGTGAAGATCATGATCAACAACCTCCACTTTCTCATGGGCGGATCTCCTGATCCGGAGCTGACGCGCAAGATTCTTGAAACCGCGAGAGCACATTGTGGTGTTAAACATGTTCGAGACATCAAGGTCAGGTCGGTCGGGACGACATACATTGCCGATATTAAGATTATGGTTTGCGCCGACCTTACTGTGAAAGAAGGACATGACATTGCCAGGAGTCTGAAATCAGACCTGTACAAAGCCATATCCAGATTGCAGGACGCGATGATACACGTGGAACCGTATGAGGAATCTCCAGGAAAGGGATCGAGGTGAGATACTACGACAGCATTTGTGATCTAATTGGCAAGACGCCTTTGGTGAAACTCAGCGATACAGTCGCTGATCTTCCCCCTTTAATCCTTGCCAAGCTTGAGTTCATGAACCCGGGAGGCTCCGTCAAAGACCGAATGGCCTATTATATGATCACACATGGCGAGAAGACCGGCAGTCTGACGAAGGACGACATCATCATAGACAACACGTCCGGCAACACTGGATCAGGGGCGGCAATGGTAGCTGCAGCAAAGGGTTACAAGTCTGTCTTCACCACTTCCGAGAAGACAAGTAAGGAGAAGAAGGACCTCATCAAATCGTATGGCGCCGACGTCATTGTCACGCCCGCAGACCTTCCTCACGATGACCCGCAGAGCTACTACATGGTAGCGCGCAGAATCGGCCAGAATCCCGGTTACTTCTACATGGATCAGTACCACAGTCAGATAAACGTCGATGCCCACTATGCTACGACCGGCCCTGAGATTTGGGAAGACACAGATGGCAAGATAACCCACTTTATTTGCGGCATCGGCACAGGGGGCACGATCTCGGGTACATCGAAGTACCTTAAGGAGAGGAATCCAAAGGTAGTGACGATCGGTGTGGACCCCGTAGGTTCCCTCTTCACGGCCTACTCCAAAGGCGACCCGCTTCCCGAGGCCAGACCTTACAAAGTCGAGGGGATCGGCACAGATGTCATAACGAAAGCCTATCTGAAGGAATACGTTGATGATGTGATTCAGGTATCTGATGCGGACTCTTTCAGGACAGCTCGCGAGCTGTGCCGTCGGGAGGGGATATCCGCAGGCGGGTCATCCGGTTCAGTCCTGTGGGCCACAAGAAAGATGGCAAGAAACCTGAAGCGAAGTGATTTAGTAGTCATGTTGTTCCCGGACAGTGGGATCAGATACCTTTCCAAGTTGTATAATGATGATTGGATGAGAGAGCACGGCTTTAGCTTGGATTAGACTTCGGCCGTGTTCGTCGACCATTCACTTGATTAACAGTCAGGAGGAGACGTGCTTGCAGGAAAACGCATCGTAGCCCTCTCGATGGCAGTTGGAGTAATCGCTACAGCTAACTTGACGACTGCGACCGATAAGCTGGACAAGCCCTTGAATGCGACGATAGACTTCACCGAACATAAGTTCGATTTCGGATTCATGCCAAACGGCTCAAGTGCGATGCACACTTACTACATAGAGAACAAAGGGGTCGACACTCTTCGAATAATCAAGGTTACGCCCAGCTGCGGGTGCACAAGCGCGCCGTTAAGCAAGTCTGACATCGCTCCCGGAGAGATATCATCGCTTGATGTAATCTTCGATTCCGGCAAGTTCATGGGACGGATAGAGAAGAAAGTCACGATTATGTCCAATGACCCGGTGGACCCCGTCTCCGATGTGTATTTCAGCGCAATGGTAGACAAACCTCATCCGATGCTTTCCGCAACCCCAAGCGTTGTTGATGGCACTCCTGTAAGCGGCAACAAGACCGCAACGAGTTTCAAGGTGAAGATAACCAATACAGGCGCAGAACCTCTGGAGCTGAAAGTCGTTGATGGAGGCGAGCCGTATCTGGACGCAAAGCTATCGCGCGATAGAGTCCCGGCTGGGCAGTCGGTCGACCTTGTAGTGAAGTACAAGTCTCCGCACGGATCGCTGAAGAAGCCCTGGTACTCCGTGACCGTCGAAACCAATGATCCGCAGAAGCAAAGACTGACAATTCCGCTGTTCATCCCCACAAGTTGATGTAGGGTATCCTTCAGCCCGGGGACAGAGGTTGGGTGAGCGCTGCCCGCTCGCGACTACGCTTGCGCACAGCCAATCGCCGTTGTATAATTGACACGAGGGATATGCCCTGATTCCTGCTCCGAAGTGATTTGGCGCTTCCTCAGGATAGAACCTTCGCCTGGTTAGTGGCATCTCGGCATGAGCAGAAGGAGTGAGCTTTGGCTACGGAGGAAGTCCAGCCAGTACAAATATCCGGCAAACAGGCTTTGATTTGCAAACGCGCGGTCAGGCTTACTTTGCGGCAGATCAAATCTGAAATTCCTTGCGAATCGGTGAACGCGTATCGTTATGACGACTGCGGCACTCTCAGTTTGGTGATCTCCCTGCCTTCTCTGCGCTCCCGACCTGGCAGGAATCTGCCTGATGCGGGACCAAGTCTCCGCTTTCTGCGATCCGACGGTCTGACAGCTGCTGCCGGCTCAACTCTCCCCGCCAAACGCCTGATTCGCGCTCTTGGCTTGCAAGAGCGCCGAAGGTCGCTTAGATATCTTGTCCAGCCGCTGGTATGCCACAAACGGATGAACGGGATATTGGTAATCTCGCGTCGTAGTGACGATCCGGTCTTCTCTGCTAACGAACTGGCGAGATTGTCGATCCACTCAAGAATCACCGCAGCTGCATTGACGAATCTCGAGACGGCACAGTACCTGCTTAAGGCAAATAGTCAGCTGCAGCGAAGCGTCCGCCATCTCTCGAAGTCAGTCGAAGCAGGCAAAGAGCGCGCGGCGTTTCAGAAGGTAGTGGCGGCCGTCGGCAAGTCCGTATCTGGAAGGGTATTGATTGATCGTGTTATTCCAGTGGCCTGCAGGGCGATAGTGGAAAGCGGAGATATTGACTACTGCGGATTAGCCGTGATCCGAGGACGGTGCATCGCCGACGAGTATTTTGCCGGTCGAAGAGTCTCCCGTAATTGCGAGAAATCGGCCGCGACAAGAGGCCTTACGGAAGCTGATGTGCTGACTCTGAAGTCTGAGATGAAATCCTCGCGCGGTGTGCGCCTTCTATCTTCGGGAGATGCAAGCCAACCACTTCGAAAGTTTCTGCGATCAAGAAACCTGAAGTCTGCACTTGTATTCCGATTGAATTGTGGAAGGGGTTACAGCGGCATAGCCGTCTTCGGTTACCTCAGATTCAGGGAATCGCCCAGCCGAATAGAGCGTAACTTCCTGCGAACTCTGACAATGCATTTGTGCCAGGGCATCGGGACTGCGCTGATGTATGAAGAGATCCAGTCGAATTCGGACGATCTGGAACGCCGAAACGAGGACCTGTCTGTGTTGTTCGAGCTTGGGAGGAAGCTCTCAAGCACGTTCGATATGGACACCACGCTTGACTTCGCCGTCAACACATTCGTTACGAGACTTGGGGTCGACCGCGCGGCGGTAATCTACGTCGATCCCGAGGATGAACGGCGGCTGCGCATTGCGAAGGCGGTCAGACCCGGCACCGGCGTCGCAGCATTTGACGTAACCCGGATCAAGCAGGACTCCAGAGAATTCCTTTCCCTTGCTGCGGGCGGCAAGATGCTGGTCGCCACCGATATGTCGACCTACAGGGTCAAGAATGCGTACGTTCGCGACTACTTCAGGGAAATCGGCCTGAAGTCGGCTGTGGCCATGCCGCTGGTGTCCCGGGAACACCGGCTGGGACTGCTCTTTCTCGGGTATACGGTTGCTCATAATGACATCAATGAACGTCAGAGGAGGACATTCGAGATTCTCGGCAGCATGATCGCCACCGCCATGGAGAATTGCAGGCTGATGGATTTCATCACCGGTCGTTACAGAAGAGCCGGATGGCTGTCGACGCGCGTTTTCGAATCGCAGGAAACGGAGCGCCGCAAGATCGCAAGAAACCTGCACGATCAAATCGGAGCTGAGCTCGCCATGCTGAGGATTAATCTTCAGATGGCGAAGAAGGCGATAACTCCGCAAAAAGGTAAATTGATGGCAGTGATCAAAGAACTCGACTCCGAACTGAACAACGTGATTTCTCAAGTGAGGAATCTCACTGCCGATCTCCGTCCCCCAATGCTCGACGACCTCGGACTTGTCCCCGCGCTATCATGGTTCGTGAATCACTTCTCAAGAAGAACCGGCATCAGAATCGACTTCGTAGAGAACTTCCGAATTTCAACGAGATCGCCGGAGTTGGAAGCCGTCATCTACCGAATCGTTCAGGAGACGCTAACGAACGCAGCCAAACATGCCGAATCCACAAGAGTGAAGGTGAGTTTGTCGAGTCGTTTCGGCGAGTGCACTCTGATTGTGTCTGACAACGGCAAGGGTTTCGACACGAGACAGTTAGACTCCGAAACCGATGCAGTAACGGGCTTCGGCTTGGCGAGCATACGCCAGCAAGTTGAGAACCGCGGAGGCAAGTTTCTTATCCGCTCCGAATCGGGCAGAGGGACACAAATCAAAACAAGGATACCTTGGCTACCATGAAAACCGTCAGAATAGTCCTGGTTGATGACCATCTGATGCTCCGTCAGGGGATCAGAAAGCTCCTTGAGGAGCATACGGAATTCGAAATCGTCGGCGAAGCATCCGATGGCCGTGAGGCTCTCTCTATCATCTCCGAACGGAAACCGGATATCGCAATACTCGACATTGCCATGCCCCGGCTAAACGGTCTGGAGGCAGCCAGGCAGATCCAGTCTCACCATCCAAGTGTGCGTGTCCTCATACTGTCAATGTACGAGAACGAAGAATATGTCAAGCAGGCTCTCATCGCCGGGGTGTCAGGTTACATTCTCAAGGACAGCGCTGTCGAGGAACTTGTGTGGGGGATTAGGGCCATCACACAAGGCCATCATTTCTTGAGTCCGCCTATCTGCACCAAAGTCGTCCGGGAGTACATCAAGGACTTCGGAGGCAAGGCGAAGAAAATGGCGCTGGATAACCTAACCTCAAGGGAACGAGAGGTGCTTCAGCTCGTTGCGGAAGGCAAGAGCACGAAAGCGGTTGCTTCTCTGCTATTCATTAGCCCCAAAACTGTCGAGGCGCACCGATCAAACATTGCCAAGAAACTGAAGACGAAATCCTACGCTGAGCTCCGGGACTATGCCATCAAGAAAGGATTCCTCATCACAGAACACCTCGATGGGTCGCCGAAAAAAATGCCTTGACATTCAAATCACTCGGATTAGATTAGAATTTGGATGAATTTGAGGGTGTTCCTCTGCTGTCCCTGGGTAGTTTCCTAGCCCCCTCTACCCTACCAGAGACACCCTCTTTTTGTGTTTGCTTCATATCGGATGCTGACCGCGTCATTGTTGGGTGTTTATCTACACGCTCTTGTGTGACGTTGGCGCTGCACGCAGCCAGACGTCGATTCGATCCCGTCTGTTCTACTCCGAAACGACGAAATTTTCGGTTGCTTCGAGTTCCCGATTGATGTTTAATACCCCCCGTCGCGTGCGCGACACAAGTGCCACCGTAGCTCAGCTGGTAGAGCAGACGATTCGTAATCGTCAGGTCAGCGGTTCGATCCCGCTCGGTGGCTTTCATGATTTCACCCGTCCCCTCTTCATCGGTATTGCCCTGCAAAAGCAAACTCGCCGGTCGTCGTGAACCGATTCCCACAGAGTGTTAGTCCAGAATGGCGCGATGTTGAACGTTGCGGCTAATGAACCCTGACGGGCATTCCCATCAGCGGCCATATTACAGCGACAAAAAGGGCAAGGATCATCATCAGAATGAGGCTTGCAGGTATGCCCGCCTTGAGAAACTCGCCGCTCGAGAACTGGCGACTCTCATAAGCGATAGCGTTCGGCGCAGCGCCTATCAGAAACATAAACGGCATCCCTGCGGTCACGAGTGAGGAGAACATTACTACTTCAGGTTGTACCCCCAGATAGGGCGCCATCACCAACGCCACGGGCAGGGAGATTGCGATCGCAGCAACGTTCATGATAAGATTGGTCATTCCCAACACGAAGAGCGACACACCAAGAACGAAAATTATCCAGCCTGAACCCGACAGAATGCCGAGCCATTCGATCGCGAGCCATTCAGCAGCGCCTGTCTGCCAAAGACAGAAGCCGATGCTCATTGCGCCACCGAACAGAAGCACTATGTTCCAGGGTATCTCTTCCAGATCTTTGATCGTGAGTATCTTGAAGACGAAAAACAGAATCGTAGCTACCAGTATAATCGCACTTTTGTCCATTACATTGAGCGCAGGAATCAGAGACCGCAAACTCATCGCCGCTATTATCACGAAGACCGTGACCAGTGTAAGCACTTCGCCCCGGCTAAATCTCCCGAGCGACGCTGCCAGAGCGGCTGCTCTTTCGCGAAGACCCTCAATGCTTCTCCTTTCCGGACGGTAAAGTATCATCATAAGAGCCCAGATGACAAAGACCATCAACGCTCCGACAGGCAGCATGTAGTATGTTAGACCGAAGAACGAAATCTCCCGGCCTGTCCAGTCCTTGAAGAAACCAACCGCGACCGCAGCTCTCGCCGAGCCAAGTAGCGTTATGATGCTGCCGGCACCCGCCGAAAACGCCATTCCGATGAACAGCCCTTTGCCGAATCTGGTTGGTCTTTCACTTTCTTCATAGAGTCCGTGAATCGCCATCAGAAGTGGGAACACCGCTGCTGCGACAGCGGTGTGCGCCATGATCAGCGTCATCGCCGCTGTCATGACAAACGCTCCAAGATAGATCATGCTGGTCTTCTCGCCGACCACCGAGAGCATCTTATAGGCCATTCTCTTCGTCAAACCTGTTCTGCTGAATGCCATACCGATGACGACCGAGCCGAATATGAACCAAACAGACGGATCGAAGAAATCCGTGAACGCTGCCTTCGAAGGTCGGATCAGAAAGAGCGATTGCACAACTCCGATCAGTATGCTTGTCACTCCGATTGGCACGACTTCAAACACCCACCATGATGCGGCAAGGAGAAACAGGCCGAGAGCAGCCTTGCCCTCTCGACCGAGCGCGAAATGCTTGCCATTCGGATCGACAGCGTCCGGCCACGCCGGTGATAGGCAAACAACCGCAAACAACGTGACACCCAGAAGCATGAAGAACAATCGCTTCTTGTCGATCTCGCGGACTACTGCAGCAAGACGGACATCATGCGGCATCGGAGGCAAATTGCCGCCAGATCGACCAACGGCGACACGCTTTCTGAATCGCATGAACAATTGAGACCCTCCTCTCGCGCGTGACGAAGGCAGACTCTACAGCAAAAGGCTGGCGACCTCATGAAACACTTCCACGCTCCTAATGACGCCCACAACCTCCTGCTCTTTCAGGACTGGAATAAGGTAGAGATCTCTGCTGAGCATCTTGTAGATCACTGCTGCAAGGTGATCGTCCACTGAGACAGTGGAAACAATAGGCTGCATCACTTCGCTGACCGGATGCTCGGACTGCTCCCGCATCGCATCTCCAACCTGGCCTGCGGACAGATCGGCCAGCTTAGGGTCAATCTCTACGTCGAAAAGGCTCTTCCTGTGAGATATAGACATGGTTCGAAGGAATTTCGGCTCCAGGCCGCGCAGAATGTCACGGCGTCTCAGAATCCCCACGAGATCATATTTCTCATCGAAGACGAGAAGCGCTCTTGGAAGTGACATGCGCCCTTCGACCTGCAAGGCCGACTTCTCGAGCTCGGCAACAGCTTGCCGCAGCGTGAACCAGTAAGGGATATGTGGGTACTCTTGCAGAGGTATCATTATATCCCCTGCTTTCTTTGTAGCCATTCTCAGCTCCTCTTCCCGGTCAATCAACTGCCTGCTATATCAGGCAGTTGCTGCCGCAGTACGATCAAAACTCCACAATGATAGTCTTCTGTTTGGGACTTTGTCAACTGTAATGCAGCAAGCGGTAAGTAATCAAACATGCGGAGCATTTGACCTGTCAGAGCTGCACATGTGGGTATGTGTCGAACACGCAATATCTTGTAACCCAAATCAACTTGACAAAATCGTCCCTGATCCGTCTATTGGCTCAGAGTCCATTTAGTTGATTGACGCGGAGGGGTCCGTTGGTCCTTTTCGAATTGTTTTCAAGTTCTTATAGGTCCGAACTCCCGCAGTTCGGACTACTATGTCGAAACCACGAGGGTTTCGACCTACGCGGAAGGAGGTGATATGATGCATTGATGGATGCGACATCCGTAGCACCCCGCATCGCGGGGTGAGAACATGGCCGAGACGGCCATGCCACCAAACCCAAATTGAAGGAGGATTATGAATGTGCGAACACTTCGGGACTCAGTGTCTCCGAAAGTTGCTCTGTGGCTGACGCTCTCAGCCGCTCTTGTCGCTGTCGCGCTGCTTGTGTCATGTGGCGATGACGATTGCCCGGTATGTCCCAAACCGGATGAGGAGATCGTGCCGGACTATCATGTGCTGTACTGCTGCGAGGAACGCTCGTCATACGATATCGCCTACACGTTCAGTCTCAAGTATGGCACGGTTGTCGATTTGGCTTTCTACAACCTGTACGACGGTGCGTTCTGGGATGCAACATTCTCTGAAGACGGATCATACACCTACTACACGAGAACCGCATTCGGCATTACTGAACCCGACTCTTGGACATGGGTGACGGATACCCGCACGGGAGACACACTCGCAATCTGCTCGGGTAAGGGCGGATATAGAGTCGAGGTCTCTTCCGGCGGAAACTATCTGCTGACTTCGGAGAGCAGGATGCTGACTCTCTACAAGCTGCCGAGTCTTGATATCCTCTATGAGGATACCAGCAGCGGTGGTATTGGGAACGCAGTGTTTCACCCATTCGAGAGGAGATTCTACTTCGACAAGCAGCCGGGCGCATACTACCTATTCGTCGGTAACTACGATTCTACCGGTGTGACCTCGGTTGTTGCTCGCCCGATGTTCAACAGGGCAGGTGACGCAGTTGGTCCGGTGATGAAATCAGTGAGCCCCGACGGGAAGTACCTGATTCTCGACGTAGGAATCTTCATGGGGCCGAAGTATTTCCAAGTGCTTGACACCGATAGCCTCTCGATCGTTCACGAAACACTCATTCCGGATACTCGTCTGCATTTCGATCACGCCTGGCACCCTGACGGCAAGCGTGTTTTCATGACGTTCAACGGCGGTTTTGACAATCCAGACATAGGAGGTATTGATGTTTATGACATAACGACAAACACACTGCAGTACTATGTTACTTCAGGTGATATCAGCATGGGTACGGAAATGCTTCAGCCAGGGTACCTTTCCCTGACGCCGGAAGGAGACCAAATGGTCATTCTCAATGGCGGAGGACCGCTTCCCAGCGGTTCTGTTCTCGTTCTGGATATTGCAGCCAAATTGCTGACAAAGAGAATCGATACTCACAAGCCGGGCTACTATTCGTATGCCATGGCGTTGATTCCCATTGACTGGGAGAGGGAGAAGTGAAAATGAAAACGATCGTTGGGGTTGTTCTGGTTGGGTTATTCATCTTTGGCGGTGCAGCAAGATCAGAAGACTACTATTACTACAACGGCTCTGGGCGGGTCGACCTGACCGTCTCGCCGACCTCGGTAACCGTGAGGCTCGACTACTCAGAGTTTACCACGTTCAGTGCGCTAATTGCATCTGATGTCGCACTTGATGCTTCCGTCGAACCGTTCGAACTCGCCGACAGCCTTGTCGAAAGGCTGCTCTCCAATCCCGCCATTGAGGATGCCTGTCCTTCATTCATTGATCCGACCGAAAGCGAGATATACCTGACAAGCTGTCTCGGGGTAATCTTCAAACCGACTACCACGAGGGCAGATTGGCGTAGGTCGGGTTCCGGATTGCGCAAAGCGCAAGAAGAAACCCGACACAGACTTGTCGGCCTTCTTCGTCACGCACGGCGTGACTCCGGAGGCTGACCTACTCACTACTCACTTGCGGGGCAACCTCTCCTCGTGCGCCAACTTACCATCATGGCAGACGGGACGTCCGCCACGCACAGAATCCTTTGCGGTGTCATAACTCAAACCCCGAAAAAACATGGCGCCCCCCAGAATCGAACTGGGGACACACGGATTTTCAGTCCGTTGCTCTACCAACTGAGCTAGGGCGCCAAACGGCTGCACTATTTAATCTATACATCGGATGATGTCAACACCTTTTTGACCGACGAAATGTGGGCTGGTTGCATTCAAGCTGCCTGCGGCACGCTTACGGCTTGGGGATCGTCGACAGGCGCTCGGAAATCTGGTCGGTTAGGTCAAGCAAAACCGACAGCCGCTTCTCAAGCAGGTCCGCTTTGCCGGTGAGAATGTCGAGTCTGGCGCATGCGTCCCCGATGGAACTCTCAATGTTACCAAGCTCCGTTTGTCCTCTGTCGAGTCTGCTCTCAACCTGCTTGAATCGTTCAACTAAAACGGGGAGAATAGAAATGTCCTTCTTCAGATCGATATCAACGATAGTGCCAACTGCATCGACTGAGAATTGAAGCTCTTTGAGTCTTGCACTGAGCTCTGCGACTTGAATGCAAAGCTGCTTCAGTACCTTAGTTGGATCCGGTGGAGCTGAGTCCTTGTGAGGCATGTTCCACCCTTCGATCAATGCGAGTCAGGTTATCGAATGCCCAAGACGCGAGCGACTGGACAGATTTGAATCGTGAATTCGATCCCGGCGCACCGAGCACGACCACAGTGATATCGTGTCCCATACCGTCTTCCAGCCGAGTGGCAAGACAGTAGCCCGATCTTCGTATATAGCCTGTCTTGCCGCCCTTTACAGTCCAGTCGGAGTTCAGGAGTCTGTTTGTGTTAACGATATTGCGCATCCGGACTTTGTTGAGCGGCCGAAATGCATAAGCCTCCGTTGTGGTCGCGGCAGCGATCAGCCGGTCGTTAAGGGCAGCATTGAGAAGCCGCGCGCAATCCTCAGCAGTCGCCATATTCATCGAGTCAAGCCCGCTCACTTCGTGGAACTCCGATGAGTACATGCCGAGCGAACGAGCCTTGTTGTTCATCATCTCTATAAAATCCCCATTCGCGAGACCCGTTGCTCTCGCAAGAGCACGTACGGCCCTGTTGTCGGAGCAAACAAGTGCGACAAACAACAGATCATTGGCGCTGAACGACTCCCCTACTTTCAGCCGCGACCGCGATGAATTCTCCGCATCCTCATTCACCACGTGGACTGGCTTGGTCCAGTCGAATCGCATATCTTCAAGCACGAGCGCGCTCATCAATTTGGATATGGACGCAATGGAGCGCTTCTCAGATGAGTTCTTTGCGAATAGGATTTCCTGCGTATTGTTGTCTATCACCAATGCGGAAGCACAGTTGATCTTCGGCCTACCGCTTAGAGACCTCTCAGTCTGTCGATAGACTTCGTGCTGAGGCAAGGCAAGAGTGGCCTGAAATGCATTCATGCAAGCAGAATGATCGATGATATTGCGCAATGGAAATCCGAAGCGGTAGTGAGCTGCGAGTAGCACAACGGTAAATGCAATGACCAAAGCTGTCTTTCGTGTCCTGTTCATGATCCACTTCTCTCTGCGTCCGAACCAAGCCCAAGGAGGCCCATCATCATCTTCGCGTTCTGCACAGCCTGCCCCAAATGGCAGTTATTAAAGAACAGATACGCGTTTTGAATCGGGCGCTTCGAATCACGGATCTTCGAAATCCAGTCCGTGAGCTGTTTCTCGCTGTAAAGATAATCGTACCGAAGAGAGCCGCCCTTCCACCAGTGCTCGGCGTTCCGCCCGTGAAGCCTGACGTAGACATTCTTGGACGATTGCAGTAGGAGCGGTCTCGGCAGTGAGTCGAGCTGAGGGCAATCAACCGAACAGACGCTGAGTTTGTGTTGCTCCAACTGCAACAGAATGTCGTCGCGAATCCAACCACGATGCCTGAATTCGATATAGACATCGAAGCCATCAAGGAGATCTCTTACCCTGAGGATGTACGTCTGGTTCTTCTGCGACCAACGAAAGGAATACGGGAACTGCAGTAGCACACCCTTGAGTTTTCCGGCAGCCCTGAGTGGTCGAATGCTCTCTACAAATTGGTTGACAGGTCCCAACACATCGGATCGCTCATGAGTCAAGCTCTTGTGTCCCTTCACCATAAACACAAAACCCGGTGGAGTCTTCTTCTCCATATTCTCGAATACCTTGAAATGGGGTATCGAGTAATACGACGAGTTTATTTCAACAGTATCAAAGGATTTCACATAGAAGTCAAGCATATTCCCTTTCGGGATACCTTCCGGATAAAATGGTCCGACCCAGTCCAGAAAGGAATATCCGGATGTGCCCAATCTTATTTCTTTCGGCTCCGCCACATCAAGTCCTTTTCCGATACCCTATTACTATTTGTCGGTCTTCCCCGTCCGCTTCTTTGGCAGCTTCTGAAATGTCACCCGGCCACAGTGCTGACAAACCCATTTGCGTTGCTTGTGAAACTTGCGTCCAAGCTCTTTCATGGCTTTCCTGCATTTCTTGCATATCATTATGAAACAAGACCGAACGCGTCCCGCAATATGAACTCCAGCCTTCCGATCAGCAACGATATTCGAGACATTACAGTGAATCCAAAAGTCGCTCCGAAGAAGACCATCAGGAAGTAAGTACCCAGCTTGGCCAGCCGACCGTTGAGTCCCTCCTGCTTCCGGGAGAAATAGAAATAAGACATAGTACTTATGACGCCAACAACTATAACGATCCCGTCGAGTGTAGCCAGCGATTGCATTGATGATGACACTTGCTTCAGTACTCGCGCTTGGAGCATTGCGGGGATCGAAACTCCTGCTCCGAACCCTATCATCAGCGCAAGGGGAAGCCGGGAAAGACCCGACCAGCTCCTCTTGAGACGCGCAAACATGAGAAGTCCCAACGCGGCAGGTATTAGAACAAGAATGTCACCCGAAGAGCTTATCCTCTCAATGACGAGGGGATAGATAGAGTTTCGGCAAATAACAACCGTTGAGTAGCCAACTGATACACCGACCAACAAATATTCCGCGAACCGGTAAAATGGATTCTCGCGATACAAGAATGACAGAATGCAAAGCGTCAGAGCGAGTGCAACGATGGTGGCAAGGTCCGTCATTTGCGCTTTCTCAACTCCGCTACGTTAGCGACGATTACAAGAAGGATAATCAGAGCATGCCCTGAGGATTGCGAGAGCATTCCGCGATGTCCTCCGCCGCTGTATCCGAGCATCGTTTCATACTCGGCCGCTCCTTTCAATCCACTCACCATGCCGACAAGCTGACCGGAGACCGTGTATGGATAGTAAGAGGTCGTCATGGCCGCCGTCAAACAAGCAGCAATCTTCTGATTGTACCGGCTTCCGGCGTACTCGACCCAGTATGTCGGTAGGGAACCATCAGCAATGGAGATCACCAGAGCTACATCGTCGTAGTTGCCAAGACTTGCATATCCAGGGTATTCGCGCCAATCGTTGTTCAGATAGTCCAACGGGAACACATCCTCAATGCTCTCCCCCATACCCAGTATTGCAGACACATACTGCGGCCGAAAGCCGAGGTAGATGTAGTCCGAGCCGTACACCTTGCCCATTTCGTCCGCGACCTGCACCAACAGATTGTAACCGATCGCAGCTCCCTCTGAGAATAGAGCTAACCCTATGATGCGCAAATCTCTCTGGAAGCAATGCCGAACGGTCGCCTCAGCCAGCGGTTTGACTTCCGGCAACGACGAAGCCTCAATATCGAAGGAGAGCATCACATAGCTTCCATGCGGAATGTTGTCGATTGCGCTGTGCACTTTCCTGGTTTCCACACCCACTTTCACCGGCAATGGGACTCTGAACAGCAGCGGCACTCCCACCGCCAACAGCACTAAGATGTAGATGATTCTTCTGTCAAGCGACAATAGTCTCATATTCCGTCATCCGCCGATTGCACTGCGTTCGATCCCGAGAATCACTCTCAGGGCAGTTGTTACGGAGCCCAAACCGATACCGATCAGTAGCGCTCTCTTGGCTGACATGGAAGGCACATTCAGTACCCAGTCGGCGGATCGCGGCAGCCAATCAGTAGCAAGCTCGCCGATCGGAATCCGGGCAAGCATTATCAGAAGCGCGGTGACCAGCAATATACCTGCTTCCAAGTTCCTCATCCTGAATCCCCTGTAAGCTGCGGATGCAACGAAGAAAGCAAGCAACGCGAACACTGTGGATTGCATCGGAACCTGCACGTTGTCGAAGAGCCAAGCGAACAGGGATCCTCGGTCTGCTCCACCTGCGAAACCTGCCGCCGTCATCGCAATGAGGGAGGCGACGGCGACGGCGCTGTAGACCCAGTGACGATCCCTCTTCATGACTTTGCCCGCGTGCATTCGCAGCACTGAAAGGGCGCCCACCAACAGCGCAAATGCGAAGATGATCTGGACCCAATCCAGCAACGATCTGTAAACCGAGGAGATAGCAGGGTGTGGTGAGAAGTACTGGACGAGTCCGAATATTCCCGCGGCAAAACAAATGACGAAGCTGATCTTACGGGTTGTCATCATAGTTCAATTCGATTCCCCATAGATCTCTCGTTCCGGAATAGCCATTTCTAAGGTCACGATCCACCCAGCCAGTCTGCCAGGCCGGTATAACCGAGCGTCGTCAGAACAGCGCCTACAATAAGAGCCAGGCCAAGCGCAAGCTTAAGATAGTCCTGAACCAGAATTGATCTAAGCACCTTCTCATCTCGCGTCAGGTATCCTGACGCCGCGAAGAGTTCCTCGCCGATTAGTGTGTAGTCGCACGCGACGATGAAGAACGATAGTTGTATCGTTGAATCGGTACCTGCGATTTGCAGCGCTCCGACTGAGTTTGCGGTTTCCGCAAGTATGAGCGCCTCGCCCTCGAATGTACCGAGCAGAAATACTGCTGCCGGCCTATGTCGAGTGATGAGTCCGTCCACAGCCGCGGCGTACCCAAGCTGTGATGATGTAGTGAATATCACATTGCCCGGAGTGTAGGAATCTGCCTCGCCGGCGGCCGTATATGCCTCGCGAATCACCTCGTCAGCCGCTGCCATAATCACCGGATCGTGAGTGGGAAAGAGCAGCTCGCATTTGTATTCAGCAGCCTTTCGAGCGACATGACTGAGGATGTTCAATGATGCGATCGTGGTCGGCCTCTGAATGTCCCCTCCCCAGCCCGGAGTGTACAGAATCGGCTTGCCCATTTCAGTTGCTCTGCCGACCGCCTCATCGACAGCTTCAAGCCCCCTCAACGGGCGAACATAGAGACTGCGACCTCGCCTTCGCATCAGCGTGACCGCCCCTGTTGCCAGTGCACAGACGACGAGCCCTACGAGAATAGACAGTCTTCGGACGTCGAACCATTGCGCACTTGACATCACGGGTCCGACGATTGACTCCTGTGACCCGGCGACAAGCTTATACTGGTAGTGAACGCCATCGCTGACCGATCTGTCAACAAACTCCAGCTTCTTCGGAAGAGCGTTACCGATTAGATTCCATTGCTGTTCTCCGGCTGCTCGACGGAAGATTTCAATATGAAATCCGGCAGCATCGACTTGGTCGATCGAAAAGTCCCAGCGAATAGTGACAGACCCGCCGCCATCGTATGGTGTGTCCTGCGCAATGACATCGATTATAGTCAGACTCTCGGAAGCAGCAGTGCTGGCCAGCAGAAAGGAAGCTAAAATCAATACGGACAGAGATGAACGCAAGACCACCTCCACACAACCACTCTCAATTTCAGAAGCTATCAGCGCATTGTGCAATATCAACAAAAACAGATTTTAGCCTTGACTCTGTAACCGACCGGCTTTCTCTTAGCGGGCATGAGGAATTCTCTGTTACTCGCACTTGTCGTGTTGCTTACGGGCTGCTC
>JAGVNY010000167.1 GCA_020053015.1 Candidatus Zixiibacteriota bacterium | reverse complement strand
TGCATACTTCCGGGTCTGAAGGCGACGAAGGCGCTGACCTCGGACGGAATCGGAGTGAATGTGACGCTCGTCTTCTCGCCTTCTCAGGCGATTCTCGCCGCCAAGGCCGGAGCTCGATTCGTTTCGCCTTTTGTGGGAAGACTTGACGACGTCTCCCACTACGGGATGGGGCTGGTCGAGCAGATAGTGAGGATATACAACAATTATTCATTCGACACGGAAGTGTTGGTTGCCTCGATCCGAAACCCCTTGCACCTCGTCGATGCAGCGATGATGGGCGCACACGTGGCTACTATGCCGTTCTATGTCATTGAACAGATTGTAAAACATCCCCTGACAGACATCGGATTGAAGAAGTTTCTTGCCGACTGGGAAAAGGTGAAGGCGCGGTCATGATTCCCCGGTACTCGCTTCCGGAGATGACTAACCTCTGGACTGACGACAACAAGTTCGCAACCTGGCTCGAGGTGGAGATTGCGACATGCGAGGCGTGGGTCAAACTCGGCAGAATGCCGGTCGCAGCGGTCAAACGCATTCGCTCTCGCGCTGCATTCAGCGCCAAACGAATCCTGAAGATCGAAGAGACCGTGAAGCACGACGTCATAGCCTTCTTGACTGACGTAGGCAACTCGGTCGGTCCGGACGCTAAGTACATTCACTTCGGACTAACTTCGTCCGACGTGCTTGATACGGCTACTGCCCTCACTCTGAAACGCTCCGGCGAGTTGCTTCTCACGCGCACGAAAGCGCTGATGTCAGAGATTCGGAAGAAAGCCCATCGGTACAAGTATCAACCCAAAGTCGGGCGCACGCACGGCGTCCACGCTGAGCCAACGTCACTCGGACTGACCTTTGCAGTTTGGTATTCGGAGATGTCCCGCAATCTCGATCGACTTCGCAAAGCCGTAGACACGATTTCGGTCGGAAAGATGTCCGGCGCAGTAGGTACTTTTGCGAATATCGATCCCCGTGTTGAGAAATACGTCTGTGCGAGACTTGGCCTCAAGCCGGCTCCGGTATCCACTCAGATTGTGCAAAGGGATCGACATGCCGAGTTCATCTGGGCGCTCACGATGATCGCCACGTCTCTTGAGAAGTTCGCCTTGGAAATCAGGCACCTCCAGAAGACAGAGGTGCTGGAGCTCGAAGAGGGCTTCAGCAAAGGGCAGAAGGGGAGCTCTGCTATGCCGCACAAGAAGAACCCTATCACGTGCGAACAGATGTGCGGGCAGGCGCGATTACTTCGCGGCAATCTTATTGCAGCACTGGAGAACATCCCGCTCTGGCATGAGAGAGATATATCGCACTCATCCGTAGAACGAGTCATTTTCCCGGACTCTACTATTCTCCTCGATTACATGCTTTTCAAGTTTGCTCAGGTGATTCGTGACCTTGTGGTTTACCCCAGGAATCTTCGGGCAAACCTGGACAGGACCGGAGGGTTGATCTACTCGGGACGGCTGCTTCTGGTCCTCACCGACAGACTCGGATCGCGTGAAGCCGCATACACTCTGATACAGCGCGCCGCGCACTCCGCATGGAAGGAGGGGAGCTCATTCAAGAAGGTTCTGATGGCTGATCCTGAGATTAGTGGGCGGTTCACTGCGACAGAGTTGAAGAGCCTCTTTGATTACAAACCGTATTTGTCGCACGTCGACACCATCTTCAAGAGAGTATTCAAGTGACCATCGCGCGTGAAGGACACCCGGTCATCTTCGGCACGCTCTTTGTGTCGTTCGCACTGCTCGCTCTCGGCTATGGGCTCCACGCGCTGCCGCTGATAGTAACGGGATGGGTGGCGCTATGTCTGACCGCGATGATGTTCTTCTTTTTCCGGGAGCCAGAATTTGAAACTGACTGCGATGAGAAGGCAATTGTTGCGCCTGCAGACGGAAAAGTGTTGCTGGTTGACGGGGCTATACCGCCGGAGCTGTCTGGGTTCTCCACGCGGTTATCCATCTTCTTATCGGTATTCGATTGTCACGTGAACAGAGCGCCGGCGGCCGGTCGTATTGCGAACGCCAAGTTCAGACCCGGGAAGTGGTTCTCTGCCTTCCGTCCTCAAGCGTCGACAGAGAATCAGCGAAGCGAGATTGATTTGGAGACTCCTCACGGAAAGATTCATTTCAGGCAGATTGCAGGCAGCGTTGCGAGACGCGTGGTTTTCAGCCTCGAACCGGGGCAGGTGGTTGCAGCAGGGGAGAGGTTCGGAGTGATGAGGTTCGGATCGAGGATGGACATTTTCTTCCCACAGAATGTTGAGATCAACGTGCGACAGGGCGATAGAGTAATAGGGGGCAAAACGGTCATTGGAGCATTCAAGTGACAAGAAACTACCGCAGCCTGTTCCCGAATTCATTCACGATGGGGAATATGCTTTGCGGGTTTCTGTCTATTCTATCCTCGCTTGAGGGCAACGCGGTCACGGCTGCATGGATGATCGTCCTCGGCGCATTCCTCGACAGCCTGGACGGCAGGGTTGCGAGGCTGTCCAAGGTTTCTTCACGCTTCGGTATCGAACTTGACTCCTTTTCCGATTTTCTGACATTCGGCGTTGCCACCGGCGTACTGCTTCATGCTTTCGAGTTTAACTCGATGGGCCGCTGGGGATGGGTTATTTCCAGCGTATACGTGATGGCATCGGGATACAGACTGGCCCGATTCAACCTCATGGCGAGTATCGAAGAAAAGCGGAAGTTCTACGGCATGCCGGTTCCGGTTGCATCATTGTTGCTGATTTCGTATGTAATCTTCTGCTACGATCTATGGGACAAGATAGAGTACCGTGAGTTCTTGATCGCGATGGTCGCGGGCGTTTCCGCCCTGATGGTCTCCGGCGTCACGTATGAGACCTTCCCGGAGAACCTCAGGACAGGCGAGAATCGAATCAAATTTTTGCTTTTGTTTGGATTTTGTATAGCGTTAATTGTGAAGCCGAGATTGGTGCTGTTTCCCGCAATTCTCGCATATGTGTTGCTGTGCGTCGTGCGGGAGATAGGGTCTGTGTTCAGGAGGGACCAGGGCTGGTTCAGAAACTCTGATAACGGGATACTTGCGAAGACACATCAGGATTACGATGAAAGCGACAGTGAGAGTTGAATTAAAGGACGGTGTTCTCGATCCGCAGGGTGTTACTATACGCAACGCGCTTGTCGACATGGGTTACCCGGAAGTTGGAAGCGTCAGATCGGGCAGGATATTTACGCTCGACGTCGATGCAGACGGTTCAGCATCGGCGAAGACTCGGGTCGAAGAGATGTGCCGGAGGCTGCTTGCTAACCCGGTGATCGAGAAGTACACCATCGAGGTCATTGAATGAAATTCGGAGTCATCACGTTTCCGGGCTCAAACTGCGACTATGACGCATATGCAGCGGCGAAGTTCATTCTGGGCGAGGACGTTGAATTCCTCTGGCATGCGGACTCCGATCTTAGGAATTGCGATGTAATCATCCTGCCGGGTGGGTTCTCCTACGGCGACTATCTGAGGACCGGAGCTATCGCCCGTTTCTCACCGATAATGAAAGAAGTGATCTCTTTCGCGAAGAGCGGCGGCACAGTATGGGGTATCTGCAACGGATTCCAGATACTGCTTGAATCCGGTCTGCTACCCGGAGCGATGCTCCGCAACCGTGGACTCAGGTTCGTTTGCGGCCACATCTACCTGAGAGTGGAGAGCACGAATAGCGCCATAACTCGAGAACTCGAAAGAGGCGACACTCTCCGGATACCAGTCGCCCATTCCGATGGAAACTACTTTGTAGACAAGCGCGCTTTGGACAGGATGAAAGAACAGGATCAGATTCTGTTTCGATATTGCACGAGAAACGGTGAGATGGTCGATTCGGCCAATCCGAACGGTTCACTCGATTCCATTGCGGGGATCTGCAACGAAGCAAGAAATGTCTTTGGAATGATGCCCCACCCGGAGAGATGTGTCGAGTCCATACTGGGAAGCGCTGACGGACTCCGTCTCTTCGCTTCCTTAAGGCAGCATTTCCGACAGAGGGTTTCGGCATGAAGAGCCGCGAGATTACATTTCTTATCGTCTCAATAGTCACTGCGGCGGTGTTCGGCGGTTTGATCGGCAACGTAATCAGTGGATTCCTGCCGGAAGGCTCGGCGAAGCTCATTTTTGGCAAGACCGTCGAGGTCGGATTCGATGCAACAAAAGTCGACTTTTTCGCGTTAAGTTTCACGGTGGGCTTCATGTTCCGGGTTAATTTCATGAGTGTGCTGTTCGTCATTTTCGTGCTGATATACTTCCGCTGGTGGTATATTTAGAATACATGTTGGCGAGGAGGCCATTATGTTTGGTGGTAGCGTAGGACTTCAGGAGCTTCTTCTCATATTTCTCGTCGTGCTTCTGCTCTTCGGCGCTCGCCGCATTCCCGACATCGCCCAAGGTTTGGGCAAGGGAATCCGCGAGTTCAAGAAAGCAATGAAAGAGACTCAGGATGAGATAAGCAAGCCGGGCGACTCCGGGACGACTCAGAGCAATTCAGACAAAAAGGGCATCGGGAAATAATGAAGTTCGAGAAGACACAGGTCGACGAGATCGCGAGAATCATCGGCGCAGATGTTGTAGAATGGCAGTCGGATCATTATAGGCTGAAGGTGGTGGCCGAGCAGGTGAAGCGAATGCTCGTTCTGGAGGTCTATCCGGAGGTCACGCTGGGCAAGAAGAAAGGCTCAATGGTGGTAGTGTACACGGGCGCCACTCACCTGCAGCTTCACAACTGCTCCGGATTCGTCTCTTCCGAAGAGTTGGGCGAGGTCACATTCGTCGGAGAGAACGCTGGCTTCATTTCCGGCTTGGTGGTGGAAAAAGAGGCCGCCTGCTCGCTATACGCCAATATCTCGCGTGACCTGATTTCGTCTGATTTCACGAAGCTCGGCGTGGAAGTCATGCTTTCCGGCGTAGCAATGTCGCTTGCTGAAGAGATAATCAACCCCGAGGGCGAGAAGTAATCCCCCGCGCCCTCATCACTCCGCTGCAAATCGTTCGATCAGTATGTTGCTTTCTTGGGTGCGAACGCGCCGACTATGTCTTCGAGCGCCCGCGACATTTCGTCCGCAGAGTGATATCTGTCGTACGGGTTCTTCTTCAGCGCCTTCTTCACGATAATATCGAACATCGGCGGGATCTTCTCGCTGTATGTCGATGGTACCGGAGGGTCTTCCTCGAGAATCTTCATGATGATATTAGATATATTGTCGCCCGTGAAAGGCTTCTTGCCGGTCAATATCTCATAGAACACAACGCCGAGAGAGAAGATGTCCGACGACTTGGTCACTTCTTCTCCCCGAAGCTGTTCGGGTGATATGTAGTTCGGCGTGCCCATCGCGATGCCGGTCTTCGTGAGACTTGACGATTCGAAATGTGCGATTCCGAAATCCATGACTTTGATGTGGAAGCCGTCGAGCACCATGATGTTCGCAGGCTTGATGTCGCGGTGTACTATGTTGTGCCTGTGCGCATAAGACAGCGCAGAGCAAACCTGAAGAACTATGTTAGCTGCAATTCTGAAGTTCAGCTCAAGCTTTCTCGCGATAATCTGTTCCAGCGTGTAGCCTTCAAGGTACTCCATCGCGATGTACTGAACGTCACCGTCCTGTCCGACGTCGTAGATCGTCACAATATTCGGGTGGGACAAATTGCCGGCAGCTTTGGCTTCACGCGTCAAGCGCTCACGCAACTCATCTATCTCCGATGCATCGGCAATCTTGTCCAGGCGTATAGTCTTCAACGCAACGAGTCGGTCAATCGCCGGATCTTTACCTTTGTACACCGTTCCCATTGCTCCCCGGCCGAGGGTTTCTATCACTTGATATCGACCGAAGGCCAACGGCGTTTTGTCGGTTGAAGATGGATGTTTGTACTCCTTCAGCGCGGCCAAGGCATCCTGGGCAGCCTGTTGCTCTTCCGTCTCAAAAAGGCGAGGAGAGTGTTCAAACTGCCCGGTCGGATCTTCGGGAACCATATCCGTTTCCGAGTGAGACGTCTCTGCGGGTACCTCCGTGCTTTGCTTTCGCAACTCATCCTGCGTGTGCATCGCTTCGGCCTTTGCCTTAGTTGTGTGCTGCTCCGCCGTGGCCGTTGCGGCAGGTTCACCCGCCTTCTGGCTCGATTTCGTGAGGGACCTCGCGGTGGAAGCGAGAGGCGCCACGAGTGCGAACAGAAGAACTTCAATCGACGGATACACAATCCTCGCGTGAGTGTGGAAGGAAGTGAACATCACGAAGCCGAAAGCCACTACCGCAAACGCCGCGGCCACAAGCGTGACGTAGCGATACACAAGGGGGACTCGCGGAACTATCAATGCGCATAACACCCCTATCACAAAAATAATGGCTATCTCAGTGTCGGTTTGCGCATTCATCGGCGAAATGAACCTGTCGGTGATTATGTTGTCGACTATCGTGGCGGACTTCTCCGCTGGAGACAGTCCATCATCAAAAGACATCGGGAGCTTATCTGCAAGGCTGGGAGCTGTGAGGGCAATCACAACAGTCCTGCCTTTCAGTTTGTCTATCTGCAGCTCGCCATCCCAGAAGTCCTTGACGGAATAGTAGGGGAACCGGCCTGAGCCGCCGTAATAGTCTATCAAGTAGTTGCATTCGTAGTCAACGGGTATCTGCCGGTCGCTTAGAGAAAGGATCAGGTCATCTTCATCAAACTGCAGCGCATCAAGCGACAGGTCCAAAGCCATAGATGCAGCAGCAAGCTCAGCCGATGGATAGCATCCTCGCTCGAATCTCATAATCAAAGGCTGTTTTCTGACTGATCTATCCGGATCGAAAAGCGTCATAGAGGCCCCTGCAAGCGCTGCGGCTTTTCCGAAGATCGAGTCAGGCAGATCGATTCGAGACGCGCGCGGAATATCCTCTGCCTCGAACGGCAGTATCGTAGCCAAACTCGACTTTCTCATCCATCGAGGCGCTGTGCCGGTGGCAGGGGTTCGCTCCGCCAAAACGGTCGGAAACGACAGCACGATGTTCCCTGATTGCAAAATGTTCTCCGCGAGAAGCTGGGACATGCCTGACTGATAGTCATCGATGCGATCTTCAATCGCAGGCTGATAGAGTACGCACTTGGGCCTGTAGTACGTCAACGCTTCGAACATTTGTGCAAGCCGCTGATGACCCCACGGCCACTCGCCAAGGCTCTTCAACGACTTGTCGTCGATTCCGAGAATCACGACTTCGCCTGAAGGGTTTGACGCGCCCCTGATTCTGAACATCAGGTCAAGGACACGCGATTCGAACACCTCGAATCCGGTTGTTTGATTCAGACAGAGAGCTGCCACAAACAGGGTCATTAGCAAATAGAGAACCAATCCCGGACGCTGACGCACGAACGAGGTACCACCCTTAAGCCTGAAACCTTCGAGCTTCGGCCATTCTATCTTACGCACTTTCATAACTCACTTCCCGACGGCTATTCTTTCCACGAGGAACCTCGGCAACTCAACCTTCCTCATCTTTTCCTGTGTTATCTCGAATTCGTACTCCACACGCTTGATATGCACTATCTGACTCTCAGAATCATATATCAGATAACTTGATCTCGGATCCCCATCACGAGGCTGGCCAACGCTTCCGATGTTGATAATGTACCTGTAGTCGTCATCGAGCTTCACGAAATCGTGCGCCGCTTCCTCGCATCTGTTGGTTCGGTACTTCTTAATGATGACCGGTCTGTGACTGTGGCCGATGAGACAGACCTGCTGCTCGAAATACTTGAAGTTCTCCTCCGCCTCCTCGAGGTCGAAGATATATCCCCAGCTCGATGGATTCTTTGGGCATGCGTGCACCATTTTGAATCTATCGTATGATGCTTCCATTTGATACATATTGAGTCGCTTAAGGTTCTTCTCAGTCAGAACCTGGCTCGTGTACCCCATGGACTGCTGAGCGTATTGGTTGAAGAAGTCTATGCTCAACAACCCTATCGCTGCTGCATCATGGTTTCCGAGCAGCTTGATTTCAGACCGTTTCTCAACAAGCTCTACGCATCTATTTGGATCGGGTCCGTACCCAACGACGTCGCCGAGAAAGAACAGTCTGCTCAGCTTTTCGCGTTTGAAATCGTCGAGGCACGCTTCCAATGCTTCGAGATTTGAGTGAACGTCCGAGAAGAAGCCGATCCTCATTATGATCCCGCCTCGACAAAACGGAACGCCGTCTTGCCGACCTGGACGATATCTCCATTCTTCAGGTCATGCCGTTCGACAGACTCGCCGTTCACGCGCGTCTTATCTCTGCGACCAACGTTGTAAAGTGTCAGCGAATTGCCCTCGCGCACTACCTTAGCCTGAATGCCTGCGACCAGCCAGCCGCGGCAGCGAATGTTCACATACTTGGACTTGCCGATCGTGATGATATCCTTGTCTAAGGGATGCTCTGACCGGTCTTTGCTGTCAATGTCGATGAGAACGGAGCATCCGGTTCGCCGCGTGATCTTCTTGTCCTCGCGATCAGTCTCCACAAGCTCTCGCTGCTTCTTCGTATTTAGGATCATGGTACCGTCATGATCGGACAGCTTCTCGGAGCTCCCGTGCGACGCATGGTACTCAAGATTGAACTTGCCGATAGTGATCACATCGTTGTCACGCAGAGATTCTTCGTTGACCTTCCGATTATTCACAAAGGTACCGTTCAGACTCTCGTTGTCAATGACAACAGCATCGCCGCTGTTGAACTCGATCCTCGCGTGCTTGCGGGATACCCCTCTGTTGTCCAGCACGATGTCATTATCCGAGGTTCTCCCAATGGAAACTCTGTCTTTCTCTGTAACGATGCGCTCTACCACCTTGTTGTCAAACTTAACGACTATTTCAGGCATCCCAACGCTCCTTTCCGGGCGCTACTTTTCACCTCTGTAATACCAAGCAAGACTGCAACTTGCAGTCCGTTTTAGACTTGCCTGCTGTGCAGCGCACGATTATATTGTCGGAATGAAACTGCGAAACTTGACCCTGGAGGGCAGGGTTCTATCGGCTCCACTTGCCGGCATCTCCTCGTCGGCGTATCGCTTGCTGGCACGTCGTCACGGCGCGGCACTCGTTGTGTCCGAGATGATCTCAGCCGAGGGGCTCATCCGAGGGAGTCGTAAGACGGTGGCGATGTTGCGGTTACGTGAACCGGAAAGGCCGGTGTCGATTCAGCTCTTTGGCTGCCGGCCCGATGTGCTCAGTGAGGCATGCCGCATTGTCGAGGCTAACGGAGCTGACATGATCGACCTCAATTTCGGATGTCCCGCAAGAAAGATCGTGAACAAATGCGGCGGCGCAGCCCTGCTGAAAGACGTCGGGCTGGCAGCGTCGCTATTTCAAGCCGCTGTCAATTCAGTGAGCATTCCGGTGTCCGTCAAGTTCCGTTCCGGTTGGGACAGCGAATCGAACAATTACATCGAAATAGGCAAACTCGCCGAGGACTCGGGCATATCAATGCTGACATTGCACCCAAGAACCCGCGCATGCGGCTTTCGCGGGAAGTCGGATTGGCAGAAGATACACGATCTGAAGGAAGCTGTGAAGATCCCGGTTGTGGGCAACGGTGATATCTGGACGCCGGAAGATGCGATCGAGATGATGAAGCAGACCGATTGCGATCTGGTGATGATCGGGCGGGCAGCGCTCGGAGCGCCGTGGATATTCAGGAGAGTTGACAGCGTCCTGCGTGGGCTTCCGGACCCTGGAGATCCGACTTTCCGGGAGAAGTCGGATGTCTGCCTCGAATTCGCTCGCTTGCTGATCGAGGACGTCGGCGAACGAACTGGAGTTCTCCAGATGCGCAAACACTTGGCTTGGTTCACGAGCGGGTGGGAGGACATCGGCAGATTCCGGTCTATGATGTTCTCGATCACACAGTACTCCGATATCACCGATCTCTTCGATGAATATCTGGGCTCGCGGCAGAAGCAGATAGCGTGACATGAACAGAGATGATCTCAAGAACATCCTTCGTAAGCTCAAAGGCGGCCAGTTAACGCTTGATGAGGCTATGGACGCACTGCGGCACTTCCCCTATCATGACATCGGCGTGGCAAGAGTCGACTCCCACAGGGAACTCAGAGTTGGAATGCCTGAGGTTATCTTCTGCGAAGGCAAGAGCGACGAACAGATAATCAAGATTGCGCAGTCGATGCTGACAGGGGGATCGTCAGTGCTTGCCACGCGCATCTCGGAAGCTGCGGCGAAGTCATTGTGCAAGAAGTTCAGCCGTGCCGTACACAACCGTATTGCGCACACCGCGGTCATTCGCAAGACCGGAATCGCCAAGAGGGACTTGGGTCTGGTCGCGGTTGTGACTGCCGGAACCGCCGACATACCGGTAGCAGAAGAGGCAGCTGTAACTTGCGAGGCAATGGGCTGCAACGTCCACAGAGTCTTTGACGTGGGTGTTGCCGGCATTCATCGCCTGACTTCAGAAGCCGAATCGTTCGATCGATTCGACGTCTTCATCGTTGTTGCAGGCATGGAAGGAGCGCTTGCTTCAGTCGTTGGTGGCCTCGTGGGAAAACCCGTGATCGCGGTTCCCACTTCGATCGGATACGGGGCTTCCTTTGGGGGGTTGGCGGCTTTGTTGTCGATGCTCAATTCTTGTTCATCCGGCGTAACGGTCGTGAATATAGACAGCGGCTATGGAGCGGCCACAGCCGCAGTTCGAATCCTAAACCTGCTTAAAGGGCAAGAATGAAGACTCTGGTTTTTGATCCGTCTTACGGTTGCGCAGGGGACATGATACTCGGCGCGTTTGTTCATGCCGGAGTCGATTTCAGGGCGCTGCAAAGCGAACTCCGCAAGTTGAATCTTGACGGGTACACAATCTCCGCGGAGTCCGTCACCAGAAGCCATATCGCAGCCACCAAAGTGACAGTAGAGACCGTAGCTTCATCGTCGCATCGGCATCTTCGCCACATCACAGAGATTGTCGACAAGAGCTCCCTTGGGGATGCGGTCAAGTCGAATGCCAAGAGCATATTTACGCGACTGGCGGAGGCGGAAGCACGGGTTCACGCCACAACTCCTGAAAACGTGCACTTTCACGAAGTGGGTGCGGTCGATGCAATAGTCGATGTCGTGGGGGCGTGCATCTGCGTCGACCTGCTCGGCATCGAGAGAGTTCTGTCGCGGAGTGTGGCGGTCGGAGCGGGAATCGTCACATGCGACCACGGCGCATTCCCGGTTCCTGCGCCAGCCACGGCTTACTTGCTCAAAGGCTTTCCGGTAACCCTATATCAGATCGATGCGGAGCTGTCGACACCGACAGGCGCAGCGATCATATCGACACTTGCGGAACCGCTCCTCGGTCCCATGGATGGTACGGTCCGGTCGATCGGCTACGGAGCAGGAACAAGATCAATCGAGAATCACCCGAATCTGACGCGCGTTTTCGTGATCGAGGAGAACAACTCTGCTCACAACGATTCTGTCGTCGAGATCAGCACGAACATCGACGATCTCAATCCCCAGGTCTATTCATACGTCTTCGACAAGCTGTATGAACAGGGCGCGCTCGAGGTCTTCATAACGCCCATTCAGATGAAGAAGAACCGCCCCGGGCAACTTCTGACTGTGTTGTGCGAACCCCAGATGCAGTTAGAGGTAGAACGATTCCTCTTCGCGCAGACATCGACGTCAGGCATTCGCTCCCAACATGTTCATCGATCCAAGCTCCCTCGCAGACAGGAAACGGTGGAGACATCATTGGGCGAGTGCACAGTGAAAGTGATTGACCGGGACGGGCACGAGAGATCAACACCTGAATACGAGTCGGTCAAAAAGATTGCCGATGCACGCGGCATTCCATATCTTCAGGCCTATGAGACGATAATCGGAGAGCTGTCAGACAGAGAGAAGGAGTGAGGATGTCGGACTACAAGGGAATCTGGATATTCGCTCAACAGAAGAACAGCAAGATTTCAAATGTGACGCTTGAATTGCTCGCGGCGGGAAGGCAGCTGGCGGACGGAAGATCGACGAAGCTGACAGCAATCGTGTTTGGGGCAGGGATGGAAAGCAAAGCTGCCGAGCTCTTCAAGCACGGCGCAGACAGTGTGATCTACGTCGATCATGCTGACTTCGTCAATTTCATAGATGACTCCTATGCAGCGGTTCTGGCTCACCTGATTCAGACAGAGAATCCTGAAACAGTGCTCGGCTCCGCCACATTCTACGGCAAAGCTCTGTTTGCGAGGCTTGCGGCGAGACTGAAGTGCGGTCTTGCAGCCGACTGCAATGGGCTTGCGCTCAGAGATGACGGCTCACTGATCGCCACTAAACCAGCCTTCGGCGGCAGCGTCTGGTTGTCCGTTGTCTTCCCGTCGAAGAGACCGCAACTGGTGACCGTCCGTCCCAAAGTCGTCGCTGAGGCGCCCCGAGATGATTCTAAATCGGGAAGTGTCGAGAAACCGAGTGTGCCTGCGGAGCTGTTTTCGAGCAGGATGAAAATCACTGGCAGCGCTGGTGGTGTGGCTGGTTCGATCAGTCTTACGGAAGCCGACGTAATCGTAGCTGGGGGCAGGGGGTTGAAGGCTCCTGAGAACTTCCAGTTGCTCAAGGAACTCGCAGATGTCGTGAACGGGGCAGTAGGTGCCTCTCGTGCGGTTGTAGATGCGGGTTGGATCGAATACTCGCATCAGGTCGGTCAGACCGGCAAGACAGTTAATCCAAAACTTTATATAGCGTGCGGTATCTCTGGAGCTATTCAGCACTTAGTGGGGATGCAGGCATCGGGCACGATTGTCGCCGTCAATCGAGACAAGGATGCGCCGATCTTTAAGGTCTCTACCATCGGTATTGTCGGCGATTTGTTCGAAATTGTTCCGGCGATGATAGAACGATTCAAGTCGGAACTGAAGCAGTAATCCACTGCGATTCACCCACCTATCTTGCTAAACGCCTTTCATCTGATAAGGCCCTCGCTCATTGTACCTGTACCAATCCGAACTCCGCTGACCTTCATTGGCCTGGCCAACTGCCGATACAGTTATGGAAGTGATGCCTAAAGTGAGGAGGGACGATGAGTCTGCTAATGGAAATTATCGAGTGGGTTGATCTCAATTCAGAAGATATGATACATAGAGTGCCTGAAGAGGGATCACTTGATATCAAGCTTGGCGCGCAGTTGATTGTCAGAGAAAGCCAATCCGCCGTCTTTTTCTCGAGCGGAAAGGCGTGCGATGCGATCGGTCCGGGCAGACACACGCTGTCCACATTGAATGTCCCCATTCTTACGAAGCTCCTGTCCATCCCCTGGGGTTTCAAGTCCCCCTTCAGAGCAGAGGTCTATTTCGTTAATCACAAAGTGTTCACGAGTCTGAAATGGGGCACCCGTGATCCAGTCGCGTTCCGCGACAGCGAGCTCGGCCTCATTCGCCTTAGAGCACACGGAGCCTACACCTGTCGAATCAAGGAACCACTGGTGTTTCTGAATCGAATGGTCGGATATCAGGCGCTCTACACCACGCATGATATAGAGGATTACATCCGGGATGTGATCGTGGCGAGATTCAACGACTACTTCGGCGAGAATCTCAAGACTATTTTCGATCTGCCTCAGCAGTACACCGAAATGGCATCAGAGCTGAAGCAGGATCTGTCAGACGAGTTCAACAAGTATGGAATGGAACTCGTCGACTTCTTCATCAGCGCGATCACTCCTCCGGATGAAGTGCAAAAGATGATCGATGAGAAGTCTGGGATGAAAGCGGTCGGAAATCTCGACCAGTTTCTGAAGTTCGAGATGGCGAAAGCCTTCGGATCCTCAGGACCCGGAGGGTACGCGAGTGCAGGCGCAGGCTTCGGCATGGGCGCCGGGGTTGGTCTGATGGCTCCGGTCATGATGTCGAAAGCTCTCTCTCCCGAGCAAACGGATTTCAAGAAAGAGAGCCTTCCGACCGTAACTTGCTCGGAGTGTGGCGCTGACACGCCTGAAGAGTCTCGATTCTGTTACAAGTGCGGACATCAGATCGTCGCTGTGAATCGCTGCGGAGAGTGCTCTGCAGAGCTGCCCCCGGACGCTGTCTTCTGCTGGAAATGTGGGCAGAAGCTTGCAGATAAGTTAGTATGCACCGGTTGCGGACAAGTCTTGCCGACCGGAACGAAGTTCTGTTACAAGTGCGGCAAAAAGACCGGCAACGGATGACGCACGGATCATTCAGACTCGGACTTACCTGCTGTTTCTGCGGCGCGGCGATAGAGGTTGATGAAGCAAGTCGGTGTACGAAGTGCCATCATTGCGGAGCCGCGCTGAAGATTGCACGAGGGGAGTCAAGCCCGATCTATCTGATTGAGAATTCGCTCTCTGACCGCGAGGTCCGCTTTTTGATCGAGCGCCACCTCAAGGCGGCGGAAATGCAGCTCGTATCGCGGTGGATCGATCTACGCCGTCTCCATGTGCCTTACTGGAGGGTGAGGGGGCTGAGCTTCTGTGTCAGGGCAAAGGAAGTCGAACCACGATATGAGAGCGAAGGGGATGGTCCTGTCTACGAGCCGCCGCCGATGCCTGAATCGAGTCCGCTTCCTGAAGTGGCCATAGTCCCGAAAGACGTTTCTTTCTGCGCTGACGATTCACGCGACTGGGGACTGGAGTCGCTCGGAGTGAGGTCGCAAAATGTACGACTAACTCCGCTCAGCCGGAGGCACTTCGAAAAACACACGATCATCCCGCCGACAGTAATCAGGCCGGAGGCGATAGACAGATTCCGCATCTCGGTAGCTTCGCTTGCACGCGCGAGCGGAAAGCTGTTGAAGGAAGAAGTGCCCGTGGCTTCCGTTTCGACAACAATGATCTGCTTCCCACTGTGGGTTGGCAGATTCGTCGACCGAAGCGGTCCGCACACGGTCACGTTCGACCCGCTCTCACGACGCACAGTTGCGATCAAGGACACGGATGAGGACTTCAGCATGCTCACTCGCACGGCTGCTTTGGGTGCAGATTCGGTATCGGTGTTCCCTCACCGTTGCCCGCAATGTGGCACAGACCTGCCGATGCGCGAACGTTCTGTCACTTACGTATGCGCAAATTGCCACCGCGTCTATCGCGAGACAGCTGCGGGGTACGATCAATTACCGATCAAACTGCTGCGATCCGGCGCCAGAGGCGAGACCCTGATGCCGTTCTGGGTCTTTGAACTTGAGGCTGGCGCAAAGTTCCAAACACTGTTGAATCTTTTGCGCTGCAGTGACCGGGTTATCTTCGTACCCGCATTCGGCATTTCAAATCCAACGAGATTGATCAGACTCGTATCACACTACTCCGCTCAATCCAAGAAGTTGGAGTTTGACTCGACTGCCCTCGATCAGTATACTTTGGCTGATGTTGCGCTTTCGCAGGAGCAGGCTTCCGAGTTGATCGCCCCAATTCTCTGGGCGATGGCGGTCACAAAAGGCCTCGACTCGGATCCGCAGGTCGGTCAGTACGCTCCATCGGTCAGTGAAGGCGAATTGATTTGGCTCCCGTTCGGTGAAGACGGCTACTTTCTGAGGGAACAGGTCACCGGCGCTGCCATAGAAAAAGCTTCCTTAGTATCTTGGACACCATCGCGGCCATAGACATCGGATCGAACACGGTACTGCTGCAAATCGCCCGGGCCAGCGCCAACGGCAGGCTCACGTCAGTTCTAACGGCTCAGCACACGCCCCGCCTCTCATCGGGCATATCCTCAACGGGGAAGATAAGCTCTGACTCAGCGTCCAAGCTTGTGACAGCATTGCTGGATTTCGGGCGGCTGTGCAATGATCACCGCGTAACAGCGATCTCCTGCTATGGGACATCAGCGATGCGCGAGGCCGAAAACTCGAAGGAGATTGTCGAACGCGTCAAGGCCGCTACCGGCATCGTGATCAAAGTCATATCCGGTCGCAAAGAGGGGGCGCTCTCATACCTCGGGGCTATCACCGGGATAAGCAAGCTACGTCGAGACAGACTCGTGGTGGATGTCGGTGGCGGATCATCCGAGGTTGTGGTAGGGAAGGACGTGAAGATAATCACTGCACGGAGCTTCAAGATTGGAGCAGTGAAGCTCACGGAAGAACTCAGGCTCGACCGAAAGCTGACGCCGGACGGGCTGACGGCTGCGCTCGAGTCGATCAGACATCGGATACAAGCGCTCAATCTGCCTTGTGCTTCCATCGATGCATCACTCATCTGTTCCGGTGGGACGCCTACGACTCTGGCAGGTTTCAAGAAGAAGCTGACGGTCTATGACTCCAGCGCCGTTCATGGTTCCACTCTGCGAACCGAAGAGATCAGGCAACTTGTCTGCGACCTCGCGTGCAAAAGCCGTAAGGACAAAGTTCGCGCGCTACCATTCGATCCGCGACGCGCTGATGTTATAACAGCCGGAGGGCTGTTGATCATAGCATTCGCGGAACATTACGGGTTTGAGCGGGTACGAGTATCAGATAGGAGCCTCAGATTCGGACAGCTCAGGGAGCTGATCGGAGATGAAGTTGAATTCGCTTGACTCGCAACGTCGAGCCGGTATATTGAGCCGCGTCGGAGGGAATATAGGCTGATTTGATTCCGATTGACGAATGTACTTGAGCAAGGATCTGAAAGCTTTGCGCCTATCTGAACTCTCAACACTGCATATCCGTATCCTAAGATCATCTTTGACATCTGCGACGCAGTACATTGCTAAGACTCTAATCGTAACAATCGCCGTCCTGCTGCCTCTAAGTTCCGCTTCTAACGCGATGATGCATTACCGAGTCGGCGAACCCATCGTTGGACTGCGGGATAACTCGGCGATCGATATTATCGAGGGTGGCGGCTACATCTGGCTGGCAACGTCTCGAGGACTCTCGGCCACGTCAGATCGCGGCACAACGTGGATAACGTACGATAGCCGGAACGGCCTGAACGCGAACGATGTCTCCGCCTTCGCCTTTGGCGACGGCAGGCTGTTGGCAGCAACAGCTCACAATGTTGTCGTCGACGGTCAGCTAATCCCATACGGTGACGGATTTAATACCACAATTGATTTCGGCGCGTCTTTCGACACATCGAAGCCGGTTCAAGCGAACTTCGCAAGCATGCTCGCTTACGATGTCGCGGTCGTGGATTCGATAGCGTTCGCAGCATGTTTTGCAGGTGGACTAATCAGAAGTTTCGACTCGGGCAGAACCTGGGCGAACATATTCGCTGATTCGCTTGACAGCATCGATCTGATCAACCTGACGTTTGAGCGAAGGACCAATCTGTATTACTCCGTAGTTGCCGATACGTTCTCGACCGACACGTTGCAGGTTTGGGCCGGGAGTGCAGCGGGTATTCATCGCTACATGTACATTGATCCGTCCATTAAGCTTGCCGGTATGCGGACATACGACTTGGCCTATGACAGCACGGCCGTCTGGTTCGCGGTCGACGGTGGATTGTCACGCGGGATCACCATTGACGGCGGGGTCAGCTATCGTTTTCAGTCCTGGAACAAGAAGCGCGGCGTGAACGCTGACTTCTTCACGGCAGTTGATGCCGTGCCCGGAATGGTTGTCGCTGGAGGATGGGATGCCTCGGACGATCAGGCGCAAGGTTTCAGCATTTCCAATGACGGAGGCCAGAGCTGGATATCGTCATCACCTGCTCAGGCGGTGGGCGGAGGGCATTTCATCAACGAGATCGCTATTGCTGATCAGGTCGTATTCGCTGCCTGTTCCTATGGTGGACTGATTCGGACGATCGATTATGGTGACACATGGTTGAACATGCGGCTGACCGACGACACGTCCTCTGTAAAACCTTATAACAGATTCTATTCACTGTATATCGACCGTCTGGACGGTGACAGCCTTGCGTTGTGGGCAGGAACCGATTCGGGAATAGTCTTGTTTTCATTCGACGACGCAGCCGGCACACCGGTAAGCAAGCGTTATATACCATTCGCAGATACGGACTCCACAGGCGGCCATGTGGAGGCTGTCTTTGTCTGGCTTGACAGTGACAGCGTGAAGACCGTGTGGGCTGCCACGCATCCAGTTGAAACCGCCAAGGGTATCTCGAGGGTGCTTAAGTCGACCGACTATGGCACTACCTGGACTCTTCCGCTGCAGGAGGAGACAGCATACGACATTGGTGTTTGGAAGAACACCCTGTTCATAACCACGGAAAACGGGATATTGTACTCTGACGATGGCGAGACTTTCCAGTTCATCGACGGCAGCGTCTCATTTGCAATCGATTCTATCTTCAGACGTATGGAGTCCGCGGGAGACATTCTCTGGATGGCCAGTCAACAGCTCGCTATCCGGACTAAGAATGTGGCAATATGGTTGAGCGAGCCAGTCAATACGGACCCGCTGAAATTCGATAGACATACCGTATTCGATACGACCGACGGGCTCACCGGCAACTTTGTAACAGCGCTCGGGCTGCAGTACGATAATGGCCGAAAGACTGTCTGGGCAGCCACTCAGAAGACGGAGGAAGGGGAGAACGGAGTCACCGTGAGCGAAAACTCTGGCGCTGACTGGATTGTTACCCTTCCGGACGTGATCGCATGGAACTTCGCATTCGATGGTGGCGATGCTTATGTAGCTGCGAGTGGCGGGGTTTACGAACGCCCTGACGGTGAATCCGGGTTCGCGCGTCTATCTTTCACTGAGTCGGAGCGCAGGTTCGTGTCGGACGACGCAGAGTTCTACGCCGTGAGGGTCATTGGCGATTCTCTCTGGGTTGGATCGAGTGACGGAATCGCAGTGAGACCGCTCGATAGCGACACATCATCGATATTCCGCGAGTTTCGCAATGTCGCTTCCAAAGAAGGCGGTGAGCCCTACGCTTCACCAGTTCCCGCGTCGAGCTCTCATGGGCTCGGCTTTGTGAGGTTTCACTACTACCTGCCAACCACGGACTATGTAACCATTAAGGTGTACGACTTCGCAATGAATCTCGTGAAGACTGTTGCTGACAACGTTGTTCGCGAGCCAAGAGAGACATCGGATCAGGATGACGAAGACAGATGGGATCTTCGTAACGACAACGGCGACCTCGTAGCAGCCGGTGTTTACATCTTTATGATAGAACTCGCGTCCGGTGACAAACAATGGGGAAAGCTGATGGTGCTTCCATGAAGTTGTTTCATCGAACACCGAGACTTTGCGAACTTTGCGACATCAGGAATCCCGTTTCTGCGGAACTTGCAGCGCAGGGGAAGGGGTGTGGTGTGGCTCGCGGCGAATTGACGAGCGCGACATGGAACCTATTGTCAATCCCGCGAAGGCGGGAATCTATGCTGATACCGATGAGCATCGCCGTGTTGTTCGTCCTGATGTTGTTGACGGGATCGATGGCCTCCGCCGAAACTGGTGATGGCGGACATGCCGGCGCATTCATGCAGGTAGGACTCTCACCACGCGCGGTCGGAATGGGGCAGGCCTATCTTGCTGTCTCCGATGACGCAGCGGGGATCTTCTACAATCCTGCAGGAACTACGCATATTCTCAAGCGAAAAGTCGGATTCGCATATCGCGCGATGGACTTCGACCGCAAGTTGGGCTACGCTTCGTTGAGCCTTCCGGTTAGAAATGAAGCGACTATCGCGGTCGGCTGGATATTCGCAGGTGTTGGAGACATAGTGGAGCGGGATAGGCTGGGCGAGCCGGGGGATAAGCTGGATTACTCCGAAAACGCACTCTCTCTTTGCTTTGCCAGACGATTCTCTGACATTGTGTCGATCGGCGGAACGGGCAAGTATCACATGTCGAAGTTGGCCAATGTCACGACCAACACCGCCGGATTTGACCTTGGGCTGTACATCAGGCTTGCCAAGGGAGCACAAATCGACTCCAGTTCGTTCCTTGATATGCTGAGGTTCGGAGCGGTAGTCGGCAATCTTGGTGCAAGTTACATTTGGAACACCGGCAAATACTGGCAGCAGTTCGGCGAGCTGGGAGATTCCCACACGGATGACTTTCCAATCCTGATCGGGGGAGGGGTCTCGGCCCAGATGTTCAAAGAAAAGCTCCTTGTCGCTGTCGACGCGCGCAAGTATCAGTGGCACTCCCTGCGTCTTCACGCCGGAGCAGAGTACGCCGCACACGAAGTGCTGAAGCTTCGGGCAGGATTGGATGACCTTCACCCAACGTTCGGTGGCTCAGTATCTAGGTCGTATAAATCGTATACTCTCTCGATCGAGTACGCATTCGCGACCGCGAAAGCAGGCGAGAGAGCGGACCACATTTTCGGGATAGGATTCGTTTTCTAAGGCCATGAAGGCTCATCATTACTCCATATCCGCTCGATTGACTCTGCTGTCGTTGATCTGCATTCTGGGTTTACTTGGAAGCTCTTCAGGGCAGACTTACGAGGACAGGAACATTAGCGGTGTCGCGGGGCTAAAGATTTCCCCCGGTGCGGCAGCGGCTGGGTCGGCGGAGGCTTTCGGGTCGGTAACGCGCGACGTTTACTCGCTCTACTACAATCCTGCGGGTACGGTTCACGCCGGCAAGTACGCTGCCGGATTCATGCATCATGAATGGATCGACAACGTTCGCTCTGAGTATATCGCCTTCTCCTGGAAGCCTGACAAAGTCGCGCTCGGCGCGTCGATTCTCTATAATTCAGTCGGCGACATTGAGAGACGAACACAGGCAACCTCTGAACCGCTCGCTTATTTCGATGCTCAGGACATCGTGGCAGCGATCTCAGGCGGCTTCTTCATCGCCCCGGAATTGTCGATCGGGCTGACAGCCAAAGTCATCTACGAGAAGATTGATGTTAACTCATCCACCGCTTACGCGCTCGACGCTGGCGGATATTACGAGTTCCTGCCGAGCATACACGTCGGATTCTCTGTCGCGAATGTAGGATCCAAGATCAAGCTGAAGGAACAGCAGGACGAGCTTCCGGTGCTGGTAAGGGCAGGCGGGGCGTTTTCCTACCGGACGTTCAGGGTCGGGATCAACATGGTAACGCCGTCCGACGACAAGACGCACTTCCATGTCGGTGCTGAAAACGTTATCGCGGAGATGCTGACGCTTCGGGCAGGATATGCCTCGGGCTACGACACCCGCGATCTCGCCCTCGGATTCGGATTACAGCATCGCTTCGCATCTATCGACTACGCGTACACTCCGATCGGTTCCGATCTCGGAGATTCACACAGATTCTCAGTGACATTAAGCTGGAGGTAGTATCTCGATGGCTAAGTACAGGATCGCCTGGCTGCCGGGCGACGGTATCGGCGTTGATGTAATGGACGCTGCGCGAATCGTGCTCGACAAACTCGGCCTCGACGCCGAATATCTGCACGGCGATATAGGCTGGGAGTTTTGGTGCAAGGAGGGAAACGCCCTCCCGGAACGCACAATCAAGCTTCTGAAGGAAACTGATTGTGCTCTCTTCGGTGCAATTACGTCCAAACCGAAAGAAGAAGCTGAGAAGGAACTGATCCCTTCGCTGCAGGGCAAAGGACTCGTTTATTCATCTCCAATAGTGGGCTTGCGCCAGCTTTTCGATCTTGGCACTAACCTCCGCCCGTGCAAGGCCTACGAGGGTAATCCTCTCAACTACCGCGATGGAATCGACCTCGTCGTGTTCAGAGAGAATACAGAAGACTTGTATTCGGGCGTAGAATTCTTTCCGTTTCCCAAAGAGGTCTTTGAGTCCATTAAGGCGAAGAACAAGAAGATTGCGAGATTTGAGAAATATGGTCTCGACAAAGTCGCCGTGTCGATGAGGATAATCTCGGAGCAGGCGTCCGAGAGCATCGTTACTGACGCGTTCGAATATGCGAAGAAGTATGGCTACAAGAGTGTGACTGTCGTCGAGAAACCCAATGTGATTCGCGAAACGTCAGGATTGTTCATCAGAACCGCTCGCAAAGTCGCGCAGAAGTATCCCGGAATAGCGCTCTGGGAAACAAACATCGACGCGATGTGCATGTGGCTGATTAAGAACCCGCATGACTACGGAGTGATCGTAACGTCGAACATGTTCGGCGACATTATCTCCGATCTTTGCGCGCAGCTTGTCGGGGGGCTTGGATTCGCGAGCTCAGGCAATATCGGCAAGGATTACGCTGTATTCGAGCCGACACACGGATCTGCGCCCAAGTACGCGGGACAGAACAAGGTCAATCCGATGGCGACGCTGCTTACGGCGAAGTTGATGCTCGACTGGCTCAATGAGCAGGACAAAGCAGCCGCACTCGAAAACGCAATTGCCAAGGTGATCAAAGACGGCAAGGTGCGCACATACGACATGGGCGGCAAGGCGACAACGCTCGACGTCGCGCGAGCAGTAGCCGCAAATTTGTAGGTCATTCCTTTGGGGGATTGAATCCCGACTGTCACGAATAGTAGGTCCGAACCCTGGTGGTTCGGACTACTCACTTGTGGCATGGCCGTCTCGGCCATGAACACGGGCGAATACACCGCGGCGGGTGCTACGCTCTTCCGAGTGCGGAGTGATGTACCTAAGAAGGTGTATCCTCAAACAGGTCGCCGTTCAGTGATGGCGGATGTGGCGGCTTTCGCATCGCCGCAGGTACCGGCGGCATCTCGACGGCTCGGAAGCACTCACCGGAGACAACAGCTTCAAGGAGTCTTGCCTGCTCGGGGTATCCTTCCACGGTCGCCTCCAGAATCCAGAGCAGCTCCAGCAACTCGGTCGTAAACTGGCTGGGCCACTGTTCGGGACGGATATCATCAAGAGGTGAGGATTTCTTACCCGCGCCCTTCTTCATACGGTACCTTAGCCACGACTGCACTACCTTCAGACCGGACACTTCGAATTCGAACACTTCGCGGTTGATTGGGCAGAATTCTCCGTCGCCGACATGGAGCGTTAGCGAGACATCATTGTAGCGAAATGACTCAGGATATCCATCGGCGCTGTTAGGGACAGCTTTGACGCACTTCGCAGCGCCTCGGGGAACATGGCCCCGCTGCTTGCCTTTGGGGACGAAGCGCTCACCATACGTATGCAACCACAGCAACCGCGCTCCAACCGCACGGACTTTCTCGAATAGAGCTGGTTTCTTTGTGATCGGCACACGCAGTTCCCGCGTCTCCAGTTCCTTTGCGTATCGCTCGGTGAAAGCGGGATGCGCCAGGACACCATAGATGTATGCCAAGACATCTTCGGATTCAACACTGCGTTTGTATCGGTTCTGGAGTGTGGTTAGAATGCAGGGTACGAAGTTGGGTGACTCCGCTTTCGCATTGCGATACAAGGGAATTACATCCTTGCCCCCGCGTCCCGCGAAGTAGTGCCTGTCCGGCATATATGAACTAACCGTGAGCGCAGGTCCCCGACCAAGCTCCAGAACAATCGAGCTCGCAAGGAATACCTGCTTGGGTCCGCGGGCGCGCCACAAGTCGGGTCGGAGATAGTCGCCGAGACGACTGTCGGCGAACAGCCATTGTCTGTCAAAAGAGCGATAGGCATAACGCTCGATGGGGGGATGAGACGCATTTCGAGGCAACTGATCTATCGGTTTCTCAATCTCGCTGCACTTCTGCAAGGAAGGGTACCCAGAACTGATCTTCCTGTCACGAGTTTCCTTGAAGGCGACCACTCTGTCGCCTGCTGACAGCAGCCCGCGCCAACGTAACTTGAGGGTATCGGAATCCGGGCATATGGGCCAAGTGCGCTTAATCTCGCAGCCAGAGTGCTGCCACGGCATGATGTCGGTCAGGATCGGCCAAGCGAAGTAGTCGCCCTTGCCCGCTGGGCGGAAAGGCGCCTGCCAGCCGTTGGGACAACTCTGCCACTTCACCTTCGAGAAGCCGGTTATGGCGTCAAGCGATTCGAGTTTTGCATCACGGGTCCCTTCGATGCGCGCGTAGTGCACTTTGGCCGGTTTGCCCTTCTTCGCACTCTCCGATCGGACCGCCACGGCGATGGCAACGGGCGTTTGAATGGCGAAGACATTGTCGCTCTTGCGAGTGCCTCGCCCCTCGCCACCGAGGTCGAGAATCCAGATTTCATCGCACAACCTCCGCATATGCTCCCGCATCCCACAGAACGCGTTGCCATCGAGATAGCTTGAAGCGCTTATGAAGCTGACGACACCAGTCCCAGTCCCAGTCGCAGTGTCGTGCTCGAACACCTTCCACAGCGCCCAGCGCCAGAAATAGACGTAGAGATTGTAAAGGTTCTTGGCATGAACTCCATGGCCTGCGGTCGTGGCAGGATCGAGAAAGTCGCGGAAGATGGCATCCATGCCCTTTCCGCTATCACCCCAGCGAATCCATCCGCCTGTGCGGGCTTTGTTGTCCACACCGGCGGCCTCGTGCCGGTCGTAAGGCGGGTTTCCGAGACAGACGATAACGGGGACTGCGCTCTTAACCCTTGTCGCTCTGGCATGCTGATCCGCAATTGGCTTCAGGAATAAGGCTAATGTAGTGGGAGGCTCAGCGTAAGGACTTTCGAGCGTATCTGTCAGGTAAATGTGCGTACCATCCTTCGGAAGGACTGCGCCACGGTCACGCAGGGCACCGCTGATGCGCAATTCGGCGACTGCGTAAGAGCCCACCATAAGCTCGAAGCCGTAGAGATTATCCGCCAGCGCAGTGGCCTGGCCGTCTATGGCACCCGGCCCCTGTTCGTCCTCCACGCGTTTCAGTGCGTGTTCAATTACACCGAGCAAGTACGTGCCGGTTCCGACCGCAGGGTCGAGCGTGATGACGTCAGGATCGGCAAATCCTAACGGCTTGTTGAGGCGATTGACCAGCAGATCATCGATGAGGCATACCTGTGCGCGGACTACCTGTATTGGCGTATAGTAGGCTCCCGCGTCCTTGCGCAATTTGGGGTCATAAGCCGCAAGGAAGTCTTCGTAGAAGTACAACCACGGATTATCCGGTGTCGACAGCGAAGTTGGCGGCACAGCCGCAATGACTCGCTCAAGAAGACTGATGGAAGCGCCTAACTCAGGCTTCACCTGATGGTCCGTAAGGAACATCAGCGTCCGAGCGAGAAGCGAATGATGGCTGTCCAGTGCAAGATATGCATTGTACGATCCGAAAGGATCGGCTGCTCCCTCCGCTCGGCCAAGAAGAAGACCGAATGTCACGGTCTGTGCGTATCCGTCGGCAAATTGCGCGTTTGGGGCATCGCCAAATAGAGAATGCCGCCAATCATTTGCAAGCTGGACGAGAGGAGAAGCAGTTCGTTCTAGAGCATCGCTTACGTCCTCGCGCAACATCCGACAAAGCGGTGCGAGCATCTCTGCAAAACCCTTGAGATCTATCCTGCCTTTTCGTCCGGTTGGAATTATCGGTTCCCATGAAAGAAAGCCCCGCAAAACACGCTCAATCGCCGCCGCGTCGTCCACCGTCACCGCATTGGTACCATCGACGGCCACATCCCCGGAAAGTCCTACGAGGCTGCCCACGAGCACGCCGCCACGATAGAGCGACCACTCGTTGCCGTCAGTATAGAGAATGTTAGGAATGGCTGAAAACCGCTTCCATTGCTCGCGATTGTGCCCCTTGAAGTGCAACACGTTCGCTCCGACTCCGGGAGCTTTCAGCTCTACATAGCCCGCGAGGAGTCCATTGACGTGAACTGCGTAATCGGGACGACCCAGCCGACCCGGCAAGGCTGTCTCACCGGTGCAGACAATGCTGACTCCAAGTGATCGAGCTGCTTCGGTCATGAAATTCTCGAAAGGGCTGCGAATCTGATCTTCCGGCTCGCCACTCGTAACTTGTGTCATCTTGCTGGTGACTGCCAGGGCAAAATCCCGAAGTGATGCGAGAATGTCTCCTTGGGAGGTCATACCTTCAAGTCTTCTCTCCAGAATAAGCGCTTTGGGAGTTCATATGGCGCTTTCTATTCTTCGAACACAATAGACTAAACAAATGAATTATCAATCCTAAACGCAATCAAAACCGTATTCTACTCACGTCTCCATCTTCCCATCCAGCAGACTTCCGATCGGGCGGAGAGACTCGACATGGTCGCAGATGACTTTGATAGACGCAGTTATCGGCTGCGCGAGGATTATGCCGACCCCGCCCCACAGCCATCCCCAGTAAAGAGTCGAGATCATCACGGCGGTGAGGTTGAGATTGACCTTGTCGCCGATCAGTTTGGGTGCGATCACGTTCCCCTCGACGAATTGCAGTACCAGGAAGAAAAGAGCTACCCACAACATCCACCACATCGAACCGTGGTCGATAGAGGCTACGATCATCGGTGGAATCGCCGAGACCACGGAGCCGACATAGGGCACGAGATTTAGCGCTCCCGCAAGCGGCCCCCAGACGTAGGCATAGGGCACGCCCATGATCAGAAGACCGATAGTCACGAATACCGCCAATCCTATGGCTATCGCAAACCTGACGATGATGAAACCGGAGATATTGCGCGAGATCTCAGCGGTGATTTGTCGCGAAGTCTCCGCCGATTCTTTTCCGAACAGATGAGTGAACTTCGTTCTGAACCCATCCCACTCGATGAGGATGAATGATGTTATGAGCAGGATGAGAATGACGTTGCCAAGGATTGACAAAGCCGAGCCGATGCCCACGAACACATACTTGGAGAGCGAGGCAATATCGTTCCATTTGATATTGCTCAGGAAGCTGAGCGGTTCGCCCGTTTCGCCCTTTGGCAAATACTCCGCCAGCAACGGGAACCTCTCAAGCCAACTTGCCAACTCCTTCTGGAAACTCGTCCAGTAGTCAGGCAACTGCACGACCAGCGATCCCGCCTGCGCCGCCACAAGCCCCGCCACCGCAATGAAGACCACCAGCGTGACGAAGACCACCAATATCACAGAAAGGACCCGTGGGACTCGGAGTTTCTGCAGAAGACGCACTGCTGGACTTAACACAAATGCCAGCGTGACTCCAACCACGATGGGCACCATAATCGGGCGGGCGAAATAGAAGAAGCCGGTCATGAGAATTACGGTCAGGAC
>JAGVNY010000094.1 GCA_020053015.1 Candidatus Zixiibacteriota bacterium | reverse complement strand
TCAGCTACCTGCGGAGCTCGGTACATGTCGTCGATCTTGATCTGGACGCCCGTGACCTTCTGTTCCATGTTAAAAAGCCGCTGGGCCGACGGAATGCTTATGTAGCAGAGCGAGGCGTCGTATTCGTGAAGTCCGTTCGAGAATATGCCGGAGACAGTGAATTGTCCAACTTTCGGCATCTGCATCCCCGATATACCGCCGGTCACCGTCAAATCCTTGAGGCTCATGAGAACAACTCGTGAGCCGAGTTTCGCTCCGAGCCTCTCCGCCAATGTTCGCCCAAGCACAATGCCCGGTAGCCCATCCTCGAGCGTGTCAAGGTACAGAGAACCCTTGATGATGGTGGATTCGAGATCGGAGACATTGCGTTCCTGTTCCGGATCGATGCCTCGCACCATCGTTCCGTCGTTCTCCTTAGCTGAAGAGATCGATGCCTTGTAATAGATGAACGGCGATGTTGCGAGCACATGATCCACCGTGTCGAGCTGACCCAGAAGTCGATCCAATTCCTGAATGCCGACGTCGTCGAATGTGAAGATGGAAATATGCGCCAGAGTTCCTATGATTCTTCCGCGAACCTCCGATTCGAAGCCGTTCATCATCGACAGAACCGTGACCAGAGCTGCGACGCCGATTGTCAGTCCTGCGATCGTAATCAAAGATATGACCGAGATGAATCGCTCTCTCTGCTTGGACTTCATGTAGCGGGATGCAATCAGTAGTTCGAACCGCATTAATTACTCGGGTTTCAGTTGGGGAAAGAGAAGCACTTCTCTGATGTGCGTTTGATTGGTGAGAAGCATCACCAATCGATCCACGCCGAATCCGAGTCCGCCGGTCGGAGGCATACCGTGTTCCAGCGCGCGCAGGAAGTCCTCGTCGAGTACCTGCGCTTCTTTGTCGCCAAGCCTCGAAAGTCGCCTCTGAGCCTCGAACCGCTCCCTTTGATCAAGTGGGTCATTCAACTCCGAGAAGGCGTTCGCGATTTCCATTCCGCCGATAAACACCTCGAACCGTTCGGTCAGCTTCGGATTGCTTCGATGTATCTTGGCAAGCGGCGACATCTCGACGGGATGGTCTGTGATGAACGTTGGCTGTATGAGGTTCGGTTGAACCTTCTCGGTGAACACGTCATCGATGATCTTAGCTCGCCCATATGACTCATCAATTTCGATGTTTCTTTCTTTGCAGGCTTTTGCCAGAGATGCGTCATCGAGGTTCTCCGCGTCTATCCCTGAGTATTCCCGTATCGCCTCGTACATCGAAAGCCGCTTCCAAGGGGGATCGAAGTCGATCGTATGACCCTGATACTCGATCTTCGTGTTGTTATGGACCCGTTGTGCGAGATCGCTCGTCAATTGCTGAAACAAGTCCATCATGACTCCGTAGTCTGCAAATGCCTGATAGAGTTCTATCATGGTAAACTCGGGATTGTGAGTCCTGTCGATACCCTCATTGCGAAAGTCCTTGCATACCTCATAGACTCTCTCGAATCCCCCGATGATCAATCGCTTGAGATAGAGCTCATCTGCTATCCTCAAGTACAGCTGAGTATTGAGTCGATTATGGTAAGTCGTGAATGGCTCCGCAGACCCTCCCCCGTAAAGCGGTTGTAGAACAGGAGTCTCCACTTCTATGAAGCCTCGACCGTCGAGGAAATCCCGGATTGCCCGGATAATCAGACCGCGTGTCAAGAATATCCTCTTTACCTCAGGATTGGCTATGAGGTCGAGGTACCGCTGGCGGTATCGCGTTTCGACATCCTTGAGGCCGTGCCATTTCTCCGGAAGCGGACGAAGCGACTTGGCAAGGACTCTAATGTCCTCGACCCAAATCGATATCTCGCCTTTCTTAGTCCGGAACGCATGTCCGTGGCAGCCAATAATGTCTCCCAAGTCGAGCTGCTGGAAGAGCGAGTACTGGCTGTCTCCGATAACGTCCTGCTTAAAGTACATCTGTATCTGCCCGAGATCGTCTTGTATGTGGCAGAAGCCTGCTTTGCCCATGAGCCTGATCGTCATTGCTCTGCCCGCGGCAGAAATCTTGGCACCGGTCGCCTCGAGATTCTCGAAATCGTCGAAAACCTGCTGAGACCGGTGAGTGACCTCGAACGAGTATGGGTATGGGTTGATACCCAGGGTTCGCAACTGCTGCAGCTTCTGAATCCTGACCGCCCGTTGATCGCCGATGTTTTCGAATGTATCCAAATCTATCTCCAGTCAATTGGACTTCTACGGCCGTCGTACATGCATCCGAGTGAAAGTCTCCTGAACGGCCTTAGGCACAAGCGAGGAGATGTCTCCTCCGTTTAGAGCAACCTCCTTGACAATGGAAGACGACAGGTAAACATACTTGAGCGAAGGCATCAGGAAGACGGTTTCCGCTTCCTGAACAAGCTGGCGGTTCATCAGAGCAAGTTGGAATTCGTATTCGAAGTCCGACACCGCTCTGAGCCCCCTGATTATAGCCACCGCTTTCTGTTTCTGCACAAATTGAGCAAGCAACCCGTCGAAGCTGACAACGGTGGCGTTATCTATTGCTGATGCGGCATCGGCTACAAGTCGGATTCTCTCCTCGAGCGAGAACATGTAGCCTTTCTGAGAGCTGGTTGCAACGGCAACTATCAGCTTGTCAAACATGCGAGAGGCGCGGATCATCAGGTCATGATGTCCATTAGTAACGGGATCGAAGCTGCCTGCATAGATCGCAGTTCTCATTTCTTGCTCCTGAGTATCAGCACCTCACTCTGCCCAAACTTGCGTTCCCTCAGCAGGGTGAATCTCTTCTGGTCGAAACTTGTCTTGCTCTTGCCCGAATGCTCAACAACGATCAGGCACTTGTCCTTAATGAGCTTCTCAGTGGCGAACTTGTCCAGAAGTTTCGACGCGAGCGGTGTGCCGTAAGGGGGGTCGGCGAGCACGATGTCGACCGTGTATATCTCCTTGAAATTCACGATTCCGTCAGGAAGCTCCATGCGAAGAGTCTCTGCCTTCGATTCGAACTCAAGGGTCTGGATGTTCTCGCGGACAATCTTAAGCGCGTCGCGGGACAGGTCGATGAAGAAGCATTTCTTGGCTCCCCGGGACAAAGCTTCCAGTCCGAGATTGCCAGAGCCGCAGAAGAGGTCCGCGACAACCGCGTCCCCGACTTCCGGGGCAATCATATTGAAGATGCACTCCTTCACCTGCTCCAAAGTGGGGCGCAGCTCGAGTCCCTTCAGAGTCTTCAGCTTCAGTCCTTTCTTTTCGCCTGCGACTATTCTCATATCAGATAATACCCAGCGCAGCGAGCGGAAGCAGAAACCGCCCGGGATTGTCCACTGATCCCTGCAGGGCCTTCTCCAGCGACCGTGAATCATAAGCTGTCAGCCGGTGTCGAGCCATTAGCTCGGCGCTGGAACTACCTCCGTTCGCCGTGTCGATCATTAGCATACCCAGCGCCTGCTGGCCGCGCGTGTGCCAGGAGAGCAGCGTGTCAATGGATTCTGCCACCGTTCCACTTCCATTCCCATCTGAACCAGCCAGCGACATCTGAGCCACGCGCGAGCCCGTCGTACGAATCATGCTCGCTCCCGCACCGTCCACATAAAGGCAACCACATCGCTGCGGGTTCACACCTGTCAGCCGATCAGACAGAATCTGCGCCCACAGTCTATGAGGGAAACATATCTTGTCAATGCAGACCCCCTTCCTCGCAGCGGAACTCATGAGAGCGTCTATGTAATCCTTCCTGACCGCAAGAACGTCATAATTTCGGAATGAGCCGCAAGGAGACATTCCTGAATCGTGGCTCTCGAACAGATACTCTTCAGCGGTACCTATTAGGCGCATTGGAATCTCCCAGCGTTCCCAGTCATCGCGATCGATTTCGGCCGTCTGCGGAACCTGGAATGTTGCTTCAAGCGTCCTCTCCGGAGGCACAACTATAGTTGCAGCTACCCAAGCGCAATCGGAAGGCCTGAGGAGGGCTACGTCTTCAGGAAATTCACACAGCTCGTCGGAACTGCCTACTGGTCGAGAAAAGCGACGGGCTTCCAGGACGACGCACGTGCTTCCAAATATCTCGATGAGCGCGGCTCCTGAGGATGAGCGACTCAACTCCACACCGATTCTGTATCTGCTCGAATCCATTAATTCACCGAGTCGTTCCCGACAGGGATCAAGTACTCCCGAATCGCCTTCAGCTTAGCAGGGCCGATGCCGTTCACATTTACAAGGTCATCGATGCTCTGGAAATGCCCGTGTTTCTGCCGGTATTGAATTATTCTTGCAGCGAGAGTCAGCCCGATCTCAGGCAGCATTCGAAGCGAGTCAGCAGGAGCCGTGTTAATGTTGATCCGAAGCTGAGATGGTTCCACTTGCGTAGCCGGATGGTCCCTCGCCGCCGCTTTCCCATTCCTGAATTGGGCAGGGTCTATTTGCTTGGTGATGAGATCGGGGTAAATCACCGCCTTTGACTTCTGGTAGATGACAACGGCTCCGCCTGCAAGCAGTAGGAATGTCAGGAGAAACACAACTCTTATGTCTGCCGGAGTGAAGTACGATGGAGTCTCGTCGGGCATAAACCTCTCGCAGATCAAACAAAGTATAATACTCATTGCCTGCTGATGACGGCAACCAAAACTTTGCCGACGTCGAGAAGGCTTACCGCGCTACATTTGTCGGGAGTGTCGCCCATAGTGTGCCAGTGCTCGTAATCGAAATCGATGATGTCTATGACCGGGATCCCTTTCTCGAGAAACGGTATGTGGTCATCATAGACCGAGTGTTTGACCGAATCTACGAAAGACGTCGCTCCGACATCGCGGGCTGCTTTCCAAACAATGTCGGTCACGCGTCTGGCGTAAGTCTGGGAGTATGTCTCGCGGTAAATGCGCAGGTCTTCGTCGCCAATCATATCAAGAAGAACTCCGAAGGCATAGGAATCTCGTGAGACGCCGCCGGCGTAATGCTTCGAGCCAATGCAGAAGTGCTCTCCGCTGCCCGGCTCGCCATAGTCCTCGAAATCGAACAGCACGATGTCGATACCGTACGGAGTGTCGATCTGCGGAATCAGGTTAGCCAGCTCCATAAGCACAGCGCATCCGGAAGCTCCGTCATTTGCGCCGAGAATTGGTTCGCCTCGGAGGGTCGAATCCGGATCGCGGTCCGCCCACGGGCGCGTGTCCCAATGTGCGCAAAGCAGAATTCGCGGGAGCCTGCCGGCATTGAACCTCGCGACGACATTGGTCAGACCGGTGAACGTCGTATCTCTTGCCGTATCAGCGAACTCGAATTCCTGCAGAATTACGGTGTCGGCGCGCTCGCGGAAGAACTCCGCGAAGTAAGACAGCGTCTTCTCTGCTCCGGTCGAACCGGGATTTCTCGGGCCGAAATTGCACTGAGCCGACAAGTAGCCGAACGCTCTCTCTTGATCAAATCGGGGTTGGTCCGATGCGCACCCTCCGGTGACAGTAGTCACCAGCAAAGCCGTAAACAGACTCGCTATCGGATCAAGCAATGGGCTGCTGTTCTTCACGAGGACAAGATGCCTGTGGGAGTCGGTCTGTCAACGGAAAACAGCAACGAAGTGACTTAGAATCTGATTTCCACCCAGATTCCGATTTGGCGGACATGAGACTTCGTCCGAGTCCGTTTGTCCTCGGAGTCGGTCCACCGCATCGTCATTCCACCGTTGATATTCGAGGAGAAGCTGTAACCAGCACGGGGAGAGATTGTCAAGTCCGTGCGTTCATTTCCCGGGCTGACCTTTCCGGCCGCATCGACTGTCTCCTGCTTCGTGAGGCGTCTGGAGATGTCGATGTTCAGAGACATTGTGCTCGTGAACTTGATTCGGCCGAAGATGGGCATCTTGAAACCGGTCGGTGACCTGAAGCTGTATTTGTGGGAAAGTGTGAATGTCTTCGAGATGTTCCGCTGCTCGCGGGATGTGGAACCGGTGAAAGTCCTCGTTATCGACGTGGTGTACTCGTAGCGGCCCTGTGACTGTATCTGCTTGAGCCAGGTAACATTGAATCCGAGCAGCGGGCCCCAGTTGCGGGAGATTCCTTCACGCTCTCTCTCTCCGTTGTTCTTATTTGTGCTCTGGTCGCGCTTCTGGGTGTATCCGCTGTTCAATGAGAAAGAGTTGAAGAGCCACTTGACCACTCTGTACTTCTCGAGTTGTCCGATACTCACGCTCAGGTCAGGAAACGTCTCAGTCTCGGAAATCTGTCGCTGAGTTGAGGAATTCTGCTTACCGCGAGACCATCCAGCGCTGATCTTGGAACCGAGTATGAACTTGACGCCGGTCTTTGCCGAGTAAGTTTCTGACTTGCTGTCATCGAACCGCCTGGCGGAGCCGGCAACTTGAACTACCTCCACACCCGGATTCTGAGTGAGCCCAAACTGGAACTTCAAACCAGGTCTCTCGACAAGGCCGGAGGAGGAGAACCGGTTGTCCTGGGAATACTGAAGGCTGACAGGGTCGATGCGGTTCGTAATCGGCCTAATGACGAACAGGAACGGTCTGAAAAGTATGAAGTCGCCGCTGCCCTTACCGCCCTTACCTGGAGTCGGGCTTTTCGATGTACCTCCGCCCTTGCCGAAGAAGGCCTGACCGTCGAATCGTCCGGTGACAGACCAATTGGAGTTGTTTGATACGTAGAACCTTCCGTCGGTCTTCTTTGGGTCATAGGTCTCGTCATAATTGGCTTTGTAGCTAAATGATGTTCCCAGGAACTTCACGATTTTCGGGTCGTACTTGGTCGTCACCGACTGCCTTCTCGAAAGCTCCACTCCGAGCTGGAATTTCTTTGGATTGAGGGAGAATTTGAGTGTCTCCGGGTCTCGCAAGTCTCTGACCGTGCTGAAAGTATATGTGATCGGGAGCGAGCCGAATAGGTTGTAAGCTGCCGAGGCGCTTCCGTTCAATCTGCGATCGTAAGTGCTGTATCCGACTCCCTTGTTGTTTTTACTCATCGTCTGGGTGCGACTCACCGTGCCCTGAAAACTGATCTGGTTAAGGAAGTAGCCCACTTCAGTGTTGACGATCGCATTTGGCATCAGCGGAATGAACTTCATCCAGCTGAACGCCTTAAAGGCTTTCTTTCCCGGCGTGAGGCCGTAATCGGCGCTCGCTGTGTACGATTCGCTCTCGCTGTGGGGAGTCGTTGGGCTCTTGGCTCGCGAAGAGGAGTAAGAGAATCGCGAGGAGAACTTGTTTAGAGTCAGGTTCCACAGCCAGTTTGAAGTCTTCCGATTGAACCGGTTGGAGATGCTAAAGGACTCCGAATAAGAACGTGTTGTTTCACTTTCTCTGTCCTCGGCGCTTATGACAATGTCCGATCCAGACTTGAGTCGGGGTACCGATTCAGACTTGCTCCAGGAGTATGAGACCGGCAGACTCGCGCCCCACTGCGGCGGGAATAGTCTGTCTACGCTGAATGACCCGCTCAGCGACAAAGACGATTTCTCGGTACCCGATCCGAGGTTGTTTCTGTCCGATGCGGTCAACTGCCTGAAGAACGCATCCGTCTTGTTGTAGGATAGCGAGAATGACCCCACGTCCGACAAGGTGGTGGAGAGATTAAACCTCTTCGCAATGCCCTTGTCTTTGCGGACGTCAGTTACGCGCATTTCGTCAAGCCATATCTCACCCGAGATCGGCTTGTCTGGCGGCGCCTTGTCTGAATACTCAACTCCAACCGCGAAGTAGATGACGTTTGTAACGCTCGGTCGCCCACGAATCGCGTAGGTGCCCAGCGAGAGGAAATTCGTGTCGGTGATTTCTTCCCTGAGAGTCTGCAGGCTGTCCTTGACCTGCGTGATGGCATCGAAGTCGATATTCACGTAGCTTCGCGTGTCCCAAAGTCCGGCGCCATTCCGGTGGAGCTCCGTGTGAAATTCGTAGTAGTTTGACTTGTCAGTTCCGAACCGGAATATGAACATGGCGTTCGAATCTAAGTCCTTATCGCTGTGTACGTACATCTGGAGACGCCGATAGCCGGCGTAGTTTTCGCTCTTGTAGAGAATTCTTTCGGCGATTCCTCTCGTGCCGGGAGTGAAGTTGGAGTACTTAAGGAGCAGCGACTGCTCTTTCTCCCGAGTCTCACTGACTCTGTCGTAGTAACCCTCTACGTCCGGAGGCGGGAAATAGGCTTCGTTCTCTTCTGTGTTGACGACGGCCACTTCGAGCTTGGCCTCCTCTTCATCTGCCATCGATAACGCCGGTGTCGTACCGAACGTGTCGAGCGGCTGAACCAGCCAGCTCGTCGAGACGATGTCCATCGCCGCGATCTCTACTGTCGCACGAGATTGGAACCCGGTGAGAATCAGTCGTGCGTACTTAGTCTGCTGCCAAAGCGAGTCGCCGGTAGAGTCGTCCGGGGCATCGAATGGGAACCTGTACGTTACCCAGCCACTGTCATTCTCAGAGTTCGGTACTTCATACTTTGACTGATTCAGGAAGTCGAGCACGAACTCGTAGTAGGAGTTTTCCTTATTCAAGCTGTTGTCGCCGCTGATGTCCTCGGTGTCTGGCAGATATCCTCGGCCAGGATCGATTGCGTTTCCTTCGGTGCCGTTGATCCCTTCGTAGTTGTCCGGGTTCTTATCATCGTAGAACCAGTTGTCGCCTGACGGATCGGTGGCGTTGATCCCGAGGTTCTCTCTCTCCTGGGCATCCGTCCAAGTGTCAAGCCCAACGTCCTCTTCGTCGTCGAGGATGTCGTTGAGATATAATCTGTCCTCTGTGTCAGGGCTGCCATCTCCATCAATGTCTTCTGATATCTCGCCGAGGTAGATTCTCATCTGGCCGGCGCCTGACGGGCGTTTCATGCGGATTTCGAGGAACTGAGCCTGACTCTGGTCCCACGAACCGCGATTGATCGCTCTCATCACGCCTCCCCATGACTCCACTCCGTAAGCGCTGTCGGGATCGAACCTAAGAACCAGTGTGTTGGTCCTGTTGTCGCGTTCCTGCACGTCGCGGTTCCATATCTGAGTGATCGGGGTCTCATTCCAGGGGTTATACCAAATGAGCCTTCCGCGCGGATTGCTCTCGATGTTCGTGAAGAAGCCGGGATTTGTCAAATTGTCCGCGCCGGAGTTATCCTCGGGAGGCGAGCACGTAGTCCATGCATGTCTCAGAACTCCGAGGCTCATAGCCTCTCGCGAGCCTTCAAAATCGTCAATATACGCATCTCCGCGAGTATTGGGATTGGGTACGCTCTGCGCTATCTCACCTTGAAGTCCTACGCGGGAAGCCGATGTTGCCTCGATCAGCGGCAGGGCATCCAACATGTCCGTGAGAAGCGGCAGTTCGAAACTTCCAGAGAAGTCTGCATCCCACACGAGATACTTCGACTCCTCCTGTCCAACTCGCGGCTTTCGATCAGTTGACTTCTCGCTCTTGTACAGCACTGTCGTGCCGAATTTGAAGTCTCTTGAGAGCACGTAATCGAGCCTTGTGCCGAAGAGAGACTTCTTCTCGGCGGCTATGAAAGGCTGATACTCGAAGTCGACTGAGACGTTGGCCGTAGGATCGAGCACGTCATCGGTTCGGAATATGATGCGACCGAGATCGTAGTAGATAGTATAGTCCGTATCTTTGACAAGTCGCCTGCCGTTGAGCGTAACGATTTCGGAGCCTTCAATAATGTTCATCTTGCCCAGAGAGTACTCGGTCTGACGCTGGCGAAGTTGGACGGCAAGGTAGTATTTCGAGTACTGCTGTAGATTCGTCTTCGAACTGTAGATTTCTGGTACTTTGTCGTCGGTTAGAGCAGGATTGATGAATGGCATGGTATCCGGGAAAAAGAGATAGCCCCTATCGAGGAAGATCACGTTGTCAACCATGTCCAGCAACCCGTCCGGATTGGGGTTGCCGTTCAGATCGAGCCTGTCGAGTCCCAGAACCTGAATATAGGGCGTTCCGTCATCGACGTGATCGACGGTAGCATCGGCTTGTGTCTCTTGTCCTACAGTTCCCTTGTATATCTTGATTTCAATGCCGTCTTCATCGATGTCCCTCGCACCGAGGTTGTAGACGTTCTTCCATTCATAGTAAAACGTCTCATGATCGTCTCTCGGTTGTATCTCCTTGATGAGCTTCAGCTCCAGTGAGTCGCCCGCCGCCAGGTCTTTGATTCTGCCAAACCTGAGTGTATCAGCCCCGTGGAGAACTTCCAGATACGCCGCGAGGCTGCGGCCGTCGAGATACAGTGATCTGATCTCTATGTAGTGCTCATTCTCATACAGCCAATAGGCATCCCGGTCGACTTCAAGCCAGGTAGTTGTAACATTCTCGCTTGCATACTGCTCGTGATTCCGAGGATCCACGAATGCATTGCCTGGTTGAGGCGTCTTCTCGAGATCTGTCTCGCTGATATATAGACGGTAATCAATGATCTTGTCAACGTCCAGTATCACACCATCCTCGGGGCGGAAAATGTCGAAAAACGTGTTTTTCATGTAGTTGTAATCGCGGATGTACTTCGTGCTTTGCTGCGCTCCCGCGGTAAAGGATGACTTTTCGGTGTTCCCCTTCTCCTGCGAAGTTATCACTGTCGCGCTCAGATTGCCGAGTTTGGCAGTAGCTTTGATGCCAAAGAGCCCCTGAACTCGCGATGAATAGCCGACAAACTGAGTGTTCGGAAGCGAGAGATTCGTATTGCCCGCTTCTATCGTCTGGACGATATCGTCCTCATCGCCTTTGAATCGGATTTGGATTCTATTGTCGAGGTCTGTCTGGCGTTTGGAGTCCTGATCCACCTGAACTTCGATCTTGGAGCCGATAGTTCCGGTGATCTTGAAAGAAGACTGCTGCTCCATGTTCAGTGACGGGAACTTGCTCTGCTTATATGCGGCCACACGTGCCTTGTCGTCCCATTGGCTGCGCCCGTCAAACGTGACCTTGTAGTATCCATTCACGCGAAGCCCGACTCCGCCCTCTCCGATAAGGCTACCAACCAGTTTCGGGAACTTGATCGGAACGGTTATGTTGACGAGGCCCTTCGCCTTGTCGGCTTCTTCTTTCTTCACGGAGGCGTTCAGGCTCTGTTTCCAGTATTCCCGATTCTTGTGCTTGACTCTAAAGCTGTTGTAGACTTTCGGTTCGATGGAAACCGGCTCGTACAGAGTGAACGGATCGAGCGATGTGTCGAAGGTGTAGTTTCGAGACAAAGTGAATGCGTGGGTCTTCTTGTCTACTTCGAAATTCTCGGCCACCTTCAGCTTGTTTCCGGTAGAAAGCAGTGCGTAGTCGGTCTTTGAAATGCTCAATCCGGACCACTCAGGTGACGGCTCTACCGTTAGAAACGGATACGGATCGTAGTTAAGCAACGCGGGCTGAGCCGGAGCTAAGCCGGTCAGCAGAGAGAGGAAAGCAACGAGGAGTGCAGCCTTAGCACAAGGGCCGTGTAAAGATCGCACTTAAGACAAACCTCTGCAAGTCAAAGTCATACTGTAGAAATCGTCCGACATGCCTCCTTAGTTGAATTCGCCAACGTAAGTTATTTCCTCTTCCAATGTATAACCGAATTCATCCCTGACCTTCTCCTTCAGCATGGACGCGAGTCTCTTGACCTCATCGGCTCGCGCGCCTCCGAGGTTGACGATTATGTTTGCATGTCCCTGAAACACACCGGCTTGCCCCACAAATGTGTCCTTAGCGCCCACCTTCTCCAGAAGCATACCTGCTGACAGCTTCCCGAACGGCTCATCCCTTTTCTCGATATTCTTGAAGAAGCAGCCAGCCGAGCAGTCAGTCTCGGGATGTCTCTGTGCTCGCATCTCCAGAATCCTGTCTCTCTCCTTCTTCAGCGCTTCTGCCGGGCTTTCGGACAACGTAAGCGTTGCCTCCAGAACAACCTCATGAGTCCGTTTCAATATACTGTTCCTGTATGCGAATGCAAAATAGTTTCTGGGTTCCAGCCTTGGTCGACCACCGGGAGGAGCAATCAGCGCGGACTCGAGGCAATCCGATATCGCACCACCGTAGGCGCCTGCGTTTCCGTAGATGGCCCCACCAACGGAGCCTTTGATGCCAGCGAGCATTTCGATCCCTCTGAGCCCCAAATCGCAGGCTTCGTCGATCAATCGCTCCAACGGATAACCTGCCCCGACCGTGATTCGGCAGCCATCTCTCAAGAAACGATCTATGGCGCACTTTATGATCAATCCCCGATAGCCGGAGTCAGCAACAAGGATGTTGGAGCCACCCCCGATGATGAAGTATGGAGCCGAGTGCTTCATGCAAAGCGCTATCGTGTCAGACATTTCGTCAGGGGTATGAACAGTGACAAACGCATCTGCTGGACCGCCGATTCCGAATGTCGTGTGCCGCGACAGCAACTCGTCACATTTGAGACGAGGGCCAAATATCTCTGAAAGCTCCGTAAGGAGTTGTTGGCTCAGGGTTTCGATCATATTCAACAGTATTAACAGAAACAGGCCGGGTGTAGCGGTCGACTGGAACTCCTCCAGCCCTTTATACCCAGCGGCTCTATTCCGGTTTCACCAAAGTTCAGTTTGTCGGATTATCGGACTCAGCTTCCGACGAAGCGCTGCCCTGGGTAGATGGCGCCTCGCCTTCGGTTGAAGGCTTGTCTTTGTCCGTTCGAAGCTCGTCCAGATAGTTCATTCTAAGCTGATAGAGTGCGTGCTTCACCAATCGATCCTCATCGGGTGTCAGATTGCCTGCTGTCTTCTTCTCAACCATGCCGAGCATGTCGATAGTTGCCTTTGCAAGCTCAATATCCCGCTCCACTTTGCCGGTCATCGGATTCTGGAGCTTGCCGAGCTGCTGCATTGCCGCCGCTTCAAGCGAAAAGACCAGCTGCAGAAGATACGGATCGACTTCCTGATTGAATTGGTCAGTCATACTCACTACTCCTCGTCACTCGCTGTCCGCGAGATAAGCTTCAGATTGTGCTGGATATCCATCACCTGCGCCTCGACCTTCTTCAGGAGGCGCTGCAAGTCGTAGTCTTGTGTTTCGTCGACCAGTGACTTGATCTCAGCAGCGAGCTTCTGCGAGAGAGTGTAAGCTTCATTGATA
>JAGVNY010000009.1 GCA_020053015.1 Candidatus Zixiibacteriota bacterium | reverse complement strand
GCTACAATGAAAACGAAATGGAGAAGTAGGTCGAAACCCTCGTGGTTTCGACTCTGGAGACCATTCCGTCAAGCGGACAGGCCGCTTGACCTACGAAAGCTCCTAATCCTGTTTGTGATGGCGAGTATCTGGTCATGCAGCGACGACAGGGTGATCGACATCAATGTAAACGACAAGATACCACCGGCCGCTATCACTGACCTTGTTGCCGACAGCGCGACGTCGGGAAGCATAACCCTGCGCTGGACGGCGACGGGTGACAACGGTGACAGAGGGACAGCAGCCGCTTATGATATCCGATACCACAAGTCCGAGATCACATCTGCAAACTGGGACAGCGCGACCCAGTGTCAAGATGAACCGACACCTAATCCTGCCGGCAGCCCGGAGTCGTTCGTTGTGACAGACTTGGAAGAGCTGACAGGATACTTCTTCGCTATCAGAGCCATCGACAACGCCAGCAACAAGTCTACGCTCTCGAATACCGTCTCAGACACAACGATCGAGAAGTACTACGTCACATGGGCGAGAACGTTCGGCGGATGGGATGAAGAGTTTGCGAAGGGGGTAGCCGTAGCTCCCGATGGCGGATATGTTATTGTCGGCGACAGTTGGACTTTCGGCAGCTTCTATCTGGTCAAGGTCGACACCAACGGCAATCTCGAATGGGCGAAAACCTGCGCAACCTCTTCATTCAGCGCAGTTCGCACGATAGCCGTCACCCCTGACGGGGGGTACATGATGGCTGGTGATCGGGGGTACACCGAGGACCCGAGCGCTTACTTCTTGAAGGTTGACGGATCAGGAAATCTGCTATGGGAGACGCTGTACGACGGAGTGGGGGTGGCCAACGCGAGGGCAGCCGTTGTCGCTCACGACGGCGGGTACATGGCGGTTGGGTGGTCAGAAGTCGAGTTTATGGAAGGAGACTACGGCTGGAGCTTCATCATGAAGCTCAGCGAGTCGGGCGAGATTCTCTGGGTCGATTCTCTGACGCTGTCAGTCGGCCCTTGGCTCGCACCACTGTCTATTGCAGCCGTCCCCGATGGCGGATATGTGATAGTTGGATGCGGGGGAGGTTACAGCATTCCCTATTTCGACTTCATCATGAAGATCGACAACTCCGGAAACCAAATCTGGTACCGGACCTTTCGAGACGACTTACGTGATGGCATTTGGTCTGTGACCGTCGGAGCAGAAGGCTAGTTCGTTGTAGCGGGTGACGCGCTTGGTGGCGATCCGTTCTCGTCAGACGACAACGACATCCTGCTGGTCAAATTCGACGCTTCGGGCAGCAAGCTATGGGAACTTATACTCGGAGAAGACGTGCAGGATGACGGGCAAAGCGTAGTAGCCACTGCAGATGGAAGCTATCTGGTTGCTGGAGGGTCATACTCATTCGGCAACGGCGAATGGGCTGATGTCTATCTTGCCAAAGTTGGCAACTCCGGGCAACTGATCTGGGAGAGAGTCTACGGTGGGGATCAGGCCGATCTTGCGCTCTCGATCTCCGTCGCTCCAGACGGCGGCTTCATCATTGGAGCAGGGACATGGTCGTTCGGCGCAGGCGCGGGTGATTACTGGCTTCTCAAGCTTGATCCGCAGGGGAGATTGTATGAGTAGCGAAGCCACTCTGACCTATCGCTTGAGTCGATCTCCTCCGGAGGCGATGTAGGTCGAAACCCTTGTGGTTTCGACTCCCTCACCCCGACCCCTCTCCCAACTGGGAGAGGGGTTGAAGACGAAGACCGGGGTGAGGGACAGACATGGTATTCCGAACCGTCCCGCTTTGCGGGATTCGGACCTACAAGCTGACCGAGTGTAGCCCACCCACAGCTCCAGCCGAAGGCTGAACGACGGGTAGGTACGAGGTGGTGTCAGGGAAGATTCCTGACGGCGCGGGAGGAGAGGAGGAACACTAAGTGAGAACAGAACAGAAGACGCTGATCGGTGCAGCCTCTGCGGTGGTGCCTCACAGCTCTGCTGTGGGAAAGCTGACAGGGATGCGAGGTTTCCTAATCCTGTTTGTGACGGCGAGTATCTGGTCATGTACCGACGACAGACTCGTCGACATCAAGCTGAACGACACGATACCCCCAGCCGCTATCACCGACATTGTCGCCGACAGCGCGACATCGGGAAGCATAACCCTGCGCTGGACAGCCCCCGGCGACAACGGCGACAGAGGGACAGCAGCGGCTTATGACATCAGATATCATAAGTCCGAGATCACATCTGCCAACTGGGACAGCGCGACTCAGTGTGAGGGCGAACCGACACCGAAACCGGCGGGCAGTCCAGAATCATTCGTCGTGACTGGCTTAGAGGAACTGACGCAGTATTTCTTCGCTATCAAAGCTGTCGACGATGCGGACAACAAGTCCACAATCTCAGATGTGGTATCTGACACGACACTCGAGAAGTACTATGTCACGTGGGCAAGAACATTCGGGGGTTGGGACTGGGAGTTCGTGGATGATGTCGCTGTCGCTCCCGACGGCGGATATGTTATTGTCGGCGACAGTTGGAGTTTCGGTCACATCTATCTGGTCAAAGTTGACACCAACGGCAGTCTCGAATGGGCCAAAACCTGCGCAACCTCCCCAGTCAGCACTGCTCGCACGATAGCCGTTACGCCTGACGGCGGATACATGATGGCCGGTTACATTGGGTTCACCGAGAGTTCTGACGCTTACTTCCTCAAGGTCGACGGTTCCGGTAATCTGCTGTGGGAGATACAGTACGACGGTATGGATGTGACCAGCGGGAGGGCAGCAGTCGTGGCGCACGACGGTGGCTACATAGCTATCGGAGATACGTACGCCCATTCTCCCACGACTCCGGAGGAGAGTCTGGGTTTCAGTTTCATTCTCAAGCTTAGCGAATCGGGCGAGATTCTCTGGGTCGACTCTCTGACGCTGTCCGTCGGCCCTTATCTCGCACCGCTATCTATCACAGCCACTCCTGATGGCGGATATGTGATAGCAGGAACAGGGGGGGGATATGACATTCCGCACTTCGATTTCATCATGAAGATCGATGACTCCGGAAACCAAGTCTGGTATCGAACCTTTCGGGGCGGTCTTCATGACTATGTTTGGTCTGTGACAGTCGGAGCTGAAGGGGAAGTGATCGTAGCAGGTACTTGGTATGGTGAGGATCCGGTCTCTTCCGATGATGATGACATTCTGCTGCTCAAATTCGGTGCTTCAGGCAACAAGCTATGGGAATTGATCCTCGGAGGGGACTTCAAGGGCAATGGATGGAGTATCGTCTCTACAGCGGACGGTTGTTATGTGGTTGCCGGTGATTTCGCCGCAGTCGCCAACTCTGCCGATGTCTATCTCGCCAAGGTCGACAACTCCGGACAACTGCTCTGGGAAAGAAGATACGGCGGCGATCAGGCAGACGGGGCGAGGTCTATCGCCGTTGCCCCCGATGGTGGCTTAATGGTCGGAGCAATGACTGAATCGTTTGGCGCGGGTGCGAGCGATTACTGGCTGCTCAAGCTCGATCCGCAGGGAAGGCTGTATGAGTAGAGAGAACACCTACACCCATAACTTGGGTCGATCACCTCCGGAGTCTGACCGATGGAGAAACAACTGGCGCGGCAGCATCGCTTGTGCTGAACCGCTGCCGCGCCTCACAACCGGGCATCCCGTTTCGGCGGGACGCCTGGGATTCCCCGATCTCTCGGGACCGGAAACAATGTAACATGTTGCTTCGCATTCTGAAAGGAATACTAATATGACTAAGCCTCATTGGACGACACTGATCGCGCTGATCGGCCTCGTTCTGCTCATTTCATCCGCTGCCGCGGACGACTTCCATTACTACTTTCAGGGAGAGCAGATAGGCGTCGAACTCAGCGACAGTCTCATCACGATCATCCCCGACGAGGGGTATCAACCCAACAGAAAGGATGCCTTGGAAGTAGATCATCCGTGCATCGATGACAGCTATCCGCCCGCTCCGGTCAACAGCACCTCGTGGACATACCACTTGAGCGAGGGCTGGGATCCCGATTCGGCAATCGTCGTGTTGCACGGCGTTCCCGGAGTCAAGATCGTCAACCCTGTCCTCAGTACGCCTGACAGCACGCCGGTGTATATCACCGACGAGTTCATAGTCAGGATCGACTCCGTCGTATTCCCGAACGCATGGTTCTTCGCCGATTCGTTCTTTGCCGCGCATGGCGCCGAGATCATCCAGCATGTCGACACCATTGATGAGTGGCGGTACGTCGTGCGCATGACCGGCGCGACCGCTGACGAGCTTCTCGAACTTTCCAACGCGCTCTACTTCAACGATTCGGTCGAATACGCCACACCCAATTTCTACAACGACCTGACGCTGGATGCCGCGCCAAACGATCCATACTACGGTAACCAGTGGTACTTGAAGAACACAGGTCAGTCGGGAGGTACACCCGGGGCTGACATCGATTTTGAGACAGCTCTGAGCTTCCCCCTCGCGGTGCAGGATGTTGTCATCTCGATCTTCGACGTCGGCTGGGATTTGGATCACGAGGATTTCGACCTGTCCCGAATCATCCAAACGCTGGATGTCGCCGGCAACGCCTTCGCCGATTCGAACAACGTTTGGGATCCGGATGTGAGCGTTCCGGAGAATCTGCCCGACCATCCCAGCCCGCAGCAGTACTGGGCGCACGGCATGCACGTGCTCGGTCTGATCAACGCTGTTATGGACAATGAGCTTGGCGTGGTCGGTATCGCGCCGACGCAAAAGTTCAAGCTCTACAAGATCGTGGACAGCACCAAGACCTCCTCCGACGCCTCTCTTGCGATGGGTCTGCGCTGTGCGGCGTTGGACGCGGCATTCCAGAAGTGCGACATTATCGTGCTTCCATGGCACAAGAATTACCAGTCGGATGACATCCAGACTGCGCTCCGTCACGCCTACAATTTCAACGCCGTGACATTTGCAGCCGCCGGTAACGATGTGCAACGTCAGATGGGTTTTCCGGCAAACTCTGAGTATGTCATCTCCGTCGGCGCAACCAATGAGTGGGACAATGTCGAGTCGTTCAGCGCCAGAGGTCCCGCTCTGGACATTGTTGCTCCCGGAAGGAAGATCTGGACACTCGACAGAATGGGGGATCTCGGCAGCAACAAGTGGGTGTCAACCTGCAATGATGACAGGAACTACTTCTGCGAGTTCTGGGGTACCTCGGCCTCGTGTGCGATAGCCGCGGCTGTCGGCGCGCGGATACTGGCAATTGTGCCGGACGCGCGAGGCAACTGGGGCGGCGCAGCGGGGGATTTCGGCCGTCCGTTCGAT
>JAGVNY010000112.1 GCA_020053015.1 Candidatus Zixiibacteriota bacterium | reverse complement strand
CAAGTGGTTGCGGGCAGGTCACAACCACGACTTCGTCGCGGTCAAGACCTGCCCGAACACTATTCGCCTTCCAGAACCACACAACCCGAATCGGGACTTCTTCAACAGTCCCGAAAGCCGGAACCCAATCTTCACTGCGGTTTCGATACCTGCGAGAATTGCAGACCAGTTGATCGGTGGCGTGCGATTTGCCTGCTGATCGCGAATCATCGCACTGATGGAGTAATTGACTGACAGCATGAAGAAATCAGATATCGTCATAATCGGCGGCGTGGCTGCAGGCCCTAAGACAGCCTGTTGTTTAGCCAGGCGTCTTCAAAACGCGTCGATCACTCTCTACCAACGGGAGGACATTGTCTCGTATGCAGGCTGCGGACTGCCGTATTTCGCATCCGGAGACATCGAGAGCTTCGACAGTCTTCTGACCACCGGCTACGGTGTGCGCAGAGACAAGGCGTTCTTCGCTGAGTCGAAGGGAGTTGACGTCATCACTGGCGCTGAGATCGTCAGCATCGACAGAGCAAGCAAGACCGTTACCGTGCGGATGCTCAAGACAGGCGAGACATTCGAGCATAAGTACGGCAAGCTCGTTATTGCTACCGGCTCTGTTCCTAAGAAGCCGTTGTTTCCGGTGGAGACGAGTGACCGAATCAGAACATTTACTCGACCAGATGACGCTATCGCCTTCCGCAAAGCTGCGCAGACAGGAAAGATCGGCAAAGTAGTCATTGTGGGAGCGGGGTTGATCGGTTGCGAGGTCGCCGAAGCCGCCGCAGGCCTGTGGGGAATCGAGACGGTCGTTTTGGAAAAGGAAAAGCAGATACTCCCCTACGCGCTGGACGCAGATATGGCTGCGATAGCTGAGCGGGAGATGAAAAGAAAGGGAGTTGAGATTCTCACTTCCGTCGACATCGATCGAATCTCACTTCAGTACGAGACACCGGTGATCGAGCTCCACGGCGGCTCCCGACTGGCATGCGACTACGTTATATTGTGCCTCGGCGTCCGGCCGGAAGTCTCCCTCGCCAAAGCATGCGGTCTTCAAATAGGCGTGCGCGGTGGGATACTGGTCGACTCACACATGATGACGTCAGATCCAAACATCTACGCTGGAGGAGACTGCGTCGAGTCATATCATCGCACCACAGGCTCTTACATATACATGCCAATGGGTTCACTTGCCAACAAACACGGGCGAGTAATCGCAGAGAACCTCGCAGGTGTTCCGACAGAATTCAAGGGAACATTCGGATCGTTCATCGTGAAGATTTTCGACATGAACGTCGGATCGGTCGGAATTACGCACAAACTCGCTGATACGATCGGATACAGAGCAGAGACAGTCTGGGGAACATTTCCTGACAAACCTGACTACTTCCCCGAATTCAAGATATATTCTCTGAAAATGGTGTATGCCTCGGATGACGGACGTATTCTCGGGCTTCAGGCCGTAGGCGAAGGTGATGTTTGCAGACGCATCGACGTGTTTTCTGCGCTTCTTCAGAAGGGCGGAACGGTCGATGATCTACTGAATTTCGAGCATTGCTACGCTCCTCCTTACTCCGAGGCTCTCGACCCCATGCATCACCTTGGCGCAATGGCGGTCGCTCAGACCCGGGGCGTTCAGTTTGCAGCGCCTGACTGTAAACCTGTTGACGGTTCGCTTCTCATTGACCTGCGAGAGCGATCTGAGGCAGTTGCCGAGCCGATGCCTGTTGGTTCTGGGTATGAGATTTCGGTTATTCCGCTCGGAGAGCTGCGCTCCCGACTTGCCGACCTTGACAAATCGAGGCGCACATACGTTATATGCCGCAGAGGACCGCGCGCATACCAAGCTGCGATTGCCCTCCGCAACGAAGGATTCTCGGACGTATATGTTGTCGGAGGCGGCGTGCAGGCGGCACGGCTGTGATCTCACGTCGAAGCCGAGTGATCAATTCATGAGAGCTAAGTGGCATCTGGTCGTCTGTGGACTGAACCACAGGAACACGACGCTGTCAGAGCGAGAACCGCTGCAGATCGGTCATGATTCCATTGCCAGAGCCAACGCGGTGCTTGGCGGGTTGCCCGGGGTAATGGAGTCGCTGATCGTATCGACCTGCAATCGCGTCGAGTTCTATATGGTAGTCGATGCGGCCTTCGATCCACTCGGTATAGTCGCAGAATTCTATCGGATGAACTCAGGCGTTGACATGTCAGGGCTATCTTCGAGATTCTATGTGCACAAGGACGGGGACACCGCAGACCATCTGTTCCGAGTTGCTGCAGGAATGGACTCGCTTGTAGTCGGCGAGAGCCAGATCGCCGGACAACTGAAGGACGCATACAGCTCCGCGTGCTCAGTAAAGACGGCTGGAAAGCTGATTCACAGGCTCTTTCATCAGGCTTTCAGAGTCGGAAAGGCCGTTCGAACCGACACCGATATGGGAAAAGGCCCCTGCTCAGTCAGCTCTGCATGTATGAGGCTGCTGCAATCGAAGATAGAAAAGGTGGAAAACCCGGTCATTCTCTTCGTCGGTGTCAACCAGATGATCTCCCTCGCGGCAGACGCTCTGTCGAAACACAAACCCGGCAAGATAATGTTCGCTAATCGGACGCCGGAAAGGGCTGCCGGCCTCGTAACAAGATTCGGTGCGACGGCTCATTCACTGGATGAACTTCCGGTGTTACTGACTGAAGCGGATTGTGTAATCGCATGCACCAGCGCTCCGGATGTGGTCATAGATGAGGCGATGATTCTCCGCGCTGTCTCCGGCAGACTCGGGCGGAAACTTCTGATCATGGACATGGCCGTGCCGAGAGACGTGGAATTCGATCCTGCGAAGAGCGAAAGTGTGGAGGTGCTCGATCTGGACCACCTCAAGCAGTTCGTCGCAGACCAGCAGCAGAACGCATTAGACGCAATCCCCGAAGCCGAGTCAATCATCGAGCATAAGCTAAGCGAGTTCAACTATTGGTACAGTCATATGCTTCACGAGCCACTTTACAACGGTTTGGGCGACGCGTTCGAGTCCCTTCGGCAGGAGGAGCTCGGCCCGCTGCTCAGAAACCTCAAACCCGACCTGAAGTACGCAATCGATAAGGCAAGCCGTAGACTGGTGAGTCGACTCATGCAGATAAGCGCTCGTGTGAAGTCGGTGGAGTGAAGGCAAGCGTTCCAACGGAGTTCAATAAATGGGATCAAAGTACATTCCAGTCTGTGTGTCACTCAAAGGAAGCCGCGTGCTGGTGGTCGGCGGCGGAAATGTAGCCCTCCGAAAGATAGATCATCTTCTTGACTACGACACCGAGGTGACGGTGATAGCCCCCGAGGTTGTGGATAAGATTCGATATTACGCGGACAGCGGCAAGCTAACGCTCGAATCACGAGAGTACAGAAGCCCTGAAGCGTCGCAATACAGAATCGTGATTTCCGCATGCGACGACAAGTCCGTTAACGAGGCCGTCTTCGGAGACTGCGTGAACTCCGGGACGCTCGTCAACATCGTTGACAATCCGGAGCTGTGCAGCTTCATATTTCCTGCAGTCGTTAAGCGTGACCATTTGACAATTTCAGTGTCGACCGATGGCAGGGCTCCTTTTCTGTCCAGCTACCTGAGAATTCTTCTCGAAGATATCTTCCCGACACATTGGAACAAGATAGCCAGATACGCTCATGTCTTTCGCAAGATGGTGCAGGATCGACACGACCACGACTCCGAGGCCAAAGCTGCTTGCTTCGAACGCTTCCTTGCCGCCGACTGGAAGACAATTATCAAGAGCAAGAGCAAAGAGGAAATCGAGCGAGAGCTTGAGGAGATGTTGTAAAGGTTTTCCTCAAATCTTGTCAACGTTGATGAGGCTCCTTTGAGACGGACGTTTCCCTGCGCTGTCAGAAATCCCTTCCTGACAGCATCTGGCGCGTCGACTGCGTCGCGAAGGGACTCCCAACGCCGCACGGAGTGAGATAAGCATCAGATGGCGACAGGAATTGTGTATCTCATAGGAGCAGGGCCCGGAGATCCGGAGCTGATCACTGCAAAAGGCCTCCGGCTGCTTCGCAAATGCGACGTCGTGCTCTACGACAGTCTCATTCCGAGTGAGCTCGTGGTGTGGCTTCCAGCGCACATCGAAAGGACATACGTCGGCAAGCGGGGCTGGCGGCCAAGCATGACTCAGGATGAAATCAATCAGAGGATGCTCGAACTCGCCCGCAGCGGTAAGCGTGTCGGAAGGCTCAAGGGAAGCGATCCTCTCGTGTTCGGCCGCGGAGGCCAGGAAGCAGTATTCCTGAAGAAACACGGGGTTCCCTTCGAGATTGTTCCTGGAATCACCGCCGGAATAGCGGCTCCCGCCTATTGCGGAATCCCAATCACCGATCGCAGCAGGGCGTCCTACGTGGTTCTTGCTACAGGCCATGGCGCGGGCGAAAAGTCTGAACCAAGCGTGCCGTGGGACAAGCTTGCAAAGCTTGACGGGAGCACGATTGTGATCTACATGGGAGTCGGTGAGATCGGCAAGATCGCAACTGCGCTCTTGGCGTCAGACATGTCGTCGGATACTCCTGCGGCAGCCATTGAACGAGGAACATACCCGACGCAACGAACCGTGATATCCACTCTCGGCGCGATCGCGTCCGACATGGCGGACCAGCAAGTCAAAGCTCCTGCAATCATTGTTATCGGAAGCGTTGTCGATCTGCGCCAAACTCTCGACTGGTTCGGCGGAAAACCTCTGTCCGGAATTCGGGTCTTGGTTACGCGGGCTGCGGATCAAGCTGCGGAGACATATACTACCCTGCGCGATCTGGGGGCTGAGGTACTCGCATATCCGACCATTGCGACCAAGCCTTTCGGCGGAGGGACGTGCTGGCAAGCGCTTGAGCAAGTACTCGAATCAGGCGGATGGTTTGTATTCACGAGCGAGAACGGTGTGAGGTACTTCATGCAGGCGTTCACCGAGCTATTCGGTGACATTCGGCGGATTCATCGTGTCAAAATAGCTACCGTCGGTGAAGGTACTTCGCGCGCGCTCGCAAGTTGGCACATGACCTCTGACTTCACTCCGTCGAATGCGACTGTGATGTGTCTCGCATCAGAACTCGTTTCGAAATACGACCTGCGCGGCAAACACGTGATCAGAATTCGCGGCAACCTCGGAGATGATTCGCTTGAGCAGAAGGTATCCGAAGCTGGCGCGTTGGTTGAACCGTTGATTGTCTATGAGACGATGCATGTCCGCTGGTCGGATGACATGAGAGATAGGCTGATCGAGTATCCCCCTGATGCAATCCTGTTCACGAGCAGCTCGACATTCGATGGATTCGCAGCTAACCTGTCACATGATGAGTTGTCACTGCTCTTCAATAGAGCTTCAATCTTTTCGATCGGTCCGTCGACGAGCGCCACCGTGCGTGCAGCCGGATACTCTGTCGCAGTCGAGTCGGACACGCATTCAATCCCCGCTCTGATAGATGCCGTAGTGCATCACTATTCGACTCGCTGAGCGCTTCTCTCACGCAATGCTCGTCACCCATGTCCGGAAATCCTCGGTCATTGGAGCTGAAATCAAGAAAGGCACGCCGGAGCGTGCCTCAAAGCTTCAAACCCTGCCAGGCCTGATTTATCCGTATGGATAGAGTCCCTTCTTGATAATGCCGAGTGATTCGAGAATGTGATTGTGCTTATTCTCATCCTCAAGAAGATAGTTGAGCAGGTATTCCTGCACGACCATCTTTCTGCCCTTCAATGCTTTCAGCGCCGATTCCGCGAATTCGACCGTCTTCTTCTCGAGCTCGATGTGCTTTTCGATCATGCTCCATGCATCACGAACGTCCTCGGGAGTCAGCGCAACTGCCTTGCCTTCGAGGCTTTCTGCAATCAACTCCTGCACACGGTAATGCATTTGCGAGTCTTGCTGAATTATCTCCATGACCATCCTGATGATCGGATTGTCGGTCTTCTGAATGATCTTGCCGGTGGATGCAACCGACGCATTCTCGATTTTCTGCCATAGCTTCATATTGGACACGATGTCCTTCTGAATCTCCTTCGTGGTTGTCTTCACTGGCATTTGAGATCCTCCTTCAAGTTAACGGTTAAGTGCTCGATCATATCGAACTGACAGACTACACCGGCTGTTCCCGGCTCGGAAGCACTGAAGTCCCTGCACCAAGGTCTCAAGCTCCGAATTTCACGAGTTTGCCTGCGCACGAGAGAGCAATCGGCATGAGATCGACGAGTGGCAGTCTGCCAAGCCCGCCTGTTTGGCACTCCGTCTCTGAGAATCGCGTGCAGCGATCCCGGCGCACCAGTTTTCCGCGCATCAACACGGGCGTGGGGTGCCAGCTGTGCGCCTTCATTGACCACGGTGTCGAGTGGTCTCCAGTCACGACGAGCACGTCGGGATTCAATGATACGATCCCGGGCACGATGGTCTTGTCGACATCCTCGATGATGTGCTTCTTGGCCTCGAAATTGCCATCCTCGCCGTAGGAGTCGGTCTTTTTCACGTGAACGAAAAAGAACGTGTGCGCACTCCAGTTGGCTTTGAGTACGGCAACCGCATCCTGGAAGTCCCGGTATGGTGGCAACACATGCATACCGACCAGTTTAGCCAAACCCCGGTACATCGGATATTCGGCAATCGCGCAGGCGTTCAGTCCGAATCTGTTCTTCATCGACGGGAGCCTCTTGAAGCCAGAGTATCCTCGCAACAACATCATGTTCGCCTTCTTCTCGTCCGCCAATACTCGCTTGACCTGCTTCAGAATGTCTCTCAGCGCTGTCGCTGCGCCCTCCGCCTCCGGCACGAGAGCCTTGACTTCAAGCGGAGGAACGCCTGTCATCTGGGGGTCAGTGTCGCCGAGTTTGTCCGAAAGACCTTCTCCCCTGACCACCAGCAGCGCACGGTGCTGGCTTTCGGTGCTGAGGAATAGCTCCACTCCGGCGGGCGTCTTCACCGAGGCGAGTACCTTCGCACACACTCGTTTGTTCTCGTCATCCGAGATTCGTCCAGCCCGACGATCAGTAATACTCCCGTTTGAGTCAATCGTACAGAAGTTGACACGTGCGGCTACATCTCTCTCTGTCAAATCAAAATCAATACCGAATGCCGACAGGATACCTCTGCCAACATTGTTCGCAACTGGATCATAACCGAACAGCGCAAGGTGCGCTGGCCCGGAGCCGGGTGTTATGCCTGGGGCAACCGGATCGAACTGCCCAAGGACCCCCTCTGAAGCAAGCTTGTCAAGATTCGGAGTGAGTGCCTCTTCGAGCGGCGTTCCTTTACCGTCTGCAGGGATATCGCCAAGACCATCCATCACTAACAGAACGATTCGAGATTCGGTTTCCACAGCGAGCTTTTCCACAAAATCGGAATTCATGTGCATTACTCTCCTGTTTTGAGACACGACGGGAATTAAGACTTGCATTCGCGAATGTCAATTCAATTCGGCAATTCGAGAACGCTCGATGCGAGCACGTTCAAACGCAGGTCACATGGCGTTCTTTTTTCCGTTGCGGTGATGCCCGATTTGGCTTATTTTCCGACGCCTGAGCGGATATCGAAGGCATTCGCTTTCCCTTGGTAGATCCGTTTTGTGATCACTTCGGGCCTTTTTTCAAGAATGCTGGGGTAGCTCAGTTGGCCAGAGCATCTGACTGTGGATCAGAGGGTCGGGAGTTCGAATCTCCCCCCCAGTATTTGGTGAAACTCTTAATCGTGCTATGTGATGTCTGACAAAACCAAGCGCGTCCCCGCTGCTCTCGTCAAAGGCTTCAGAGACTTTCCCCCCGAGGAAGAGATCGCTCGCCGTGAGCTGATTGAGAGGATACGGGGTGTCTTCGAGAAGTTTGGATTCTTGCCTCTACAGACTCCCGCGCTCGAGCATCTCACCACGCTGCTCGGTGCAGACTACGGCAGCGAGAATCGCCAGCAGATCTTCAATTTCGTCGGACCAGAGGACACGGAAATAGGGCTACGGTTCGACCTGACCGCTTCACTTGCGAGATTCGTAGCTGCTAACCGTGAACTTCCGATTCCATTCAGGCGATACCAAGTCGCTCCGGTGTGGCGGGTAGATAAGCCGGGACCGGGGCGATATAGGGAATTCCTGCAGTTCGACATCGATATCGTCGGCACTTCCCTCGTAGCTGCAGACGCAGAGATCATCGCCGTAATGGCGGAGACGATGTCCTGTCTGGGGATCGAAAGATACGAAGTCAGATATTCCAACCGGAAAGTACTGAACGGTCTTGCCGAATACGCTGGGATCAGCCAGGGTGCAGCTGGCGATGTTTTCCGCGTTCTCGACAAGCTCGAAAAGCAGGGTCGCGAGGCTGTTATTCTCGAGCTTGGTCCGGGCAGAGTGGACAAGTCAGGCGACCGAATTGCAGGGCTCAGCCTGCCGAAGGAGCAGATATCCTGTATTGAGAGATTTCTCAACATAGCAGAGACATCACATCCGAATCAGCTTGACCAAGTGTCCGGGCTCCTGTCCGGGGTACCTGTCGCCAAACAAGGTCTCGACGAACTCAGGGAAATCGACCTCTTCCTTGAGGGGATGGGAGTTGACAGAGCAAAGGCGCGCGTTGATCTAAGTGTCGTTCGAGGTCTTGGATACTACACCGGCCCGGTATTCGAAACGGTTCTTCTTGATCTGCCGGAGTACGGAAGCGTTTTCTCGGGCGGCCGGTACGATCATCTCGTCTCGCGTTTCTCGGGACAACCGACACCGGGCACCGGATCATCGATCGGGGTCGACCGGTTCCTTGCGGCGGCTTTGAAACTCCAGATGATCAGCCCCAGAAAGAGCTTCGCGGACGTTATTGTCACCACGATGGATCGCGGTCGGATGGCTGACTACTTCGGAATGGCCTCCGAACTGCGCGCTTCGGGCCTTCGCGTTGAGGTTTTTCTGGGTGATACGCGCCGCATTCCGAAGCAGCTTCAGTACGCGGACAGGCTCGGAATTCCGGTCGCTGTCATCTGTGGGTCGGATGAATTCGATCGGGGCGAAGTCACAGTCAAAGATCTTCTCGCAGGTCAGAAACAGTCGCATGATGTGAAGGAAAGAGACGAGTGGCTCAAGGCTGAGAATATACAGGTAACGGTGCCTCGCAAGGAGATGATTTCTCACATCAAGTCACTGCTCTCCCGCCAACAAGGATGATCCCTCCTAAGGGACTGTCGAAAAACCCAGACGCAACCAGAAGTTGCGACAGGTCTTGCGTCCCGACAAAGTCGGGGCGTGTGACCTGGCGCTTCCATGACTCCTTACGGGCAGGTCACAACCTCCACTTCGTCTCGGTCAAGACCTGCCCGAACACTAAGTACCCTCCAGAACCACACAACCCGAATCAGGACCTTTTCAACAGTCCCTTAAGTAGAAAAGCAGGCGGAGAGGATCCCCGCCTGCCTGTTTCGAAAAATCTCAAATCACTTAGCTAACTCAGCACGGAGCCGGACCTCCTCCAAAGACATAGTTGATCAGATAGACGATGTCGTCAATGTCGATGAAGCTCGAGCAATTGACATCCCCAACGCTGAGCGGATTAGGCGCCGGGCCGCCAGCGAATACGTAGTTGATCAGGAAGATTATGTCATCAATATCGATCTCTCCGGATCCGTCACAGTCGCCGCTCTCGGGGATCGGATCGGTCACGATCACAGTGTAGGTTCTCTCCTCAGTCAGAGCAGGAACAGAAGAATCGGTGCACTTGATCTTGAAGTAGTACTCTGCCTTCCATCCGGGTGTGCCTGACAACTCGCCGGTGCTCTGATTAAGCGTCAACCCATAGGGAAACTGGCCGAGCGTCTTCTGCCATGTATATGGAGGGGTTCCCCCGACTGCGGAGAATGTGAAGCTGAACGGCACGCCGTAGTAGCAGTCCGGCACATCAGCGACGCTGATGTGCATAGTGAACGGCACCTGACCTGCCGTGCGAAGTATCTTGTCGTCAGGGTCCACAATGAACGAATCCGGCGGGTTCGGGAAATGGAATTGGTAATAGTCCCCTATCGATCCATTCCACACTCTCATCAGCGTATCGAAGTCGCCGGCATAAGCGGCGATCTCAACATTCATCGGGAAGATTCCGTCGAGATTCTGCTGTGCGAGGAAAAAGTCGACCTGATATCCACTCTTCTCCGGGTCGGCCTCCGAGCGATACGAGTACTTGTAGTTCGGTTGTCCTTCCTGGTACACCCATGCATCGAAAAACCAGCTCAAGTCGGAGCCATAGTATTGTGAAAGGAAGTCACTGAGCTGCTCTGTATTCGCGCTGCCGCCTGCATACTCGGAAGTATGGAAATAGTCATCCATCGCGGTGAAGAACATTTCGTCGCCCATCTGATGCCTGAGCATATGGACCAGCCATGATCCCTTGTCGTATACCGTTTCCCCGTCAAAAACGTCGTCTGTCTCCAAATTCTCGACATAAGGACTACCGGCGCTAAGATGCCTCTGGCTTCCGAGCCACGACTTCGCAGTCTCTGGACCATATTGAAATTCGAAATAGAGGACTTCCGAATAAGAAGCGAAACCCTCGTTCAGCCACATATGATTCACCGGAGAACAAGTCACGTTGTCTCCAGCCCACTGATGCCCTAACTCGTGCGGGATCACGTACTCTGCATCAAAATACGGGCTGATGGAAGTTGACGTCTGATGCTCCATGGCGCCACCCCAGCCATAAT
>JAGVNY010000077.1 GCA_020053015.1 Candidatus Zixiibacteriota bacterium | reverse complement strand
GCACGACAACCCCGGCGTTCACTGTGGCGATCAATTTGTTGTCGATCGTCTCGTAGTCTGCGGTGCTGATGTCTTTGGCGAGAGCTGGCGAAACCCAGTTTAACCCCGCCACTCCGGTGCCGTTGTTCGTCTTGGCAGCTATTATCCCGGCGACATGCGTGCCGTGTCCGCCTTCGTAGGTGACATCCCCGCTGACCCTGCCTGCCAGATCGGGGTGATCAGTCTGAACACCCGTATCCAGCATTCCGATCAGAACACTGTCACTGCCGGTTTCGATTTCCCATGCATAAGTCGCCTTGATATCCGCTCTCGGGTTGCCTTGAGCCTGGCCATAGTTCCTCAGAGCCCATTGCCTGTGGAACCAGTAATCATTGGGAATCACTTCCTGAGGACTGCGCATACCGTTCTGAAAGGCGTATATGACATCGTCAAGCTCCGTGAGTTCTGTCGCAAGTGTGCCTGCGGTAACCGAATCATGACACTCGAGTTTATAGATACCGAAGAATGTCGGTTTGACGATCTCGATTCCTGCGGGATTCGTGAAGATAACCTGCTCAGGATCTGTGTCGTTGAAACGCTTCTGTATCGACACATCACCCGTTTGGTGTATCGCTGTCAACACCTCCTCTGATTTGATAGAAGTGTAGTCGCAGGCGTGCCAGGCCTTATCGTCCGGCAAATTGACAACCCCCTTCTTGAATCTGGCGTAGATTTCATTGGAACATTCAGCGCCTATTGCCTCCGCCGTCGAAAGCAGAGTGAGCGCTGCGAGAATAGTGAACAGAATCACCTTCCCGCGCATCTTGCCCAGAAATACCCGTGACATAGTGACTCTCCCTTTTTCCCCCAGGAGGGCTTTTCTGTTATGTTTCGTAGATCCGAACCCCTGTGGTTCGGACTATGTAGTCGAAACCGCGAGGGTTTCGACCTACCACTTGATTAACCACATCTTTGCCGGTGGCGCAGTTTCATGTGCGGAGCGTCCATAGGCAAAGAGTAATCGGATTTGCGGCGCGCGATTGCGCCACGACTCAATTCGACAGGCGGTACACTCTGAATATCGACGCTTGACTTCTCCGCACAACCTGCTATATTGTAACAGCTTAACATCCGAGGCCGACGATTGGTTCGGCCTGCAGCCGCACGAGAATGTCGGCCTTTGATTCTCAAGGCAATGCGGCAAGTTCTGCTATTGTCGATCGTTGAACAGGAGATGCAATGTTTGGGAGAACAAGGATACTCGCAATCGCGGTGATACTCATCATCGGCAGCTTCTCGATGGCTTCAGGCTCTGACCTGTGCCACGTATTTGTCAGGAGTCACCATGACGCGGCGCTCCTGACAAGCACCGGCGCTGATGGCATATTCAAGCTCGCTGACGGTTATCTCGTGCTTGTCGATGGAGAATCTGCCATGAAGCTGCGCGACTCAAGACTCGAAAGCAAGCTTATTGAGGTCGGCGTGTCGCGCGACGAAATCGCGTTCGATCATCGACCAGACAGAACAAATGTCGGACGATACCCACTCCTCTTCGAAGAGGGCGGGATCAGGCTCTTCAAAGTCGATGCAAAGCTGCTCTCAGCAGAGGAAGCCGCTGACTTCCTGCCCGTCTCCGTCAAGGGGATGGAATTCACATTTTTCGCTCCCCGAAATTTCGACCCGTCGACTCTGAAGTCGCTATCGGAGTACGACTCGATCATTGCGCTGGTGAGGCAGGACTCGCTGTTGTCATACACGAATCGCCTGCAGAAGTTCTTCAGGAGGTATGCCGGAACCGATTCGAATTATGCGTCAGCCGAATGGGTCAAGTCCAAGTTCCAGTCTTTCGGATACAGCGATGTCTCCTTTGACTACTTCATGGCGGACATTGATGGAGTCGACAAGCAGTGCAAGAACGTGGTCGCAAGGAAGACGGGTAGCGTTTTTCCGAATCAACAGGTGGTGATAGGTGCGCATCGCGATGCGGTCGAGGACTCTCCAGGAGCTGACGACGATGGAAGCGGCACGGCTGCGGTTCTCGAGATCGCGCGGGTATTGGAAGACTATCCATCTCAGGTCACGATGGTCTTCATTACGTTTGATGCCGAAGAGCAGGGCCTGTTCGGCTCAAATCACTATGCCGATGCGGCGAAAGCGAGAGGAGACAGCATCATAGCCATGCTCAACATGGATATGATAGCTCACATCACGAATAACAACCGCGCTTATGTTTACCACAGTGTGGATTCATACTACGCGCAAGTACTGCAGGACCTTCTGACACAACTCGTTGGCATAACGGGATACCTCGCGGGCTCATCTTCCTCGTCCGATCACTTTCCATTTCAGCAGAACGGATATGATGTGGTATTCCTGCACGAATACAACTTCTCGAGCGTCTACCACACTTTTCGTGACAGCACGACATATATGAACTTCGAGTATATGACGCGCATGACCAAGGCCATGACTGCGCTTGCTGTCTTCTTAAATTCTGATGATCGCGATCAGGACGGCATTGCTAACGTGCTTGACAACTGCCCCGATGACACCAATCCGCTTCAGGAAGATGACGATACCGACGGCGTTGGCAATTCGTGCGATAACTGCCTTTCTGTGTACAATCCCGACCAATGGGATGAGGACTTCAACGGGGTCGGCGACCGTTGCGACGGCAAGATTCACATTGTCAGTTATGATCCTCCTGATGGATATCTGAATCAACCATATTTCTACCAGTTGGAGGCCATAGGCGGGGTCGAGCCGTACCGTTGGAGCAAACTGCTCGGACAGCCACCATACGGTTGTGTGTTTACCGGAGGCACTGCAGGTACGATATCCGGGACCGCGCTCTACAAAGCAACCTACTACATGACCATTGAAGTCGTGGATTCGGACGCACCTCAGAAGAAGGATACGCTTAGTGTCACCATTCTCGTAACCGATCCGCCTGAACCTGGCTACATTTGCGGCGATGTTGACGACAGCGACGAGATAGATATTGATGATGTTGTCTATCTTATCGGCTACGTGTTCACCGCCGGTCCAGCTCCCATTCCGGTCGAGTCGGGTGATGTAAACTGCGCCGATAGTATTGACGTCGATGACATAGTCTATCTTATCACCTACATCTTCGCTTCAGGGCCACCCCCCTGCGACTGCTGATAGTGCGCTGCGTCAGCAGTGTCCCGTTCTCGTAATCTATTGCCTTTGAAGCCGCTTCAGTCGGTTGACTTCTGCTCCATGCCCGCCATCTATGCTGACGGGTCGGGTGCTCTGTAAAATTAAGTTCAATTCAACTTTATATCAATTATCTTAATGGTCATATTGATTCTTGAAACATAGTTGCTTACATTCTCGTAGAAACCTATTGAGAGGTGAAAGATGGCGACAGAATGGAGCAAATTGACAGAACTGACACGCGACAAGGAATTCATGATCGAGAGCGTACGTCTGAGCGACAGCGGAATCACAATTCATGGTGACTTTGAACTGCCGCCCTTGGCGCGGTTATGCGTCGAAGATCAAGTATTTGTGGCCGCATTTGTTCGCTGCCACGGCTCTCTGAAGGAAATGGAATCGCTGTTTGGAATCAGCTATCCGACCGTCAAGAGTCGTCTCAACAGAATAGCTGACAAACTCGATTTCGCGCAAATCAAGCCATTTGAAGAGGAATCAGAGATAATCGCCAGCCTTGAGAAGGGAGAAATCACCGTCAAGGAGGCGGTACACAAGTTGAGGAAGTCATCATGACTATTCCACCTGCTGTTCTCCGCCTGCGTGTTGTCGAACCGGGCAGGAAGAAAGTGAATCTGTGGTTGCCAATCTTCATACTGTGGCCCATAGCGCTGTTCCTGCTGATTGTCTCGCTTCCGCTGATTATCGTGTTGATAGCTGTTGCTTTGTTCAATGACCAGGTCAAGAAAGCGCTCGGGAAACTGCGCGCCGCCATGACACTTGCATGCTCCCTGCGTGGTCTTCAGGTGGATGTCTGCGAGAAGGACAAAGAAGTCAGGATCTACGTATATTGATGGAGGTGTGAGATGAGTGAAGATCGCAAGAAGATACTGAGCATGCTGAAGGATGGTAAAATCAGCGTTGCCGAGGCGGAT
>JAGVNY010000188.1 GCA_020053015.1 Candidatus Zixiibacteriota bacterium | reverse complement strand
TGTGGCCCCAGATGGGTCACAGTGCCACAACGACCCAACAGCGGCTTTCACCCGACGGCTTTCAAGCCGGATCGTTGGCGGTCAAGTGCCCCATACAGTGTCATTGGTTGAAGATGGTCTTGTTGCCCGGCAGCGGATTTCGTCGCAGGATTCTCCATCGCCCGGCTGCGGAACTCGTACCGTAAAGCCAGCATCCGCTCTAAGTCGATTCCCTTCTTTACAAAGTGGTTGTCCCCCGACGCTCTCCACAAAGTTTCTGAGCAAATCTCAAACATCACAGCCATCGGTTGGCAACTGAAACGCAAACCTTGTCAATGCCGCGCACTGTCAACTGCTATTCCGTGACATCGTCTACCTGTCTCCCCGCGACAGAGATCAACTTGATGCTTGCGGTTCTATTCAATGCATCCTATTATAGCTTCGTGCCTGTCGGATATGGGTCCAGCGGGCGTGCTGATATAGAAGTCGGGACCATGTCAATTGTAGCCATACTGAGTCTATCGCACTGCGGTGGCGAGGATATCGCGCGTTCAGTGGCAGACCGCCTTGGATACCGACTGGTCAGCGACGACCTCATTCGCGAGACTTCCGATAGGTTCGGTGTTTCGGCTGACAGGATCGTCGACGCCATCAACGGTACCACTTCCCTTTTCCGGCAGCTTTCCAAAGAACGGAACCGAGTCTCGACGGCGCTGCGGGCAACGCTTGCCGACCTTGCCTGCAATGACAAGACTGTATATCACGGCCCCGCCGGAGTATTGCTGCCCCGCGATATAGACCACGTTCTGCGAGTTGGTATCGTCGCAGATATCGACTACAGGATATTGTCCTTGGTCAGGAGCAAAAGTCTCTCGGCAAAGGATGCACGCTCGGAAATCAAGAAAGACGACACAGAACTTGCAGACTGGTGCAGAAGTATCACCAAGCTCGATCCGTGGGACGAGAGACTGCATGACATTGTGATCCCAATGCATTCGGCGACGATTGAATCGGCCACCGAGATCATTGTCCTGAACGCACAAAAAGAAATCCTCAAGACCACTGAGAGCTCCGCAAAGAGACTGCGAGACTTTGCCCTCGCATCGAGAGTGGACATGGCCCTTGTCGACAAGCAGCCGGACGTCGACGTAGAAGCGGATGACGGACGCGTTACAATCGTGCTGAAGAAGTACGTCTTGAGGCTTGACCGCTACAAGAAGGAGTTGACTGAGATTGCGTCTGCAGTACCGGGGGTTTCAGCAGTCGACGTCCGCATCGGCAAGACATTTCAGATGCCGTCGAACTGGCCACCGGTCGATATAGAGGTGCCTCAGAAGGTGCTCCTGGTGGATGATGAACGGGAATTCGTTCAGACTCTGTCAGAGCGCCTGCAGACCAGAGATATGGAGCCCGCAATCGCCTACGACGGTGAAGAGGCCTTGTCGTTAATAGAGAAAGATGAACCCGAGGTCATGGTGCTCGATCTGAAGATGCCGGGCATCGACGGCATAGAGGTTCTCCGGAGAGTCAAGAAAAGCCATCCGGACACCGAGGTGATAATTCTCACCGGACATGGCTCGGAACGTGAAAAGCAGCTTGCTTCGGAGCTGGGAGCCTTCGCGTACCTGGAGAAGCCTGTGGATATTGACGTGCTCGCTCGGACGATGAAAGAAGCTTATGCCAAGGTCGGACGCGGGAAAAATCGAAAGGGCAAGTCTGACGGCACGGAGGAGTGATCCCGAATGCCGGTCGCCATTAGCCACCCGCGCAGAGAGTGCAGACAATAGGAGTTGCTGAGTTTGTCTCAAGATCCCCATCGAAGCGCTGAAATGGCGGAGATCACCAGTGAGCCGGGTCTCGAGAAAACGCAGTTCCGCTACCGCAGGCTAAGGAAATACTCGATCCTGCTTACGTCGCTGGTCGCCCTCACCCCGTTGATAGCAATGACCATTATCAATATCTATCAGTATCAAAAAGCGCTTAAGGCCGACATGCTCTTTCCGATTCTTCGTCAAGTATCCAACACGAGGCATTCCCTGTCGTCGTTTATTGTCGAGCGACAATCAGCTCTCGAGCTCGTGATAAGGGAAATTCCGTTTGAAGAGTTGCGCGATCAGGAGCGATTGGCCGGCGCGCTGTCACACATGAAAGAGTCATTCGGAGGCTTCGTCGATCTCGGTATCATCGACTCGAAGGGCGACCAGGTCTCATACGTCGGGCCGTACAACCTTGCCGGCAAGAATTACAGAGATCAAGATTGGTTCCACGAGGTGGGTCTGCGAGGTGTACATGTCAGCGACGTGTTTATGGGTCATCGCGGGTTCCCTCATTTCGTCATTGCAGTCGTGCACGGACTGGGCGAGGGCGACTATTATGTCCTGAGGGCAACGATTGACAGCGACATGTTATATCGAAAAATACTCACTCAGAATTTGAGGCCGACCAGCGATGCATTTCTCGTCAATAAGTCAGGAATTCTGCAGACTCCGAGTCGGTTTTACGGAGCGGCACTCGAGCAATGTTCGATAGCTATGCCATCATACTCGACAAACAGCGAAGTGGTCGAGCTCAAGGACAGCGGCGGAAAACCATACTTTCTCAGCTATGCCTATATTGAAGACACCCCGTTCATTCTCATGGAGACAATTCAGCCTGAGTCCTTCATGGAGAATTGGCTGACGGTGCGAAATAACTTGATCTGGTTTCTGTCGATCAGTGTAATACTGATTCTCATGGTGATCGTCTGGGGCTCCTATCACATGGTTGGTCGTATCCGCGAAGCAGATCTCAAACGCGCCACCGTGCTGCACCAGATAGAGTACACGAATAAGATGGCATCGATCGGACGTGTCGCAGCAGGAGTCGCACACGAGATCAACAATCCAATGGCGATCATCAATGAGAATGCGGGCATGGTCAAGGACATCTTGTCGGTATCGGAGTCATTTCCTCTGAGAGACAAGATGCAGAAGCACGTTGATTCGATCCTGACTTCCGTGGAAAGATGCAGCAGAATCACTCACAGGTTGCTTGGCTTCGCCAAGCGGATGGACCCGCATATCGAAGAGATCGACCTTGACCAGCTTCTGAAGGACGTGCTCGGATTCATCGGCAAGGAAGCCCTTCATCGCAACATCACTGTCAACTGCGAGGTGCCGGGCGACATGCCGAAGATCAAAAGCGACAAAGGGCAGCTTCAGCAAGTTCTTCTTAACATTCTCAATAATGGAATCGAAGCGGTAGGAAACGGCGGACGGATCGACATCAGCGCGGAGCCAAAGGGAGATCGGCGGGTCGAGATCACGATCAGCGATGACGGTCCAGGGATTTCCAGGAACGATCTCGATCGGATATTCGAGCCGTTCTTCACCACCAAGAAGGAGCACGGCACCGGCCTTGGGCTTTCCATCACTTATGGAATCGTGCAGAAGCTCGGCGGTCAGATCAGCGTCAAGAGCAGCCTCGGCGCAGGCACGAGTTTCACAGTAGCGCTTCCCATCGAGAATTCGGCAATCAGAGGATAGATAATGTCACCACTACGCATTCTGGTCGTTGACGATGAAGAGGAGCTTGTCTTCACTCTTGCGGAACGCCTGCAATTCCGAGGCTTCGACGCGGTCGGTGTTTCGAGCGGAGCCGAGGCGATTAGAGCCTCAGACGCAGGGGAGTTTGATGTTGTCGTTCTCGACGTCAAGATGCCGGGAATGAGCGGTTTGGAGACTATGCAGGCGATCAAACGGTCGAGACCTGTGACCAGAATCATCCTCATGACCGGTCACGGGTCCCTCCAGGACGGGGAGGAAGGCCTCGCATTGGGTGCTTTCGATTACCTTGTCAAGCCGGTGAACATCGACATGCTGGTCGCGAAGATTAATGCCGCCATGGGTACTGCGGGATAGTGGCGTCATGGAGGAACTTGGAGCGGCCCTGCTCATGCATTGCCGGAAGCCAACGCAAGACCATTGAGAAGCGTCAAGATTCATGACTGAGGACCAAGAGCAACAAATCAGGCGACAGAACCTGGCGTTTTTCGGAGCCATAACCGCAAGCGTCAGCCACGAGCTCAGCAACGTCGTGACGATCATCAACGAGCTGTCCGGAATGCTTGGCGACATGCTCGACGCCACGGACAAGGGCAAAGAACTCGATAACGAGAAGCTGCGAAGACTGCAGCAGAGACTTGCGAACCAAATACCCCGAGCCGACGGAATCATCAAGAGACTCAATAGATTCGCGCATACTTCGGACCAGCCTGTCATGGCGTATGATGCAAACGCGGCGATAGGGAACCTGATCGATCTTGCTCAGAGACTGGCAAGTCTCAAGAGAGTCAAGATTGAGGGCGCACTCTGCAATGACGTTGCCAGCGTTGAAGGCAGTCCGTTCATGATGCTAAATGCCGTATATCTTTGCCTGAAGCAGGCTATCGAGTCGGCATCGGAGGGCGACACGATCGCCGTTGCCACGATGTGCGACAAAACGGAATTGACAATATCGATGAGATCCTCGGGTGGTGCACACGACGGAAACGAGTTACCATACGAATCGCTGGTTTCGTCGCTGGTAGATAAGCTCGGAGGTACTCTCACCTTGTCTTCATCGAGCGGCGAGTCCCGGTATGCGATCAGTCTCCCGAGGAGCGCTCGCAAGTGACAATGTCGGCCGTCCGGGTGTGGAAGATTCGCGGATAGTGTCCGCAAGACAGGAGGAGTTTGGTGGCGAACGAGAAAGTGCTGCTGGTCGATGATGAAGCCGAATTCACAAGCCTGCTTGCATCTCGGCTCGAAGAAAGAGGACTGAGGGTTGAAACCGCCTCCAACGGCGCCGAAGCGGTCGAGAAGGTCAAGCAAGGTACTTATGACGCAGTGATTCTCGATCTTGCGATGCCTGGTATGGATGGTATAGAGACAATGAAGAGTCTTCTGGAGAAGCGTCCCGATTTGCAGGTTATTCTGCTGACCGGTCATGCAAGCATCGAAAAAGGCGTGGAAGCTGTCAAGCTCGGAGCAAAGGATTTCCTCGAGAAGCCTGCTGACTTGGCTAAGCTACTTCAGAAGATCAAGGATGCGAAGACAGAGAGGATGCTACTCGTCGAGAAGAAGATCGAAGAAGACCTGAAGGACATCCTGAAGAGCCGCGGATGGTAGAGCCGCTGAGTTGATCCCGCATGCAAGTCAAGCACAACAATAACAGCGGCGGCAGGAAGAAGAACCTGCTTACCGCCGCCTTTCCCTTCCTTGCCTGGCTGAAAGGCTACAACATCGCGAGCTTCCGCGCCGATCTCGTATCAGGCGTCACGGTTGCTCTGGTTCTCGTGCCGCAGTCCATGGCGTATGCTCAGCTCGCCGGACTTCCAGCATATTACGGACTCTATGCGTCATTTCTGCCGCCGATGATCGCGGCGCTCTTCGGCTCGAGCCGCCAACTCGCCACGGGGCCTGTTGCAGTGGTGTCGCTGATGACGGCAACAGCGCTCGCGCCGCTTGCCACCGCCGGAAGCGAAGCTTTCATCGCTTACGCGATCCTGCTCGCGCTGCTGGTAGGGCTTTTTCAATTGTCGCTCGGGATTCTGCGATTCGGACTTGTCGTCAATTTTCTCTCTCATCCCGTCGTGAACGGCTTCACGAATGCGGCGGCGCTCATAATAGCGACCTCGCAGTTGTCGAAACTGTTCGGCGTGTCTGTTGACAGCGCAGAGCATCATTACCAGACCGTCTATCTGGTTATCAAGGCTGCGGTCGCGTTCACACATTGGCCGACGCTCGCAATCTCGGCTCTTGCATTCGCCGTGATGGTCCTTCTGAAACGGATGAACCCGAGAATCCCGTATGTGCTGGTAGCCGTGATCTTGGCGACCGTGGTATCGTGGGTCACCGGATTCGAGCACAATGTGAATGTCCCCATCGAGCAGATTCAGAACACGCGTGTTACGTCGCTCGTCACAGCCTACAACGAGACGTTGATCGAGACAGACCGCAAGGCGACAGCGCGGGTGGCTCTTACCGATCAGCACAAAGACTCCATCGCCTTCTACAGCGCCATCGATTCTGAGACAGAGTCACGGGAGTATCACCTTGCCTTTCTGAAGAAAGACTTCGAGCACAGATCGACCGTGCTCAATCTGGAGATGGAGGAACTGAAGAAGCAGTCCGGACAATACAGATCGGAGCTCAGAGAGATCGGTTTACTATCGGTCTCCGATTCCGTGGGCAAGAGTGTCTTCTGCTCTAATGAACAGCTGCCTAGCGGTTCCGAGCAGGTCGGGAGTTCATGGAGGATCAAGGTCGGAGAGAAGCCGCTGAATTTGACCTCGATTACACTGATCGGCGGCGGAGACGTAATCGGAACCATACCGCGCGGACTGCCCCGTCCCCGGATTCCAAAGATCGATCTTGATGCGATCTTGAATCTGTTCCCAATGGCAGCCATCATCTCGCTTCTCGGTTTCATGGAGGCGATATCCATAGCGAAGGCGATGGCCGCCAAGACCGGACACAGGCTGGACCCGAATCAGGAGCTGATCGGACAGGGGCTGGCCAATATGGTCGGATCGGTGAGTCAGGGCTATCCGGTCTCGGGCTCGTTCTCGCGTTCTGCCGTCAATATCCAGGCCGGTGCAGTGACAGGAATATCGAGCGCCGTGGCGAGTCTCTTCGTGTTGTTGACTTTGCTTCTGTTTACGCCTCTATTGTATCACCTTCCGCAATCAGTGCTCGCAGCCATAATTATGATGGCGGTAGTCGGCCTCCTGAATGTAACGGGCTTCGTTCATTCGTGGAAGGCTCAGAGATACGACGGAATCATCGGAATAATCACTTTCCTCTGCACACTCGCATTCGCACCCCATCTTGATAAGGGAATATTGGTGGGTGTCGGGCTATCTTTAATCCTGCATCTGCTCAGGAGCATGAAGCCGGACATCGCATTGCTCTCGAAGCACCCGGATGGCACATACCGCAATCGCGAGCGATTCGGCCTCAGACAATGCCGTCATATCGCAGTCATCCGGTACAACGGGTCCCTCTTCTTCGCCAACGTCAATTACCTCGAAAAGGAAGTGCTCGACGTTGTGTCAAGCATGCCCGAACTGAAGCACGTACTGATCGTCGGAAACGGGATCAATGAGCTCGACGCCTCCGGAGAGGAAACGTTGTCGCATCTCGTCGACAGGCTGCGTGAAGCAGGCTATGACGTGTCGATCAGCGGTCTGAATGACAGCGTGCTCGACGCGATGCGGAGGACGTTCCTGTTCTACAAGATAGGAGAGGATCACCTGTTCCGAAACGCGAGCCTTGCCATCGAATCCATTTACGCTTCCACGCATTTGGGCTCGGATGAAGACCCCTGCCCGCTGATTCAAGCTGATTTCACACCGCTGAAGGTTGCTGACAAGGCCAAGTTCAGCCCGGCGTTTCAGAAAGCCGTTGAGTCTTTTGTCCGAAAGAAGAAGTCTGCGGACGAATCCGGATCCCGTGGTTAGTCACTGTCGGGGCGTTTCAGCTTCAGCTTGTCGAGCCCCGCGGTCTCGGCACGGACATGGTTGTCTAGTGCCCTCTGGGTGGGCTGTCGGGTATGATCGCTCATGTATGGGCTGTGCTTCAAGGAATCATGGACAAGCCGCCGATGCTGCAAGGAGTCTCACCGGTCGCCGCAGTGTCAATGGCGAGCTTAGAGTTGCGGCGAAGGCCACACAGTTTACGACCAATAGCAACTCCTTCAAATGGTACGCCATTTGACCATCCAGAATCCGCTTGCCAATGGCGCCGATTGGCGCTATGATGGGCTTGATAGTCGATTTGAATGCGAGTGCGAGGGTTGCCGTTTCTGTGCACGTGGGACAGACAGAGGAATGTCGCTTGCTTCCCTGCGGAAGTGTGCGGGGCACTGGGCAAACTGTCTTCAAAAACATGCTGCTATGTGGAAAGACACGGACTTAGGGCTGATGCCGAGAATCGATGATTCAGCGGGCGAGGCTTAGATGATGAATACACTGGTGATCCGTCACATCCCGAACTCGAACCCTGCTCAGTTTCAGGTGGTGCGAGAGGATATGAAGAGCTCGCAACCGGTTGAGATAGCTTCACCTCTTACATTCCCGATTGAAGGCCGTCGCGACAGCAGCCTTCTGATCGAGATGCGGTGGTATCTCGAAGAGTTCTTGGATTATCCCTTCCCCCCTAACACGGACAGAGCCGACAATGTTGTCGATGCCTTGAAGACTTGGGGGAAGCAGGCATTTGAAGCCCTATTCGGAAGTGGCAAAGCCAACAACTGGTATGCTAAGTACACAGAATCAGGGTCGGACAAGCTACGGCTTCAGGTCATGAGCGACGATCCCCAGATACTCCAGTGGCCGTGGGAAACGGTTCTCGACTCCGAGTCTTCATATCTCGGCCTTGACTGCCACTTAGAGCGCCGCCTGACTGCAGTAAAGGATGCGGTTAGTCTCTCGAAGGATTTGCCCAAAGACCGTGTCAATATCTTGTTGGTCACATGTCGTCCATACGAGAACGACGTCCGTTTCCGTTCCATCTCCCGCCCACTGGTCGAGTTGATCGATAGAGAGAAGATACCGGCTACTGTGCATGTTCTCCGTCCGCCTACTTTTGAGAACCTTCGCGCTCACTTGAAGGCTAATCCCAACCACTATCACTTGATCCACTTCGACGGTCACGGTGGTTTCGGAAGTCGTATTCAGGGAAGCGGGCTTCCACATATGTATGACAGTAGGGCAATGGGTACCCTTTTGTTTGAAGATGACAAGGGTGAGCCTGATCCTGTGACAGCGGAGACCTTGAGCGACCTATTGAGGGACTACTCTGTGCCTGCTATGGTGCTGAATGCCTGTCAATCAGCCATGCTCGATCATCACTCGAAGGACCCGTTCTCATCGGTAGCTGCAGCGCTCGTGAAGGCTGGCATCCGCAGCGTTGTAGCGATGGCGTACTCCCTATATGTCAGCGGAGCGCAGGAGTTCCTTCCTGCATTCTACCGAGAGCTGTTCGAGAGTGGTGACTTCACCAGAGCAACTCGTGCGGGTCGCAGGCAGATGTATGCACAGCCCAAGCGGATCTGCGCTCGCGGCAGATATGAGCTTCTCGACTTCTCCGTACCCGTGATCTACAATCAGGAACCGTTCACCCTGTCGTTCGCTGCTGGAGCCGTGTCAGAGGACAAGGCAACAAAAGCTCGACTCCCCGAGCAGGTCAGGGACGAGTCCAGCCCCTATGGATTCATAGGCCGGGACTACGAACTTCTGAAGCTTGAGCGATCACTTCGCAAGGATACGCCAGCCGTTCTGATCCAGGGACTCGGCGGAGTCGGCAAGACCACTCTGGCCTGCGGTCTCGTGAGGTGGCTTGCTGACACCGGCGGCATTGACGGCTGCGTTTGGTTCAGATTCACAGAGATAAAGGCAGCCGAGTCTGTCATCAACAGCTTGGGGAGCAGCATCTTCGGCAAGGATTTCATCGTTGCAAGTCTGGATGAGAGGATTGAGGCTCTGGCTGCAGTCCTCAAAGAGCATCGCATAATCATCATCTGGGACAACTTCGAGGTGGTGGCTGGTATACCGGGCACCTATATCAAGGCAACGCTCACCGATCAGGATCAGGGTTTGCTTCGCAAGCTGCTGGAGAAGATGCGGGGAGGCAGAAGCAAGGTGATTGTCACCAGCCGCAGTGATGAGGACTGGCTTGGAGTCCAGCGTTTGAAGCTGTCCATAGGCGGTTTGATCGGGGAGGAGCGCTGGGAGTACTGCGAGAAAGCACTCGACAACCTCGGTATACCTGTAAATCGCAATGACAAGGATCTCGTGGAGTTGATGGATCTTCTGAATGGACATCCGCTTGCCATGCGGGTGGTTCTTCCGCGTCTTGAGAAGATGACTGCGAGGTCGGTGATTGATGCCATACGCAATAACATGAAGGAACTCGGTGATAATGCTGACAGCCTGTACGGCACATTGAGGTTTGCAGTTGACAACATTGATGATGAGTTGAAGGTGTTGTTAACACCTCTTGCGCTTCATGAGCTGTATGTCGATGCGAACATACTGGAGTTTATGGCCAAGCAGGTAGATGACAAGTTGACCCGCAAGCAGATCGACATGTTCTGCCGGGCTCTTGTGCCTGCCGGATTGCTCCGGGACATTGGTCAGAACATCTATGAATTACATCCCGCATTGACCGGATTCCTTCGAACCACACATCTGCCTCCAATACCAGGCGAGACTCGTGACAGATGGATCCGGTCATTTGCAGATGTCATGGGCAGCTTAGCCAATCATTTGGCTCCGTTGCAGCTTCATGAGCAGCGTGCTTACTTCCACTGGCACAATGCCAACTTCCATCACGCGCTCTCTGAGGCTGAACGGTTGAAGATGGTCACTGATCAGAAGGCGATAGTCCAGTCTCTGGCCTCATGGTCACAGAATACGCGGGACTTTGCTGAGGCAGAGAAGCTGTTCGAGCGGTTGAAAAACCTGTGCCTTGAGTCTGGTGATGAGAAGGGTGCAGCCGGTGCCTATCACCAGTTAGGGATAATCGCCCAGGAACAGCGGGACTTCAAGAATGCTGAGAAGTGGGACATGAAGGCAGTCGCAGTCTTCGAGAGACTCAAAGACGAGCACTCTGCAGCCAGTACCTATCACCAGTTAGGGAGAATCGCTGAGGAACAGCGGGACTTCGAGAATGCTGAGAAGTGGTGCATGAAGGCAGTCGCAGTCTTCGAGAGACTCAAAGACGAGCACCACGCTGCCAGCACTTACGGTCTGTTAGGAATACTCGCAGGTTTGCAGCAACAGTATGAACAGAGCGGCAAGTGGCTAATCAAATGCATTAGGACATTTGTGCATGTTAATGATCCCCATGCTGCCAAGAGAAATGCCTCCAATTTCGCTGTCTTCTACCGTCAGGCTTCACCTGATATTCAGAAAAAGCTTGCTGCGATGTGGGAAGAAGCGGGCTTAGGGTCGTTGCCGGAGATCGATGATTCAAAGGATTGATGTACATTAGCCCTATGGCGAAGGCAAGCTGGAGGTATCTCAATGGCTGATCTCATTTCGTTCTTGGATGACAGCACAGCAACGCGAATACTCGAGAGTATTTCAAGAGCCCATGGTGGTGGACCTTCTGGCGAATCCGAGCTTTCTGAGGCTCTTCGAGAGGCAATGCGAGAGGAGTCCGGCGTTCAGCCGACCCCTAATCCGGTTTCGGATGGCGACGTGGCCAGAGCAGCGCTTCAAGTTCTTGCTCAGAACGATGACTTCGAAAAGATAATCAAGACTATGGCCAAGAATCCTCCGCCGGAGAAGCTCGGAATCCCCGTCACTGAGTTGGCGCTTCTGACAGCAGTCGTCTTTGTGCTCAAGTCCGAGTTCGAGATCAAGCGGGACAAGAGCGGGCGTTACTCGTTTCTATTCAGATCGAAACCGCTGGACAAGTCGATACTCAAGGAATTCATAACGCAGGTATCGAACTGGCTTCCGAAGGGGCGAATAGCCAGGTGACACGCAGCCTAAGCGTGAAAGGAAGCGACCCTGCCTCGATTCTGCCGTTGTCACAGAGCTCCAATACACCGCTCTTCTGAATCACCGCAAACTCCCGCGAAGGATTCGAAGAAAGAAGTCCGTGAGGGATGACACTATCCCACAATCAATCGGAAGCCTTTTCCGTGAATTGTGAGGATTTCGACGCGCGTGTCGTCTTTCAGGTACTTGCGGAGTTTCGATACGAAGACATCCAGACTTCGCCCTGAAAAATAGCTGTCGCTCTGCCAGATTTCGCGCAAAGCAGTGTCGCGATCAAGCGTTTCGTTGGCGTGCAGGCAGAGCAGCCGAAGAAGGTCGGACTCCCTGGCAGTCAGCTTGTACTGGGTGCGCCCCTGACGAAGGATTTGGCGGCGACAATCGAAGTTGTATTTGCCGATCTGGAACACAGTCGGCTCGTCGGCCTTTGCCGCCAATCCATGGGTGCGGCGCAGAACCGCCTGAATGCGGAGCAGGAGTTCTTCGACCGAAAACGGTTTGGTCAGATAGTCATCGCAGCCTATCCTGAACCCCTCGATTTTGTCTTCCTTCAGTGACTTGGCAGTCAGAAATATGATCGGCGTCGTTCGATCAGTCGAACGCACAGTTCTGGCAAAAGAAAACCCGTCAAGCTTCGGCATCATGATATCCAACAGACAAAGATCGAATTTCGATGCGCGCCAGGCGGTCAGTCCATCCTCGCCATTGGTTTTCAGCGTAACTTCAAAGCCGTTCATGACCAGATGATCGCGAATAACCACCCCGAGATTCGGGTCGTCTTCCAGAAGCAGGATGCTGGGAGCGGCGCTCATGACGACTATCCCTCGATCGGAATGTTGAGAGTAGCTGCCGTGCCTTTACCGGGCTCGGACGCGATAGCGATCCTGCCGCCCATCGCCTCGGTCATCAGTTTGACATACGACAAACCGATGCCGAATCCTTTGACGTCGTGCACATCCCCCGTTCGGACCCTATAGTACTTGTCAAAGAGGTGCGGAAGATCGCGCGGCGCGATTCCAATTCCTCGATCGGCGATTTCGAGGATTACCTGTCGTCCCTCGTTCCGCGTGGTAACCGTGATGTGAGGCGAATCGGTCGAGTACTTCACGGCGTTGTCCAGCAAGTTCGCAACGACATTCGAAAGATGCATAGGATCAGCCGCTACATGCGACGACGAGGCATCCAGGTGAAGCTCCAATCGCCCGCCCCGATTCTCGACCTGCAGTGCAATCCCCCGAACCGCCGAGTCGATGACTGCGTGGAAATCGACATCGCTGATCGTCAATTCGTAGTCACCCTCTTCGAGCACCGCCATCTGTAGTATCTTGTCAACATTGGAGCGCATCCGTGCGTATTCATCGCGGATCATCGACTCATACCGCCTCACCTGACCACTGTCGGCGGCAACTTCGGGGCGAGCCAGGGCCTCGCAGGCGAGAGCCACGGTCGAGAGTGGGGTTTTGAACTCGTGCGTCATATTGTTGATGAAGTCAACCGTCAGTTGCGCGAATCGCCTCTGCCGCATGATCGTTATGATCGAGTAGGCAAAGCATAGCGCGATGACAAGCATGAACGCCGTGCTGGCAGCGGCTAACGGGAGAAGCTCACGCGTCACGAACGAAGCACGATCGGGAAAAATGACTACCAATTCGGTAGGTGTGGAAAACAGATCGTTAGGAAAGAGCCGGGTTCTCAGATCCGAAGTCGCCACGGTGGATCGATCCAATCCGGCGGATGCCACCCTCACCGAGCCATCGTCTGTCGACACCACCGCATATTGAAATCCCAGATCAATTCCGGCGCCAGTGAACGAGACCGACAGCAGCGAATCGAGAGCCAGAGTGTCGAGGCGCTGTTCAACGGGTGCAGTCTCGCCCGTGATCAGGTTGTCCAGCACCTGGCTGACGATTAGCATCCGATTGCTGTCCAAGGTCGGCAGTCCCTGGCCGGATCTATCGATCCAACTGAGTTCATCTCCCAACGACGCCGAGTCTATATGGCCTACGCGAATGAGCAGATTGCAGGCGGCAGCAAGTGAATCGTCGAGCTTGAGTTGATAGCTGCCGGGGATTGTATCGGAGTCGACGAGCGTCGTGGATTTCCCCGTGATGGAATCCCGCGCTTCGATCGTAATGCGACCGCGTTCAGTGACCCGGTAGTGCAGCACGCCGTTGTCAATCCATACAGGATTATGGTCAGCAACCAGGCGGGACATCCCATCGGATTCAAGGCGGATATTCTCAAGAGCGGAGTCTTCCATTGCGACAGATGTAACCCGGATGGCCCTGCCTCCGGCCCGAAATCCGCCGAGTCGAACGACCTGTAAGGCGGCCTCGCGGGTTTCGAGTTGACGGGCGACCGTTTGCATCGCGTTTATCGCGTTGCCACGGAAGGCCTGCTCCTTGAGTTGCCTTGCGTTGGACAGGAGGATTAGCTGCACAGCTACCGACCCGGCCAGCGACACAACAACGGCGGTCACAATCGCGACGACGGCTCTTCTGGTAAGTCTCACAATACCTAAAATACGCACCTGTCGTCAGAAAGAAACAGCTTTAACATCTCTTAACATCTGCTAACCGGAGTTAACTGTCTGCTTCGGCTGCTGTCGCGTAAAATGGTCTAAGCAAATGTGGCGAATGATTTGAAACAGGAGAAAGTCAAAATGCGGATCACACATGTTTCGGCGGTAGTACTCTCCGCGCTGGCGCTCCTCATCGCTGGTCAGAGCGCGGTCGGCCAGGCTGTGATGCAGAGCATGGAAGGCGAAGGATTCTTCATCATTCAGGAGATCGGGGCTCTGCTTATGCAGAAGGAAGACACGCTCAGAGTCGATTTCCTCCCACCGGTCGAGACGCGACCGAAGGATTATGCCTCAGTCGATCTGAAAGTCGGCGACGTCATCCTCATGCTGAACGGCAAGAAGGTTGCGGATGCCAAGCAGATCGAGAAACTCTACAAGGAAATCAAGTCAGGCGAGGAGGTGTCCCTCGGGATCAGACGCGACGGCGGGCTGAGAATGGTTAGGTTCACGAGAGCCGACGAAAGCAAATTGCCCAAGCGTCAGATGATGATAATGCGCAACGACGGACCTGGCGGCGACAACGAGGTTCAGGTGCAAACCTCAGAAGGCATGAAGACATTCTCCGGTGAGGGTGTGAGTATCCTGCCGATGACCGGACTGGTCATTGGACTCAAGAACAAGCAGATAACGGTGGTCGGCGTCTTGCCAATGGCGGCAGAGATGATTTCCGGTGGTGGAGCGAAAGAGGGAGATGTCATCGTCACCGCCAATGGCACTGAATTCGAGTCTACAGACAAGTTGGTTGCCTTTATCGACGGGTTAGCAGACGGCACCAAGGTGGAAATGGTCTTGCGCCGCGACGGAAAGATGGCCACCGTGTCATTCGTCAAGACCGAAGGCAATGTCCGAAAGATCATCAAGGGCGACTGAATATGAGATGGCGCGTCAGATTCGTGTGCTTGCTGATGGCCGTATCTATATGGATCGCGGTGTCCCAGACCGTATGCGGTCAGTCGCCGATGTTCAATCAGCGGGACGACAAGTATCGTGTGCTTGGCCTCAAACGGGCAAAAGAGGCTTACGAGGTTGCCCGAGCCGAGTTTGATCGGCAAAAGGAGCTATTCGACCGAAAGCTGATTAGCTCGGTCGAGCTGGATCGGGCGCGCAATGTCTTCGCAGACGCCGAGGTCAATTATCAGCAGTCACTATTGGCGGTCATCTTCGAGCAACAATACGTTTCCGTGACTTCAGCGGTGAAGTACTACGACTCCGATGGTCAGCGTCGGGTACGGCTCACGCTGTCCAATATGTCGAGCGGGTCAGCCGAGGCTCAGAAGTTGGTGCACTTGGACGACCCGATCTTCCGGTCGCTTCAGCCAGACATTATCAATAACATCTATGTATCACTCTTGAATGACGACCGGGCGATCATAAGCCAGCCTTACGAGGCGAAGATCAGCGAACTTAGGTTCGGGGAACCACACACAATCGACTTTGCGATTCTGGAGGATCTGGATGCCGTGACTGTCTCGGTGATATATGGTTCGGGAACGGAGCGGATGATCAAGATCTATCTGCAGAAAGACTCCACCGTTAACAAGGTCGCCGTTAATTCCGAGCAATTCTCGCAGGAAGTCGAGTTGGGCAGATCGGCGACGTTCGATCTCAACCTCGAGCTGTTCAGCGGTCGTGCGAACACCTTCGGATTGGAAGTAGTCGGCCTGTCGCCGGAAATCAGCCGGCTGTTTCGCGACAGTTCCAGCCAGGCGCGCCTGAGCCAAGTGCGATTCAGCGAGGCGACCCGAAGCAAGAAGGCTTCTCTGGAAGTATCGCTGCCTGACCGTCCGAGCGACGCAGTCGTCATCGACAAGACTATCTCGTTCTTTGTCTTGGTCATTCCGACGGACAAGGTCGAGACCATACGCAGGTTCGCGAACCAGGAATGGACAACGGAGGAGCTGCAAAAACTGGATGTGGGTTTTGTGCGACTTGATCTGGTGCCACGCGGAAAAGGTCGGCTTTTGGTGAAAGCGACTCAGCTGTATTACGCGATCGAAGATGATGAGCAGGCCACGGTGACACTCGATCTGGTCAACGAGGGGAGCGACCGGTTAGATAACATATCCCTGCAACTTGACCTGCCACTCAACTGGACGAAGCAAATCGTTCCGACGGCCGTCCCGTCGATCTCGGTCGGCGTCGATGCTATCGTCCGATTGACCATCGCGCCACCGCAAGATGTTGCACCGGGCAAGTACGATGTGCGGGTGCGAAGCACAGCTATGTCCAATGGTCAGCCGGTGATCGGTGAGGACAAGACGATCACCATCGAAGTTCTCCCGGGAAGTAATCTGATAGGCACCACATTGCTGGTTCTGGTGATCGTGGGATTGGTGGCAGGATTGGTGGTATTCGGAATCCGGTTGTCCCGGAAATAAGCGACGCGATATGAAGCAATCAGTGACATAAGCGAGGATATGATGGCAGAGAGTCCCTACCTTGAAGCAGTGGAGCTATGCAAACGCTATGAAGATGGCGTACTGGCGCTGGATCGGGTTTCGTTTGTCGTTCGACCAGGGGAGATCTATGCAATGCTTGGCGCCAACGGGGCTGGCAAGACAACCACAATCAACCTCTTTCTCAACCTGATCGAACCGACGGACGGCGAAGCGCGGATAGGCGGAATCGTTACGCATCGGGAGCCTCTGGAGGCCAAGGCGCACGTTGCCTATGTCTCGGAGAACGTTATGCTGTACGGGAACTTCACCGCAATGCAGAATTTGGAGTTCTTCGCGAGGCTTAGCTGCAAGCGCCATTACAGCCGCGACGATTACCGAGACATCCTTCGCCGGGTCGGGCTGTCCAACGATGTGCATCATAAGAAAGTGCGGGGATTCTCGAAAGGTATGCGCCAGAAGTGTGGAATCGCGATTGCGATGCTGAAAGATGCCCCGGCGATCTTGCTCGACGAGCCGACATCGGGACTCGACCCGAAAGCCGGATGGGAATTCTGTCGCCTGCTGGAGTCGCTGCGCCAGGAAGGAAAGGCAATCCTCATGTCAACGCACGACATCTTTCGCGCCAAAGAAGTCGCCGACACCATAGCGATCATGAAAGAGGGGCGGTTGGTGATGGAGAAACCGGCTGGCGAGCTCGCTCGCATCGATCTTGAACGGCTATACATGGACTATATGGCCGGTCATAACGGATCGTCGCCTGTGGAGGCGTCATGATCGGAACCCTCATACAAAAGGAGATACGGGACATCCTCGGTTCGACCAAGTTCGCCATCTCGTTCTCGGTCTGCGCTGCGCTAATTCTGCTTTCGTTCTTCACCGGAGCGCAGAACTTTCTGACGTCCCAGAGGCAGTACGAAGCAGCGAAAGCGGAGAACCTCCGCCAGTGTGACGGACTCACCGACTGGCTGATGCTGCGACAGAATCGGATATTCCTGCCGCCGGAACCGGTGGCGGCGATCATCACCGGCGTATCCAATGACATTGGCCGAACGGTCGAGGTCAGCGGGCGTGGCGAGCTGAGTGCAGAGGACAGCCGCTTCGAGAGCGAACCGCTTCTTGCCGTGTTCCACTTCCTGGATCTCGAGTTTGTCTTCGGCGTCGTGCTTTCGCTCCTGGCTATTCTATTGGGGCACGACGCGGTTTGCGGAGAGAAGGAAAGGGGGACATTGCGTCTGGTCTTCTCCCATGCAGTGCCACGGGCGACCTACATCTGCGGCAAATTGATTGGGTCAATGTCAGCGCTTGTGCCGACCTTGTTCATACCGATTTTGATCGGCTGTCTCCTTCTGGTATTTATGGGCATTCCAATCGATGCCTCAGGCTGGCTGCGTTTGGCGATGGCCATTGCGGCGGGGCTTCTCTATTTCGCGGCAATGCTCGTGTTGTCGATCATGGTGTCGGCGATGACGCACCGATCATCGAATGCCTTTTTGGCGATGCTTGTCCTCTGGGTCATGTCGGTCTTTGTCGTTCCTCGCTCAGCGGTGCTGTTAGCCGGCAG
>JAGVNY010000253.1 GCA_020053015.1 Candidatus Zixiibacteriota bacterium | reverse complement strand
GACTCCGTGACGACGGATCATATCTCTCCGGCAGGCGCCATCCCCAAGGAAAGTCCGGCGGGGCGTTATCTGATCGGCCTCGGTATCAAGCCGGAGGAGTTCAACTCATACGGGTCAAGACGCGGCAATCACGAGGTGATGACGAGGGGCACGTTTGCCAACATCCGCGTGAAGAACCTGCTTGTCCCTGGCGTGGAGGGGGGAGTCACAGTTCATCACCCGAGCGGCGAGAAGATGTCAGTCTTCGATGCTTCGATGAAATACCAAGTTGAGAACACTCCACTCATCGTCATTGCGGGGAAAGACTACGGCATGGGTTCGTCCCGTGACTGGGCTGCTAAGGGCACTATGCTTCTCGGAGTGAGGGTGGTTCTGTTCGAGAGCATCGAACGAATTCACCGCAGCAATCTGATTGGGATGGGCGTGTTGCCGCTGCAATTTCTGCCAGGAGAAAGTGCATCATCCCTCGGAATTGCCGGAACAGAAGCATTTGATATCGAAGCAATCTCAGCGGACTTCACACCTGGTTCGCACTTGACGGTGAGCGCGCTCAGTACGAACGGGAAGACAAGAGCGTTTCGCGCTCTCGCGCGACTCGACACTCCTGTGGAAGTTGAGTATTACCGAGATGGAGGGATTCTCCAGACCGTTCTGCGCAACATCATGCAAATGTAGACCGCTCTTAAGAGCGTCGGCTCTCGTGATGCTTTCTTCCCTTGGTGATCTTGAGTATTTCGTCTCTGAAGAAAGCGGCCTTCTCGAAATCCAGATTCTCTGCGGCAGCCTGCATAGCTTGTTTTAGGAACTCGACCTTTTCGCTCACCGGCATCTCTCCGAAGAAATCCGGCAATATCTGTCCTGCTTGGTCTACCGTCTTCGTGTCGGCGAACGCAGTCGCCTGGAGAATCTCATCTCTGGTCTTGCGGATGGTCTGCGGTACAATTCCGTGTTTCTCATTGTACTGGGTCTGTATTTCGCGGCGGCGGTTTGTCTCGTCAACAGCACGTTTGATCGAGTCGGTTATCTTGTCGGCATACATGAGTACCACGCCATTGGCGTTTCGGGCAGCTCTCCCTGCAACCTGAATGAGGCTTCGCGCTGACCGAAGAAAACCTTCCTTGTCAGCGTCAAGAATGGCAACCAACGATACCTCAGGCAAGTCGAGTCCTTCCCGCAGAAGATTGATGCCGACGAGAACGTCGAACTCGGCGAGACGCAGATCGCGAATGATCTCCGTTCTGTCGATCGCGTCGATCTCTGAATGAAGATAGCGCACCCGCACTCCGATTTTGGCGAGGTAGTCTGCAAGATCTTCCGCCATTCTCTTGGTCAGCGTAGTGACCAGAACGCGCTCCTTCTTTTCGACTCGATTCCTGATTTCTTCAAGAAGGTCATCGACTTGTGTCGCCAACGGCCTCAGGATTATCTGCGGATCGACGAGGCCGGTAGGCCTGATGATCTGTTCGACAACGACTCCTCCGCATATCTGAAGCTCATAGTCCGCGGGGGTAGCAGAAACAAATATCGCCTTATCAATGAGACTCTCGAATTCCTCGAAGAAGAGAGGTCGATTGTCAAGCGCCGACGGCAGGCGGAATCCGAAGTCGACCAAAACCTGCTTTCGCGATCTGTCCCCGGCAAACATACCGCGAATCTGCGGAATCGACTGGTGCGACTCGTCGATTACGAGCAGAAAGTCCTTTGGAAAAAAGTCCATGAGAGTGTAGGGACGCTCGCCGGGTTTTCTGCCTGACAGGTGACGCGAGTAGTTCTCGATTCCCGAGCAGTAGCCGATCTCGCGCAACATCTCGATATCGTAGTTGGTTCTGGACTCGATCCGCTGCGCTTCCAGGAGTTTGTTTTCGCCCCGAAAGATTTCGAGCCTCTCCTGCAGCTCTCTTTCAATCCCGACGATGGCTCGTCTAAGCTGATCTTCGGACGTGAGAAAGTGCTTCGCTGGATAGACCACGGCGCGATCAGCTTCGCGTTTGACATCGCCTTTGAGTGGATCGATGACCGCGATGCGTTCGATCTCATCACCAAAAAACTCGATCCGCAGAGCTTCCGTTTCATAGGCGGGAAATACCTCCACTACGTCGCCTCTGACACGGAACATCCCCCGTATGAACTCATAGTCGTTGCGAAAGTAATGGACATCGACCAGTTTCTTCAGCAGTCGATCCCTGCCCAGCTCTTCACCGACTTTGACCATGACGAGTTGGCGTTTGTACTCGTCAGGTGATCCGATGCCGTAAATGCATGATACGGATGCGACGATGATGACATCTTCTCTTGCAAGAAGAGATGAGGTGGCACGGAGACGAAGTCGGTCGATGTCGTCATTAATCGAAGTGTCCTTCTCGATATACGTATCCGTCGCCGGAACGTATGCCTCGGGTTGATAATAGTCATAGAAGCTGATGAAGAATTCGACGGCATTTTCCGGAAAATATGCTTTTAGCTCGCCGAAGAGCTGGGCGGCAAGGGTTTTATTGTGCGACAGTACCAGTGTGGGGCGGCCATGTTTCTTGATTACGTTTGCTATCGTGAAGGTCTTGCCGGACCCTGTCACGCCAAGAAGAGTCTGGTACTTCTTTCCGAGTTCCAGCCCCCGGGCAAGCTGCTCGATCGCCTCCGGCTGGTCGCCCGTCGGCTCATAAATAGAGTGCAGAGTGAATTCCGCCATGCAACTAAGAAACGTCAGACAGCACAGACGGTCAATCACTATGTGAGCGTGAGGCTGAGAGATCTGCTAAGTGAACGACCGACGTCGCTGATCTACCAGGCGCTTGCGGAGAGCGCCTGCCGGTAGCATTTTGGAACCCAGAGCCTTAGCACGGTTACAATGAAGCAGAGTTTTGACTTGACAGACAGGGCATTTGAGGTATTTTTGCTGGATTGATCGCGACACGACACCGAATTCGCAAGGAGATTAGACTGATGTATGCGATAATTCAGACAGGCAACGTTCAGTTCCGCGTCGAAGAAGGCGATGTTCTCAGAATACCGAGAGTCCAGTCTGCGGCGGGCGAGAAGCTCACGTTCGACAAAGTGCTGCTGATCGGCGAGGGTGGAGAGACCCGCATCGGAGCCCCGTACGTCGGCGGCGCTAATGTTACGGCGGAAGTGCTGGGCGAAGTGCTCGGCAAGAAGGTAGAGATCTTCAAGATGAGACGCCGTGCCACTCACAGGCTCTTTCGTGGGCACCGCCAGCATTACACAGAAGTGAGAATTGACAAGATCAACGCTCAAGGGAACTGATTTGTCCCCTCGCTGGGATCAATTGCGAATCGGCCGTCACACATCGCTTGTGGTGGCCGTTGTGCTGATCTGCCTGAGCCTAAATACAGGATTGCTGAGCGCTCAGCAGTATGCGATATCGTCGGTCACGACTCGCGGCGAGCGGACAGTTGACAGATCACTGATCCTTAGCGTCGCCGATCTTGCCGTAGGTTCTCCTCTTACCTCAACTGTGACCCAGGACGCGATTCGAAGGATTTATGGCCTCGGGCTATTCCGCGACGTGCGGATTGAAGGGGAAGTTGTCGATGACCGAATCGACCTCGTGGTGAT
>JAGVNY010000118.1 GCA_020053015.1 Candidatus Zixiibacteriota bacterium | reverse complement strand
TCTCGACATACATTGTGAGTGGATATTTTGAACCAAGAGAGGCAGCCATGACCGTAGGGCCGAGAGTGAGAACTACAAGCGTTGATACGAGTATGGCATTGACAATCTGGGTCAATCGAACAGCGGTGCGCGGGTTCATTGACTGCTCCTTCACGAGTGCATGTTTTTGAGCTTCAGCATTCAAGAGAGGACTGACCTTGAAAGCCTTTAGTCAGCCCATTAAGTCTAAGTCTCCTCGAAACTTCTTAGCAGCCGGCGCACGGTGCGGGACCGCCGGCGAAGATGTAAGTAATCAGGTACACGATGTCATCGATGTCGGTCATGCCACTGCATTCGACATCACCAATCCACTCCGGCACAGGAGCCGGGCCGCTGGCGAATACGAAGGTGATCAGAAACACTACGTCATCAATATCGGTTTCGCCAGAGGCATCCACATCACCACACAAGTACATCGGCATCAACGGCAAGTCAAGAGCCGTTGACTGTCTCGCGATCACGGGGACATTCGTAATAGTCTTGGCCTGATAATCAGACATCGTAGAAGTCACGTTGTATGAGCCCGCCAGCAGGGTGTCGACACTGTAATACCCGAGGCCGTTTACAGTTGCCGAACCGACGAGCGTAGTCCCGAGTCTCACTTCAACGCTGGCTCCCGCAAGGGGTTCGACTGAAACAGAGTCTGTCACGAGACCCGAGATCGAACCGCGATTGGATGCCAGGGCAAAATCGACTACGGTAGTTTGCTGAGGAACCACTTGTACCCCGGTCGTTGACTTAGTCTCGAAGTACGGTGATGAGGCCCGGACCGTATAAGTACCTGTGGCCATGTCTTGTATCTCGTATGCACCGTTCGCAGTGAGATCGGACTCGACGACGATCATCCCTTGAAGAACTTCGATCAGCACGCCGGTCAGTAGACCTCCTCCGACGGAATCCGTCACGGTGCCCGCAAGTGTTCCGATATTCGTGGTTATCACCGTCTTAGGCTTTAGGGTCGAAAAGTCACACCATCCCCACGTTGGATTGAATCCTTTCACCCTGTAATAGTATTCGCCGGGCGCTTTTCCCGTGACTGCATAAAACGTATCGGTCACGTTCGACGACAGTGTTGTCGTGCTCCCGAAGGTTACCGCCGGATAGATATCATCAACATAGAAACCTTCTTCTGTCTGATATGCATCGGTTGTGTATCTGAATCTGATGAAGATCGACTTGCCTGCATACGCACTCAGCGAATATGCCTTGCGCGACCATGCTCCCGATTGCCCGGTGTACGAGGCGAGGACATCGAACTTCCTTCCATCGAGAGAGACCTCGACATGACCTTTGTCGTAGTCCTCTTCGATATCGTACCACGTCCAGAAAGTCAGAGAATCCCCAACCTTTACGTTGTAAGCCTGGTTCGCTGTCAGGGCATCGGCCCGTTCGTCAACGACGCTGGACCTCAATGACTTCGTGCCCGAATGAGCTCGCGCACTTGAGACGGTGAACCCGTCGAGAGTCCAGGCAGTTGTAGACCCTTCCGCTCCCTCCGTGTAGACGACGCGGCTTGTCAGCTCATCGATTTGCCATTTGGTGGGATTCGCGGACGGATTCGATTCCTGCCACTCGACAGTGTAATCACCACTTGTACCCGGAAGCATAGGAGCTATCACCGGAGGAATCACTCGCGGAACAAGGTCGTTTCTGATGTCGCCCGCCTCCTGAAGCAGATAAAATGCGCCATCGAAGTTCTCGCGCACGATTTGCGCGAGGCGCAGCGTTGGTGGCTGGAATTCCTGGCCGATCTCGATCGTGAAGAAGATCATGTCGGATCCCTCCACGTAGTGGTTACGACCGTAACCCCAGTCGGTAGCGTCTCCGCTTGTCGCATAGAGGTCGAATGAGGATTGCGGCGTGTAGAATCCGGAATAGTCTTCCTGAACGATGAGGTTCGCGATCCCCGTTCCGAGCGCCGCAATGTAGCTCAGGTTTGGCGGCGCATCGGAGCCATAACCCCATTGCCACAACACCAGCTCGGAGTGAGTGTGGTATGTGATTCCTGCACAGAAATCTCTCGACAAGATAAAATCGCGTTCAGCCTGAGTCTCGGGTTCCGAGAATGGACTCGGGCCGCAGTAAGTCTCATCGAAAGGATTGTGGCTCACTGACCCGATGACCGAACCCCATTGGCCTTTCGGACTGCCGTTGGTAGTTCCCCCATAGTTGCGATTCAGATCGACTCCGATAGAACCGTATTCGGGGAAAGGACGCCGATTTCTTCTCCAGTCTATTCCCACGTCTCTTGTATAGACGTAACCATCAGGGTTGATGCAGGGGATGAACCATATCTCGCGCGAGTCCACTATGGTGGTCACCGACGGCGTCAGAGAGTATGCTTCCGTGAGGCTGTCAAGTATGAACATGCTTGTCACAAGGCCCGGCCACTCGCGGGCATGGGTTAGTCCTGTGAACAGAACTTCAGGCTCACTCTCGTCCAGACTCACGTTGTCGGAGAGCTTCACGGCCTGAATCGGTCTGCCTTCGTAACTATATCCGATCGTATCCATCGTGCAGATCGATGGATGGCTGTTCACTATGTTGTTCAGGTCAGTCTGGAACTGGGTCCAGGTCGGATACGACTCGGCTGCATCCCGAAGCAGTTGGTTGACATCCTTGCTCAGGAGCTGCACGAAGAAGCCGCGACTTGCGAGATCACTCATCTGCTGATCAGTAACCACGGCGTCAACCCATTCGCCGGGCTTCGAGCCCGAAATGTCGAGTCCCCTTGGCAGCAGATCGGACTCGGCCTTTGAAGCGACCTGAATTCGCACAAGGTTGTTTGCATTGCCGGCTGCGAACACCCCAGCCGGAACAAGACATGCGAACATCCCGAAGGCAGCGAGCAGTCGGCACGCAAGCGCCACTCTTTTCAGCGACAAAGTCATACTCCCTCCCAAAATGCGCAGAACACATGCTACGTTGGCAGCCACAATATTGACATTCCAAGAAGGCAGGTTCCGGTGAGAACACAGCCGGTAATCGCCTCAATTTTACAATTTAAGACATTCTCCTGTTTTGTCAAGAACCTATTGTGTATCAATAGACTAAGCGGCAGACTTGTTCAGACAATGCACATCCCGCGTCGCCCACGCTCAACGTCTTGTGGGGCTGAGCCTTTTGCCGAATATGTCGGCTCAACCCCAGCCATGACCGACCGAAACACTTGACAGGTGTCCAAACCTGCGTAAATTGAATTCAGGTGTGTTTTTCAGCGGGTCTTGCCGAAAAATCCCCGCAAAACTTGAGACAATCTCCGATCCTGAGCGTAGAGTGTATATATGAGGTGTAGAACCGCTGCTATTCGATTCTTGCTCATCGCCTTGCAGATACTCGTCATGGCTTCCGCGCGGGCGCAGACAGCTACGGACAATCCCAATCAACTCGCCATAGCGCGTTTGAAGTACTATGGCGGCGACTGGTACTGGGGCAACTCGGCTCTGCCAAAC
>JAGVNY010000005.1 GCA_020053015.1 Candidatus Zixiibacteriota bacterium | reverse complement strand
TCGGCGAATGTGACCTTCGGACGATCATCAGTCGCCAGTCGCGCTCTCGATTTGCCGAACGAGAACAACCCTTTCGGGCCTCCGCCTCCCTGCATCTGACGCATCATGAACATCCAGAAAACTATCAACAGAATCCACGGCGCGAATCCGAGAATGGTAATCCAGTTGAACGGCTGCTCTTCCGCCTTCATCTGGACGCTGTGTCTCTCGAGTCGGTCGAGAAGGTCCGGGTCTTCGAACGGAATCCTGAGTTTGAACTGCGTGTATTCCTTAGCTTGGTTTCCGATAGTCTGAGTGTAAGGTTTCCCGAACTTCCCACTCAGATCACGGTCAATCAGCACAACCTCAGTGACATTGCCGTCATCTACCTGAGTCAAGAAGTCGGAGTAGCTGATGAGCGCCACCTCGGACTGTCCCGAATAGTAGAACTTGATGAAGAAGATCAGCACAAGGACGATAACCAGCCAGAAGAACAGCGGTCGCGCGCTGCGCTTCCACTGGAAATCATCCTTCTTATCCGAAGGCGCTTTTCTCGGAGTCTGGTCCCGCTTGCCACGGGTGTCGTTGTCGAATCCGCTTCTGTTAGGCTTCTCTATCATCTTTCAAACACGCCACAAACGGCAATCCTCTGTACTTTCCCTGCAAGTCGAGCCCATAGCCGAACACGAACCTGTCCGGTATCTCGAATCCCACGTATTTTACCCGAACGTCTGCTCTCCGACTACTCGCTTTGCTTAGAAGCGCCACTATCTCTATGCTTTTCGGCTCCCGAGCCAGAAAATCTTTGTAGAGATAATGCAAAGTGAGCCCACTGTCAACTATATCTTCAACCACGATAACGTGTTCGCCTGAAAGGTGGCTCGTCGAGTCCGCCATCACTCGAGTCTGCCCGCGTGCATTGCATCCCGCTTCGTAGTTCTCCAGCGTGATGAAATCAACCTTTGCATCGACCTCAAGCTCTCGTATCAGATCGGCCACGAAGACAAAGCTGCCTCGAAGAACTGCGACGATGAGCGGCTTGAGATCCTCGTAGTCGCGTGAGATTTCGTCTGCGAGTTCCTTGACTCTCCTTCGAATGGACAACTCGTCTACGAGGATTTCGACTTCCTCGGCAACCATCTTACCGTATAACGTAGTCTTCTGCATGTAGTTTCAGCGCCTTCTCAGTATACTCCGTGATTTTGACCGAATCTGCAATGCCAACTCCTACAATCCAGATGATCGCGCCGCTGCTCAGGACAATCGGTACCTCAGACCTCAGGGCTCGCGGAATCTTCCTGTCAATGAATATGTCCGCCACTTTCTTTGATCCTGGCGCATTGAGAAGCCGAACCGCATCGCCTTCTCGCGAGCTCCGCACAGTCAAGTCGCCCATCGAGAGGGCAGACGCGTCGACATGCACCTCCCATTCGTCGTTGAATCTAAGCGACGAAAGTGGGGTCGGCAATAGCTCCCCGTGAATCCGCAGGTTGAAGTCCTCGATGGTGTTTTCCCCGGGAAATAAGAGTTGCTGTTCGAGTGTGAGTTCGGTTGCTTTGAATACAATCACTTCGTCGTGTCCTCGCTCGATCATCACGCCCGCTCCTAAGTCCGATCTCTCACCTGTTCTTCCTCGCGTCATCAGTCGGTCAGCATCGAGTATCAGTGAGAGATCCATGGAACCGCGGTGTTCGACGAGACCCGAAAGCTCCGTCTGTGCCCTTCTCAGTAGTTCGAATCGAATGATTTCGTCCGAAGTTGTGTAACGCTCCAGACTGATTATTATTTTGCCCAGGCGTGATCGAGAGACCGCATCGGTCCAGAGCCTGTTTGCGTGACTCTCTATGAACTCCTGGGCGATTCTCGCGATGCGCGATGTTCTGAAGATCGCGGCATCGATCTGCGGACTGAACTGCTCTCGAAGGTAAGGCAGTAGCGTGTTTCTGATTCGGTTCCGCGAGTACGCTTCCCCCAAATTGCTCGAGTCGATGCGATAAGCCACTCGATTGGCCTCAAGGTACTCCGTGATTTCTTCGCGAGTGCACTCGATGAGAGGTCGGACGGTAGTCCCCGATTTGGGGTAAATGCCTGCGATGCCCTTTAGGCCGCTACCTCTCAGAATGTGCATCAGCGTACTCTCCACGACGTCGTCCGCAGTGTGCCCAACAGCGATACGTTGCGCATTGAACTTCTCACAAAGCGACTCGAAGAACTCGTATCGGAATCTGCGAGCCTCATTCTGAAAATTGTGCTTGCTCATCGTCTCAATATCGGAAGCTGATGCCTCCCTCAGATAAACGGGCAATCCCAGCTCGGTGGCGAGTTGGCGACAGAGACTTTCGTCAAGATCGGACTCTTCCCCGCGCTTATGGTAGTTCACATGTGCCAGCACAATATCAAGCCAATACTCGTCTTTGAGCGTTGCAAGAACATGAGCGAGACACACCGAGTCAGGGCCGCCCGACAGCCCACAAATCAACCGGTCTCCTCTTGTGACAAGCTGATTTTCGTACATGACCCGACGAACCCTGTCAATCAGAGAATCCATAGACCGACCGCACGACACTCTTGTTCCACTCCTGTGCCATCGCTGGCGTACAATCTGCGACTCATTCGTAAGTCAATTCTCCTCCGAGCGCAAGTTCTATTGACTCGAAAGTGCAGTCGAATGAGCACGCCTACTCCGAACAGCACTGACGGAGCGCAGCGCAGTCAGAGCTAAGTTCAGAATCAGAGATCGTGATCTGATTGCGTCCGTCACCCTATTGGGACAGAAACCCGGAGAGGCATTGTTCTGCAGGCGCAGGGTGAGCCCCCGCGTAACTCCATTAATGACTGACAGTTACTCGATCTCAACGTACTGACGGGTGTCGGGTGGGTTGGCGCATGCTCAGGTACGGACTCATGAGAGGGGTTACAGATTAGACTCCTGAGATAGGTAACAGGTTATACTACGTCATGGACAAGGAGGTGACGTAGTGGGATGGAAGG
>JAGVNY010000129.1 GCA_020053015.1 Candidatus Zixiibacteriota bacterium | reverse complement strand
AGACGCTCAAGAAAGCTCCTCTCATAAAGATAGTTCCTCTCCTGAGCAGTCTCGGTTGTCCGTATTCTTGTGACTTCTGCATCGACTCATCCGTGCCCTATCAATCGTTGGATACAGACGCCATGAAAGATGACCTGCGATTTCTCCTTGGCAAGTTGAAGCGCCCCCGTGTGGCGTGGCATGATCCTAATTTCGGCGTGCGTTTTGACAGTTGCATGGACGCAATTGAAGAGGCAGTACCGCCGGGTCGTATTGACTTCATCGCCGAGTCGACCTTGTCTCTACTCTCCGAACCGCGAGTCAAGCGACTTAAGCGCAATGGCTTCAAGGCGCTGTTGCCAGGCATAGAATCGTGGTTCGATATGGGCAAGAAGTCGAAGTCCGGGAATACGACGGGGATGGAGAAGGTCAGATTGGTCTCCGATCATGTCAACATGATTCTGCGATATATTCCGTACGTCCAGACTAACCACATATTCGGACTCGATAGTGATGAGGGATCGGCGCCGTTCGAGCTCACAAAGCGGTTCCTTGATCTCAGTCCGGGGGCTTTTCCAGCCTATTCAATGCTGTCAGCGTTCGGACAGGCGGCGCCACTTAATCTTGAATTTCAACGAGCGGATAGAGTTCTGCCGTTTCCTTTTCACTTTCTCAGCAACATACAGATGAACATCAAACCGAAACACTATTCCTGGCCGGAATTCTATGATCATCTGATTGATGTGACGAAGTACTCGTATTCCCATCGTCTGATCGTCCGACGATTCATGGCAAACGGAGAGACGATTCCCAGGTGGCTGAACGTCGTTCGCGGATTCTCATCAGAACGCTACGGTCGCGTCAAGTATTTCACAGAGGTAAGGAAGAAGCTCAATGCCGATCGGCCGTTCCGGCGTTTCTTCGAACAGGAAACGACGAAGATACCTACTTTCTTTGTGGATATGATACGCAAGGACCTCGGCGAGTTCTGGGGCTGGCTTCCTGAAGGAGCAATAAATCACGACCCGAACGCCTATCTGCGGTCGGCGGAGCAAGCCCCTTCCTGCTGCGTTCCAACTGCCGACACGGTCTGATATAGCGATTGTCGATGATTCTTGCCTATTTCCCGTCCAACTCCTTTGGCGGATTCTGATCACTCAGCCACGAAGAGCACAACCACCTGTCCACTGTGAGTCACATACAGATGCGCGTGTGAACATTATACCCCCGGCAGGACTATCTTAGAACTTTCCAGCCAGTGGTGAACTACTTCCTGGAGGCGGTGTGAGCTCAGAGGGAAGAGACCCTGGTTCATCTGTCCGCTCATTACCAACGGAGTCAGGTGCCAACGTAGGGTCGCGATGCTACACCTGCCGCTGTTCAGCTTTTATTTCGGTTGTCAACACTGTCACGATCTTTCTTACGAAAGCTAAAAGGAACAAAACAGCCGGTTCGACGCAATAATGAGGAATCCCGGAGCATCTCCACCGCTGTTGAGTCGAGACTGTCTCCGTTACCTGCTGGTGGCCAAGAGGGCTCTTCGAAGGCTGGAGGGCAAGAGGAGATGAGACCCCACCACCGTGCAGCCACAGGGTGGCGGATCAGGTTCCAACGTTTGGTTCAGGAAGCTGATGGGGCCGTGTTCAGGCTGACTCTGGCTGTGTATTTGGTCCCGTGTAGAATCGTGTGGGGCGATCAACCAGCAAAATATCCGGGGTCAGGCAGATCGCCTGACCCCTTCTTGAATCCCCGGGCGTTTCCGATGCTATTTCATCAGCAACATCTTCTTCACATCAGTGAATCCTGCTGCCTCGATCTTATAGAAGTAAACTCCCGACGCTACCGTCTCGCCAGCCAAGGACTTGCCATCCCAGACCACAGTATGCTTGCCGGCGGGCAAACTGCCCTTGACAAGCGTAGTCACCTTCTGGCCCATGATGTTGAAGACATCGAGCCGCACCTGCGAAGTCACGGGCAGGCTGAAGCTGATCTCGGTTGACGGGTTGAATGGGTTCGGGTGATTCTGCTCGAGTGAGAAATCACGCGGCAATGTTGTCTCTGAAGCCCCCTTTGTTATCGTCACATCGAGTCTGCCACCACCCTTGGCAACAGCGATGGTCTTTACAAGCTCGATCTCGCCGTCTCCCGAGTAGCTGAGCGTGAGAATGTCGCTCTTGCCTGCAGGAATCATCGCCTGTCCCTGCATGTCCAACAGCCCAACCTTGAACCGACCATCGACCCAGCCGGAGAACACCTGAATGCCATTAAGCGTTGATGAGGCAGTCAGATTCAAGACATCGCCGCTCGTCTCGAACTCAAGCTGTAGACCCTGAGTTTCCTGGTCTGAGGAGAAAGCGAGCGTAGTAACATTCCGATCATTGGTTCCGTTTCCAAGTAGACTGAGAGTGGCCGATCCCATAGACGATTTAAGCACAGGCGTTCCTCCGTCGCAGTCAGCGCAAGGTGCGGGTCCGCCGGCAAAGATGTAGTTGATCAAGTAGACAATGTCATCAATGTCGACTGCTGGATCACCACCGCTGCAATTGGCATCGCCTGCCAGCAGCGCGCAAGGACAGGAACCGCTTGCAAAAACGTAGTCAATGAGACAAACAACATCATCAATGTCGACTGCTGGATCACCGCCGCTGCAGTTGACATCGCCGCAGAGCACTGTCTCAATAACCAGATGAGCCCACTGTGAGAGATCGGAGCAAAGGGTCAGGGAAGGATATGACCAGTTATTTCCTGAAGTAGAGTTCACTCCCAAGACGATCGCGAACCCGGCCGTTCCTCCCGGCTGAACTGTCAAGTCGCTAAGAGGCACCTTGAATTCAAACGAGAGTTCATTGGTTCCACTCACGCTGAAGCCATGCTGTGCCCCAGACGGTGGTGTAACTGAATATGTGGCACAACCAGCCTGTATGATGCGGTATTCGTCGTAGAAAGGATATGCCGGAGTGGTTGTGCCTGCCTTGTTATAGTCCACGGTAATGTGCGGTTCAGAAAAGCTACCTTTCAGGGTATGTGAGTGATCGCCATCAAAGAACAGTCCGTACCAAAAGTACGGATCGGAAGGAAACGGCGCCTTGGCCGCCACATACAGATAGATGCTGTCATTGAGGAGCCAAACCGGCATAGACTGGGTAGTCAAATCCGGATTGTGGATAAACGTCAGGTCGTAACTCCTGGCGTTCTGCCATTCTGTTGGATCTATCACTCCATTAATCGTGGGTGTCGTCTGGCTGTACGGCGCATGCAACTCCGGTGACTGAGCAAAGGCATTCAGCGTCGCCAAGAGCAGCATCGCACTCAAGTAAGTGAGCAACTGTTTCACATTCTCCTCCTTTGGAATACTGACTGAACTAAGTTGGTCGGCCAAGGTCGTCGACCCGACCATAGCCATGATCACTCTGCCCGAAATTGATCCTCCATCCTTACTCCTCTCTTCTGACTGTTTGGGTTGAATGTCCGCTAACTCGCTTAACAGCTTGCATACATTGCGTGGACTCACTACTGCATCTCCCAGGTTTGTCATGCGATCGGACTTCGCACAATTCGTGCCAACGGGCTATCATGCACACAAACGGACTGTCGAAGATGTGAATCTGGGCTGGTTGTCGAGGAGTTGGGCTGATTCTGTGGAGATTGATCTGGGAGAGTTATCGAGATTGGAGACGAAACTGTAACTATGAAGCTACGCGAATATCCGTATCTGTAGCAGAAAGGCTACCTGTTCTCGCTTTCGATTCCAAGCGAATTCAGTTTCGTCTCTATTCCTAATGACTTGAGTTTCTTGTGGAGATAAACGCGGTGCAAACCGATTGCATGGGCGGTGTCGGCTATGTTGTAGTTGTGAGCAGCGAGTGCCTTGAGCAGATAGTCTCTTTCCCAGTCCTCTCGGGCACGTTTGAAATCCTTATTGCCTTGCGATCTGGCACTCGGGAATTTCAGGTCAAGCTGCTCTCTTACCTCGTCTTCACTGAACTCTTCACTCTCAGAGAATAGCGATAGGCACTCAATTACTTGATCTAACGGCCGGGCATTGCCTGGCCACTCGTGGCTCAGCAACGCCATCCGCGCCTCCGCGGAGAGCGTCCTCACATCTTCACCTCGTTTTGCCGCATAGTGTCGCAGAAAGTACTCTGCGATCGGTATGATGTCATCACGCCGTTCGCGAAGTGGCGGAATATGAATCCTGAAACCATTAAGTCGGTGATAGAGGTCAGGTAGGAAGCTGCCTCGCTCCACTTCAGCATCCAGTTGGCTGCTTGTTGCGGAGATTACCCTTACATCTACGTTGACGATTTGAGTGCCTCCGACTCTATAGAATTGCTTGGTCTCAACTGCACGAAGTATTTTGCTCTGAACCCGCAGGGATGCTCTTCCTATTTCATCCAAGAAGACTGTCCCGCCTTCGGCGACTTCAAACAGACCTTTTTTGGTAGCGAAAGCACCAGTGAATGCTCCTTTCTCATGGCCAAATAGGTTCGATTCCAGCAGGTCGTCGGAGACGGCCGCCATGTCTATCGGCATGAACACACCGGATATACGTCGACTCGAGAAATGTATGAGGTTTGCGACAATGTCCTTTCCGGTGCCACTCTCTCCGGTTATCAGAATAGGCAACTCTGATGGAGCTACTCGTAGTACCATCTCACGGATTTTCTCTAGCTGAGCGCTGTTGCCGACCAAGTTATGTTGCTTCCGCGCTTTCTCCAGCAGTTGGATTCGTTCTCTTTCCCTTAAGCTCTTATCCACCGCATTGCGAACAGTCGTGACCAGCCTGTCGCGATCTGGCGGCTTGACTATGTAGTCGAAAGCGCCTCTCTTTATTGCCTCGACTACACTGGTGGTCTCTCCTTCGCTTGTAATCATAACTACTGGCGGTGCGCCTTCTTGCGCGACTATTTCCGTCAGGGTATCAATGCCGTTCTCTCCCGGACTCAGGTAGAGATCAAGCAAGACCGCGTTGAATGAGGAGCCACGCAGAATATCCAAACCGGCTCGACTTGAAGTCGCAGTCGAAAGATCGTAATCGTCCTGCAGAACAAGCTGCAGAGCGTTCAAGAACTCCGGGGCATCATCTATCGCAAGCAGTTTAGGTTTTCCCAATGGACTCCTCCTCTAACTCCAACGGCAGGAAAACAGCAAACTCAGTGCCAACACCATCCTGACTGTGTACTTCGATGACCCCGTCATGTTCGCCAACGATCTTCTGAATTGTGGTCAGGCCAAGACCTATGTGCCCTTCCTTTCGACTTGAATAGCCCACATCGAATATTCGGGGCAAGTCGTCCTGAGATATACCACATCCGTTGTCTTTGACTCTGACAACCGCGCTGTGAGGTCTTGTGTCAGATCGAGATGCTGTGACCGCGATAATAGGATTGCTTTGTTTCACCAAAGCAGAGAGCGCATTTTCCATCAGCTCGCTAAACACCCGTTCCAAATCCTCTTCAGCTCCATTCACGAAGAGCTCTCCATGGGCCTGCTGGAACTCAAGTCTCAGGTTGGCCGGGGTCAGGGAACGCTTGATTTCCACCACATACTCTACCAGAGCTCTTAGGTCCACCGAGCATTTCGGATTCTGACCACTGGCATAGAACTCTCGAAAACGGTCTATCCAGCGGGTCATCTGGTGAAGCTGCCGGACTGTGGGGTCAATGTACCTCTCGCCCACTGTGTTAACGTCGAGCTTCCCTTTCTGTAACCGCGCACCCAAATCCTGAATCAAGAGCTTCAGCGGAGCCAATGGCCTCTTGACATCGTGCGCCAATCCTTTTGCAACGGTCGACAGAACCTCGTACTGTCTGGCTTGACTGAGTTCCGTAATATCCTGAATCATGATTATCAACCTTCGGGATCTGGGATGAGGATTGACGTCAGGTCTGATCAGCTGGACAAGGAATTCTCTTCCACGACCGGATACATCTGCGCGGTGCGAGAATTCGTCGTGAACGAGATTCTCGGCCAAGAAACGGTTGACTCTGTTTGGCAGCTCTGTTAGCTTTAACGTGCCTCGTCCGGCTTGTCCGAGCGTTAATCGTCTGGATCTGAACTCCCCAACTCCAAGAAGCTCATTCGCCCGGGAGTTGGACCTGAAAATACGCTTCTTCTCGTCTACTCCAATGACAGCGCGTGCGTCATCTTTGAAAAAAGCATCGAGAAACGTGTAATACCTGCGACGCTGTCTGATGTAAACTTCTCTCACCATCACCAAGGCAATCAATGAGGCAATCAAGATCCGTGCGCTCCACGGAAAAAGCTCATCAGCCGATTT
>JAGVNY010000006.1 GCA_020053015.1 Candidatus Zixiibacteriota bacterium | reverse complement strand
GGTCTAACTCCTGGGCGCAAAAGCTGACATAAGTCTTGGGAACACAGACCTCTGAGTGACTCGCCAGTTGTAGGTCGAAACCCTCGTGGTTTCGACTACTTTGAAACAGACCCACCCGCCGCCGCGCAGGTGGGCTACTGACTCCATAGCCAACTACCAGTGACATCTGGGCCTGGCACCGGGGCCCAGAGCTCCCCCGGGTCACACCAACCGCACGCTCGACCCATCATGCAGCCCGTAAGAGGCGATGCTCGTCCGATGTGATACCTCACGCATCCGGAGATCACTTCACACTCGCCAGATTGTCGCCCGTGTGCGCGTAGTCGAAGCCTGGGTCTACGACGATCCCGCTCTCGTCGGGGATACCCTGTCGGTAGAGATCAAAGAAGTAGCGAGCGTTAAGCCTCAGGTCGTTCCCGAAAATGCTGGCCACCTCGTATGCCTGTTCATCAGTGAGTTCAGGATGCTCGCCAAGGAAAGTCGTGAACAACGCGATGTAACGAATCAACAACAGCGAATGCTGGCCCTGGAACGCTCCATTTTGATCGAACACCGTCGCTGGAGACTTCGAATCGGTGTCGCGCTCCGCCTCCATTCGTTCCATCAATGCCCTGCGCGCCGCTGGCGACAGGGAATGCTTGTACCGTCGGATTGTGGCTGCCTTAACAAGCGCGCCGTACTCGGCCCGCAGTGCTGCGAGCGCGCGACGGCCTAAGTCACTTGGATATGCATTGGAGTAGTTATTCGTGTACTGCTCAACGGCCTCCAATACGCGATCAGGGTGATACTCCTGGTAAAGGTGCAGGTGCCGGTACCTATCCAACCGAGCCCGCAGGGCAATATACGCAACCATGTTCAGGGCGTCCTCGTTGCCCTGTGACATCAGCTGATAGAGTACCTGTGGCCCCCCAATGGTATCGGAGTGCATAGTTTCGAGAGCATCCAGAGCGAGTTGCTCAGCACCCGGATCGTCGTCCGATATACGCTGTATCATCATACTTAGGGCGTCGGTTCCACCACGCGCAAGTGCGTGAACGCGATCCTGATACCTCATCTCTCCAGCAGTATTCGCAAAGAACAAGCGATAGTACGCCCAATAGTGACGGTACCCCCACACTCCCAGGGCAATGAGAAGCGCGAGCGAAACACAGCCGAGGGCAATCATTATTCTGCGCACCGATCAACTCCCGCCATCACAGACACTAATGGATCGCCGAAATCGGCAATGAGCCGCATAAGAACGTTCAGGTCTTGTAGTCCTGTAGGTTGAAACCCCATGAATTCTACCACTCAATCTATCACAGCTCCTACAGCAGGCGTCGGGATAACGCTCCCGACCTACGATTTCGTCGCCCGCCCCGATCCTTCCCTCCTCAGGACAGGACCGCGGAGCACCCAACCTGATTTTCACAGCAACCCGCGTCTTCTCAAGAACGGTTCGACTTCCGGCTCGCGGCCGCGGAATCGCTTGTACAGAGTCATGGCGTCCTCGGTGCCGAGCTTCTCCAAAATGTTCGCGCGGAATGACGTGGCGGTCTTCTTGTCGAAAAGCGATGTCTCCTTGAATGCCTCAAAGGCATCGGCATCCAGAACTCCCGCCCAGAAGTAACTGTAATAACCGGCCTCATAGCCTTCGTGAATATGCGTGAAATATGTCGAGTGATAGCGCGGCAAGATTTCGGGAATCAAGCCGATCTTCGCCATAGCCTTGTTTTCGAAATCGATCACATCCACACTCTCGGCGTTGTCCAGTTCGTGCCAAGCCATATCCAGAAAGCAAGCCGCAAGGTATTCGACGTTTTCGAACCCTTGGTTGAACAGATCACTGTTCTTGAGTTTCTCGATCAGGGCTGCGGAAATCACCTCACCTGTCTGATAGTGTATGGCATACAACTGCATCAAGTCCGGCTCCAAAGCCCAGTTCTCCATGATCTGAGAAGGCAATTCCACCGCGTCTTCCGGCGTGAAGCCGGTGCGATAGGTGCCATTGGAGAGAATCGTGTTGAGCGAATGACCGAACTCATGGAAATAGGTTTTGGCTTCGTCAATGCTAAGCAGCGATGGCGTGCCGGGAGACGGCCTCGGGAAATTGCAAACCAGTGTGGACAGCGGGATGACTCGCTTGCCGTTCTGATAGTAAGCGCCTCGGAAAGCCCCCGACCAGGCGCCACCCTGTTTGGAATCGCGAACATAGAAATCAGTATATAATATCCCCGCCAGATCGCCATTGGCTTCCCTGACCTCGTACACTCTGACTTCGGGGTGATAGACAGGAATATCCTTGCGCTCGTTGAGTTCCAGTCCGAACAGCTCTTTAGCCAGGGTGAAAACGCCTACCTGGACATTTTCAAGTGTGAAGTACGGCCGCAGAGCTGCATCATCGAGATCGTATTTGGCCTTGCGAAGCTTTTCGGCGTAATACCACCAATCCCAGGATTCCAGTTTGAAGCCGCCCTGCTCCCTGTCGATGATTGCCTGCATTTCGGCCAACTCAGCTGTGGAGCGCGTAAGTGCAGGTGTCCACAGGCGCATGAGGAAGGAGTCGACAGCCTCAGGAGTCCCGGCCATGCGATTCTCCATGTAGTAGTCGGCTGGCGTCGCGTATCCGAGCATTCGACACCGCTCTTCGCGGAGTGAGAACAGCTTTCGCAGGACAGCCTTGTTGTCAGACTCATTGTTGCGGTCGCCGCGCATCGCATACGCTGTGTATAGGTCCTGCCTGAGCCGACGCACGCTGGAGTATTGCAGAAACGGCGTCCAGCTCGGTCGTTGCGTAGTGAAAACCCATTTGCCGGGCATATTCATTGATCTGGCTGTCTCCTCTCCAATCGCAATCACTCCGTCAGGAAGGCCTGCAAGATCGGCTTTGTTGTCGATTACAATGTACGAATCGTTTGTCTCGGCCAGCAGGTTGTCGTTGAATCTCAGCTCCAACAGTGCGTGCTCGCGATTGATGTCGCGCAGTCGCGCTTTGTGTTCTTTGTCGAGCAACGCTCCACGGCGCAGGAAGTCGCGGTATGTATTCTCCAGCAGATAGAGCTGCTCTGCTGTCAACTTCAGGTCTGCCCGCCTTTCGTGGACAGCCTTTATTCGCGCGAAGAGCTTCTCATTAAGCGAGATGTTGTCATAATGGGCGGACAACAATGGCGACATCTCGTTGGCGAGGTCCTGCATCTCGGGAGTAGTGACCGTCCCCAACAGCGAATAGAAGACGCCGGTCACGGTGCTCAATAGCTCTCCGGACTTGTCGAGGGGCGCAAGCATGTTTTCGAATGTCGCAGCCTCCTGGTTGTTTGCTATGGAGTCGACTTCGGCCTGTTGGCGACGGATACCCTCCTGAACCGCCGGCAGATAATGCGCATTCTGAATAAGATCAAACGGCGGAGTTTGGAACGGCGTTGAAGGAGTAACTAGAAATGGATTGTCCTGTCCTGCCAATGGCAGGCTCAGGAACGCCAGCATTGAAGCAAGCGCAAGTAATGCAAGTGTTGTTCTTCTTGTCACGATAGAATCCTCTCTTATAGCTCTACTACCGGCTCCAATATACGAACAAACCGCGGCCTACGCGCTGTCATTCTTAGAAGAGCGATGCAGATCATTCCTTCTTGAGGATTGACTCGTCCCCATTGTATCATCAAACCCCCTTCCTGCGTCAGGATCTTCGACAAGAGAGCTTAATCTACAATCTAAAGAATCTGTAGGGTGGAACATGTTCCACCAACTGCATCTACTCAAGAAGATGGTGGAACGCGTTCCACCCTACGAGACTACCGCACGCGTGTCGGGTTTCTCTTCCCGATTCCATCGGGATTCGGAACCCGACCTACTTCTTCAGCCTCCTCTGCACACCCTCACTCTTCAGTTCTCTGAGCGCGTCTGCCGCGATCCAGCGCGCAGAGCGGGAATCGAGGCGGGCGATCTCCTCAGCGGTTTTGATCGCGAGCTTGTTCAGCTTCTTGTTGCGCTTGCCTATTCCACGAAGCGCCCAATTCACAGCCTTCTTCACGAAATTGCGTTCGTCGGTCGATTCGCGCTTGATGATCGGAAGAAACGCGGCAAGCTTGGCATCAGGAGCCGCCTTGTCGTGCGACGCAAGCCCTGCGATCATCGAGAAGGCCGCCCGCTTGACAAACTCATGCTTGCTCTTGCTCCATTTGGCGACCATCACATACGCATGCGGTGTGCGGTCGAAGAGGCAGCAGCAGCATGAGTCACAATCACCCCAGTTCTCGGAGCGTTTCGCCCATGAGTCCATCTGCTTCTTGGTCACTTTCGCGGGATCATCTACCAGCGCCGCGAGCACCTTCGCGTCGTGTATGCCCGCATCGAATAGCTCAAGCGCAAGTTCGTGGCTCTTGCCAATGCTCTTCGCCAACGCTCTCAGCTTGGGCACTGAGACGCCGAATACTCTTCGGGCTCTGATTCCATATCGCGCCATACCCGCTTCAGCCGACGGATTCCCCATCGACTCGAGTTTCTTCAAAACCTCATCGCAGTTCATCATCCTCCCGATACTCCTGTTCTTGGACATCGCATAATGCACATTAGTCCGCGTTCAGTCAATCATTTCCAATCCCGTCTTGACACCC
>JAGVNY010000239.1 GCA_020053015.1 Candidatus Zixiibacteriota bacterium | reverse complement strand
TTAAGTTCTCTCTCTGGCATTAGGTGTCTCCTTTCTGGTTACTCCATTTACCTTAAGGATACACCTTCTGCCTTTTACACACTCCTAAAGATATTACCGCTCCGGCAGGTCTTGCGCCCCGCACCTGTCCTGAGCCTGCGAAGGGCGCGCATGACTGCTCAGGAAACCGGTCGTCAAGCGGCAAGCCGCTTGACCTACGACACTATTGAAGTTGACAGGTCGCTTGACGCGGCCATTGATTCTCCATAACGCTCCATTGAGTCCAAGGAGTGAACTGAAGAAGGGAGACCTGTAATGGAAGAGAAAGCGCTGATACAGGAAATCAATCTGCCCTTGTCGGAATCGAAGGGCTGGATGAAGTTGCTCGGTGTGGTATTGATAATCCAGGGCGCGTTGACGGCGCTCACGATAATCGGGATTCTGTTCTGCTGGCTGCCGATTTGGCTCGGTATTCTCCTAATTCAAGCCGCTGGCGCATCGGAGAAGGCGCAACTGAACGGAGAGAAGATCCAGTTGTCGATTGCGTTGCAGAAGATCAAGACCTATTTCGTCATCCATGGGATTCTGATGCTGATAATGCTGGTCGGGTTAGGCATAGTGATGCTCTTTGCGGGTGGCGCGCTGATTGCGCTGGTGACCCAGTCTATGTAAGCGGATTCAGATAACAAAGAAGGTCAGGGCAGAACCGACATCGGATCTGCCCTGCTTCACTTACTCAAATGTGCACGGAGTCGGCCCTGAACCAAACAGGAAGTTGATCATGTATACAATATCGTCGATGTCAATCGCAGGGTCGCCCGCGCAATTCACGTCTCCGACTGCAGAATAGAGCACTGGCACCGGCCCACCACCGAAAACGTAATTGATGAGGTAAACCTGATCGTCGATATCTATCAGATCATCCGCGTTGCAATCACCACGCATCACGCCGGTGAAGTATATCTGATCCTGCTGCAAAGATTTGACGCCGCGGTAAGCCTGCGGTTTGGTGATGTAATCCGCTTTGAGCGCATCCCAAAACTCAATGAACCTGCCGTGCTCTCCTCCATGTAGGCAATCTGCCCATATTTGCTCGAAGGTGACAGGATAGTCCGAATTCAAATCCAAGGTCTCATCATTGACATCCCACAGATCGAGCAGGGCTGCAGTAACACGCCCTTCACACGCGGGACCGGGGTCGAGCCAAGGATTGTTCAAGTATTCAAGCTCAAACGAAGATGCACGCGTCCATCCTTCCCAATTAAACTCGCCGTCGGGATCGGTCACAAGCGACACGAAAGACGCCCATCCCTCCGACCACCCAAGCCCTTCGCAATAAGCTACATCTATGTAATGCGCATCACCGTAGTCACAGGTCTCAATCTGGTAACCGTACGCCTTGTGCAGCAATGCGTGTCCGTACTCGTGTGCAACTATGTCGATCGCGTCAGCATCGGCTCCATCAATGTAGATGTTTGCGCCAGACTCGTAGCTTCCACTCGCAGGCCAGAAACACCTAATCCGACCCGGCCAAGTTCCGGTACTTGAAGCCACGGCCCACGCCAGATTCATGAATTGATAGCACCACATGGCACTGGCACGTGGGTTCCCTACTGCCACATAATCTGTCCCGAAATTGATAGAAGAGTTGCTGGGAACATTTGAGAAGTCTTTTGAGGAACGGAATTTGAAATATCCGCTGGTTTACCTGGACTGAACAGCAAATTCACTGTTAGCGGTCACGAATTTGATGTACGGATCCACAGAACCTGAGCAGTCATCGTTGGGTATTCCAGTGATCTCAAAGTACCCACCCCAGTCGAAAACTCCATGTGCGATGTAGTCATCAGCTCCGCACCACGAATCTGAGTCCATTACCTTGACCCAGACATTAACTGCTGGCCTGAAAATCCCTATTGAATCTCCCGGGTCTTGGTAGAGTAGACGCCCATGTACACTGAACGTTTCTCCAGATCTTAGGAACGCACCATCGTCGTCGTAAAGAGAGTCCAAATCTCCAAGCGGAGGTTGTAGCTCGCCTTCAGTAGTGACCGCCGATTGCGAATCACTTGCTTCAGAAGCAATCCCCTGCTCCCCCACGAGTTCAATGTACTGCGACAGAGTGAACGCTCCACAGAGCGTATCGCTGATGTGCAGCACGACTCTATCGTTTGATGCGACAGACATGCTGTCTTCCGTTTCACCAAAACACCGCACTTCAAGTATCCACACACCGCTTTGTGCTGGCTGGATCGAGCCGTGCATCAATGTCGTCTTACCACCCTCAAGGCTGCCTGTTTTTGTGTCGAGTTGAGAGACTACCGTGAATCCATCGCTTTCACAGATGATTCCTTCTACACTGTTCAGATCTTGATTTGCCTGGACTCGGACCGTGATAGTAGCATCCAATCCTATTCCCACCGTGTCGGCGATGATCTCTGCCACGCTAATCGGATTCGCAGGGGGCGTGGCACTCGCGTTGGAACCGACGAGCAGTAAAACAACTGCAATGATACTCCACCTTTTGTCACCCATATCTTCCTCCCTTGTAGCGAATAGAAAAGCAACAAGAATCAAAGCACAATTCATTCTCGCATATCAAGCGTCACCTTATCATGATCGCCTCCCTTCAAGCCGCCCGGACGGCGGACAGCTGCCCGATTCTGACCAAATCGAGGAAAGCTGTTTCATTGATCCCTTAGTAGTGACGAAACAAAGACAGTCCTGTCAGGCACGTGGTGCAGACCGACCGCGAATCCCTGAAAATGCTGACTTCTTATGTTACCGGGTTGCCCCGTTTCTTCTACGGGTCCTGACACTGCGGCCAGTTGGATGTGTACATCGTTTCCTTCAACAAGGTACCCAGCCGGTAGAGTGAACGCCAGCGAATCGACATATAGAAGAGTGTCTACCCATGTGCCGCTCTCAAGTCCGGGGATTACCAGACGTAGTCGATAGCTGGTTGCCCCTTCAGACTGACTCCACCGGATGTTCAAATCATTGTCTGCAGGAACAAGCGATAGATCCTCAGGCTCAGTTATCCAGAAGGAGTCGGGAATGCTGACGGTGTTTGCCAGTTGTGATCCGTCCACAATTGCCCGAATGTCTACTTGATCAGCAAGAGAATCGCAATCAAGAGAGTAAATAGGCATAACAGCGTCTTCCTCGGCAAGCGACAGGTCACTGCCATTTGCCCGCACGTAGGTCACTCTGGGTATCGGGTCGCCAAAGAACATCGTCCAAATCAGCAACTTCGACTCGTCCTCGTCCGCCTCATGGTACTCGGCGTGCAAAATAGCCACGACCTTGTCTTGTTCGGTGCATACTGGGCAGTCGTCCTTTGAGCACGAGACCACCAAGGCTGCGGTTAGAAGTAGCATAGCAAATACGCACTTCTCAGTTGCTTTCATGCATCCTCCTTTCGTTTCGATTTCGTTATGACCTGAGAGATCGCTTATGATCAGAATCCGTCTTTTCCCTCCCTTCTAATACGCCCCGCTACCCGCCGTTCCGGGTGCAGTCTATTCCCCCGATCGAATAGTTACTTTGAACCACGCCTCCCAGACATCCAAGTATCCGTCATGCCCATCGCGCTCGGGGATTGCCTGCCATCCCTGATCGAGATATGTTGCCGCAGCGACCACCCACCATTCACCTGTGCCAATGGCGTCCGCTCTGAATGTGAAATCGTACGAGATGTGATCAACGACCGGAGTGAAGATCACCGAATCCGGTTCTCTGAATGCAAACCCTGCCGTATCTGACGAAGAGAGCGGCTCCTGATAGATCCAGACATACAGAGACTCCATCGTGTCGACAACGCTATGTGGGACTGTGTCCGGGAAATTTGGGTAATCTATCGTGAAGATGTGCTTGTCGACAACAGCGTGAACTCGGATGTCAATCGAATCTCCAACCTTCGCAGTCTCGTACACCGCGATTGTTAGTCCCGTAACATCCTTATAAGCCAAGCCATCGACTACCGGCTTGTCTTTCTCGCAGGCTGCCAGCAGGGTCAGCAGAAGCAACAGAACAATGAAACAAACGTCAGTGGACTTCAATGTCATCACCCCCTTCACCACCTGTTATAATAAGACGTCGAGAGCGTCGATTTGTCAAGTGATTATCCACCGGGAGTATGGCAGAGGCGGGGCATGCCTTCCCGACGCTATCGACGTGCCAGATGCTGTCAGGAAAGGAGAGGCTGTCCCACAAGTAGCGGAATGCTTGATTGGCGTAGGTCGGGCTCCGGATTGCGCAAAGCGCAAGAAGAAACCCGACACCGAGTTTGTCGGCCTTCTGCGTCACGCGAAGCGTGACTCCGGAGACCGACCTACTCTCTGCCTACTGATAGAATTCCACACAAGATAGGCAGAACCGCTCCGTCCCGCTGCGGAAGGACTCCGGGTACTGCCCTACAAGCTACGCGGTTCGCGCATCAGTCACAAGCCGCTCGATGAGCGCCCTGCGGCGATGTTCACGCAGCCGGTCGATATCGAGATCGACCGAATTGATGATCGGAGTGGATTCGTACTGCGAAGGCACACCCCACAGAAGTTTCCACGGCGCGGCTACAAGCGATCTTCCCTGCAGTCGTTTGCCAAATACGCATCCGGTCGCGCACACTTTGACAACGTATGACCCAGAATTAGACGCACCTCGCACATAGATGCCTTCGTCTCGTTTCTGCTTCTCTTCGGGAGTGTCGTCAGGCTTATATGGCGAGATCGTGGGAGCGAAAGTTACGTCAACCTGTCGGCGCCCCATCTCGTCAAAAGACTCCGGCCTGAGCACGTCCGCGCAGAGAAGCACCCCAACGCGAATACCGTCAATTGTCCATGACGCAAAGGAGCTTCCCTGTGAGATACCTCTCTCCATCTCTCCGACAGTAGGAAACATCTTCTGATATGCACCGATTCTGTAACCGTGGCTGAACACGAAGCATGTATTGTATAGCTTGCCCGCCGACCGTGCCACTATCGATCCGGCGATCAATGTAGCATTCAGGTCGCCGGAGAGCTTCGCAAGATGATCGATATTGGCGTCATACCGATCTGCGAACTTCGCGTAGTTTGTCGAGTCGGGAGGAATCATGAAGTATTCCGGCAGACAGACGAAATCGCCGCCGTGCCGGAGTATCGCCAATTTCTGTCTTAGTGTCAGTCCCGCCTGCCCGAGCGGAAGCTGACAAACAACGACGCGCACAATCATAACACAAGACCTCCATCAGGTTCTTATACGGAGAATCGCGCGAATGTTTGCATCCTTTGAATTCTGTACATCAGAGACTGTTGAAAAACCGTCGCTGATGTCATCCTGAGGAGGGTTCCGCCCGACGAAGGATCTCTAAGTTGATGAAAGGCAAGAGGAGTCAGGTTCTTCGCTTCGCTCAGAATGACCGCGGAGAGACTTTTTCAACAGTCCCGAAAGCGGGAATCCAGCCTGATACCAATACTCAGATTGTGTATCGTATCGTTTACAGCTCACAACTTGTATGACAGCCTCAGAACAAAAGCCAGAGAATAGTCAAGTCTCTTCGTTCGCCTTGCGAACTGCGAGATTTGACTTGCTCAACTAACCCGTCGTCAAGCGGCAGGCCGCTTGACCTGCGAGACTGCAGGAACCTGGATCGGGATGTTACACGATGGACATGAGGATGGAGTTATGATGTGTTTCGGAATTGTCTGATCTGGAGGTCATGCAGATGGGGACCTTGCCGCCAACTACTACACAGCCAGAAGGAGCGCCGACATACAGGGCGAACGCCTTGAGCATGCCATACGAAGTCTCAATGGTGGGCTGTACAAGAATATCGGCGTGGCCGGCCACTTCGCCGGTAACGCCTTTCTCTTTCGCAGCGGATTCAATGACAGCGGTGTCCATAGAAAGCGGACCCTCAACGATGCAGTCTCTGATCTGTCCCCGCTGATTCATCTTGGAGATCGCAGCCGCTTCCACCGTGTGCTGCATCACCGGGTAGACGACTTCGACTGCAGCGGTGACAGCTACCTTCGGCCTGTCGAATCCGAGCTTCCTGGCGAATCGCACGGCATTCTCGATCATGGCGATCTTGTCGGTCAGGCTTGGCGCTGGCACGACCACCGGATCAGTGACAAATAACAATCTCCCAAGCTGAGCTACGTAATGAAGGCTGATTCCTGAGACGAAGCTCTTGCCGATTCTGAATCCGCTGTCGCGCTGAAACAGCGCCGACAGCAGCTCTCTGACACCCACATTGCCGCGTACGATGAGATCAACAGATTGGGCTTTAAGAGCATCGATAGCGGCTCCCGCAGGATCATGATCGGCTTCCCTCATCTCAAAGCCGGACAGGTCAATTCCATGAGTGCTTGCGAGATCTCTCATCGTCTGCGAGCTTCCTGCCAAAGTCGGGGCAATCAGACCGGCTCGCCTCGATTTCTCCAGAGCGTGCAGCAGAAGCATGCTGCAATTTCCAACAACGAGCGCTCGCCGCGGCGTCTTCACCCGTTCGCGAACAAGAGCTTCCAGCTCACTGAAGCTACTTACGCCCATGATGTGCTCCCTGCCTCCGACATATAGTCCGCCACAAGGCAAGCGATAGACAGGGAGGACTTTTTGTTCTCGACCGAATCGGTTCGCGAGACGAGAGACACAGGCACCTTAGCACCCACGATTACGCCCGCAAAGACAGCCTTGATGAACAGTATGAGTACCTTGGATATGATATTGCATTCCTCGATTGAATCGACGACGAAAAGATCTGCATCACCTGCAACAGGATTGTCGATTCCCCGGCCTCTTGCAATCTCACGAGACGTGGCCGCCTCGAATGTGATCGGGCCGAATACCTCGCAACCTTTGATCTGGCCTGAATGATAGTGATCCATAATCCTCTGAGTGAGAATCGTAGACGGGAAATGACTATTGACGTAGTCAATGGCGCTTGAGAGCGCAACTCTGGGGTTCTCGTAGCCGAGAGCATTGAATACGAGGGAGCCGTTTTCGATCAGTTGGAGCTTGGTGTCGAAATCGGGCTTCACAACCATGCCGCCATCCGTGATACCGATGAGCTTATGATAGCCCGGAATGTCGAGGACAGCGACGTGAGACATTGTGTTCTTCCCACGGAGCTTGAATTCGCGCGACAGCACCGTTTTCAGAAGCGCCGACGTGCTGACAAATCCCTTCATGATAACATCTGCATCTCCGGCATCCGCCATCCGCGCAGCTCCTCGAGCCGACTCAGTCGGGTCGGGCATATTCTCCACCCGCAGCCGCGAGATGTCGACCGATTCGGATTCGGCAATCTTCTCGATCTTCTCCTGGTCACCGAAAAGAGTCACGTCGCAGATACCGAGACTGTTGGCAGCAGATACAGCCTCCAGCACCGCGGCATCGGCTGCTGCGGCAACGGCGACACTCTTGCGCCTCTTCCTCTCAGACAGGCTTTGAGCGGCCTCGATTATCATGCTTGCGCTTGTGATCGGCTGCATGCTATATGTATTCCTTCGGAGTCTCTTTGCCGTCTACGACCCTGAATACTCCTTCAGCAAGTGCGCGCATCTCAAGCTCCCCGGGTCGTTCGAACACTTCGCCAATGTGGCTGACATACTGCTCGATTTCGTCGAGCAACATCCTCGAATGAGCCATCCCGCCTGTAAGTATGATCCCATCGATCTCACCCCGCAGAGTAGCCGACATCGCGCCTATCTCCTTGGCGATCTGATAAGCCATTGCATTGAAGATCTCACGTGCTTTCGAATCACCGGTGCCAATCATCTTCTCGACTTCAATCAGATCGGACGTGCCGAGATAAGCGAGAAGCCCGCTCTCCTTCGACAACCTGTCTGTCATCTGCTTTTCCGTGAACTTGCCGGAGTAGCACAGTTTCACTAACGCTCCTATCGGTAGCGCTCCGGCTCTGTCGGGCGAGAATGGACCCATGCCGAGAAGTGCGTCATTGACATCGATAATCGCGCCACAGCGCAGCGCACACACACTCACGCCGCCGCCCATGTGAGCGACAATGAAGTTGGCTGTCTCAATAGTCTTGCCAATGGAGGCTGCCACCTCGCGAGCGTTGGCTTTGATGTTCAGCGCGTGCGATCTGCACTTGCGAGGGATCTCCGGCACACCGGAGATACGCGCCTCGGGAATGAAGTTATCGATCGTTATCGGATCGACCACATAAGCTTCAACCCTGTATTCCTCTGCGAGCTTCGTTGCGATTATTGCCCCAAGATTGGAAGCATGGTTGGCGTACTTACACGCATGCAAGTCGTCGAGCATAGCTTGATTTATCGAGTAGGTCCCGCCTTCCAGCGGCTTGAGCGGAGCTCCTCTTCCTGCGACGGCCACTAACTTATGAGCCTGAATCCCGAAGCTATCGAAAGAACGCCGAATAGCCTCAAGCCTGAGTTCGTACTGCTCGGTGACTTTGTCGAACTTGGCGAGTTGGTCGCTCGGATGTTTGACGCTCTCTTCGAAGAGCGACTTGTCTCGTGTCCAGACAGCGATCTTGGTCGACGTCGATCCCGGATTGATGACCGGCACTATCTCCGTCATCATCTACCTCACGACACCCGCAGCAGGAAACTTCAGCTCGCGTCCCCGCATGAACGCCTTCACATTCAGGTCGACGAACTTCGGAGGCACGCGCTTTCTGATTATATCGAGCCAAAGCGATTCCGGCATCTCCATCGAATTCGACAGGACCCCGAGCAACACGGTATTGACCAGCCGCGAGTTGCCCAATTCATTGGCAATGGTATCAGCATCGACGTCTCTCGCTCCCGGCACGATCGACTTGAGCAACGCTATCGGATCATCCGGGTACTTATACTTCCCGGAGGTCGTGATCGGAGGGACCAACCTCGTATGGGATGATATCACCGTGCCGCTCGGTTTGAGCCACGGAAGGGCGCGCACGCATTCTGCGGCCTCGAATGACATGAGAATGTCGGCCTCGCCGTGCCCGATAGTCGGCGCATAGACTTTCCTGCCGA
>JAGVNY010000154.1 GCA_020053015.1 Candidatus Zixiibacteriota bacterium | reverse complement strand
TGCCTGCTCGGCCACGCCGCGGGTGTGGCACATGGTGAGCGAGGACTTGCTCTGGCAGGGTTCTCCGGCTCAGGAAAATCTACTTTGGCGCTTCACTTGATGGCCCATGACCTGAGCTTCGTATCAAACGACAGGCTCTTGATCCAGAGAGAGGCCGGCTACCTAATAATGTATGGAATTCCGAAGCAGCCCCGGATCAACCCGGGAACAGCTCTGAACAACGACTCGCTCGAATCGGTAATTCCCGAGCATGATCTGGCCGCCTTCGAGGAGCTTCCGACAGATGAACTTTGGGAGCTTGAACAAAAGTATGATGTCTTGATTGAAGATGTTTACGGATCGGATCGGCTGCGGCTTCAGTCTCGAATGGGCTCACTCGTAATCCTGAATTGGAAGCGAGACCGCGCAGTAGCCCGAATTGATCGGGTCGACCTTTCAAGCCGTCGTGATCTGCTTGCCGCGTTCATGAAAGAAACAGGGTTGTTCTATCAGCCCGATCCCTCCCACGGCAATCCGGATTTCTCTGAAGGCGCCTACCTTGATCTGCTGCGTCTCTGCAATGTCTATGAAATCACCGGCGGCATCGATTTCGAGTTTGCCGCGCAAGCTTGTCTCGATCTGCTCGCATCGGAATAGGCTTGGAATCATACGGACGCTTTCTATTCGTACACAGTCTGTGCCGCAGGTAGTGCAAGCGACGCCGCTTCTCTTTTTTCTTGACATAACCCCGTCATTTCGCACAGTTTCTGAATAGCTACTGCAGCAGGATGCTGTCTGAGTTGACCTCTGTCTGAGAGATAGACTGTCGTGCCAGCCCTCAATAGCGACAATTTCATAAACCCGCACATTGATCTGAATCGTGACCATCCCGAACTAACCGGCATTGTTGGTCTTTCTAAAGACGTTCTCAGGAGCAGGTGGAGTTCAGGCACAGGAGAGAATATTCTGCGGAAATGGCGCGAGGAGGCGTATTCGAGGAAAGCCCTCGAGAACGTTGTCGGGAGATACTACGGACACCTTGATCTTCGCGGAATCAGTATCCCTGGAGAGAATCTCGAGTCAGTCGACTTGAGTGGAGTCGATTTCTATTCGTCGGATATCTCCCGATGCAACCTGCGCGCTGCCCGGCTGACAGACAGTTGGCTTTCGGAGAGCGACATCAGAGGGACGATCTTTGACTGGGCAATCATGGATGGAGTTCGGATCGACAACGTCGAGTTCGACAACAAGACATCGTTTGTAGGCGTCAATCTAAACGCGGTCAACTTCAACCTCGCTGCGCTCCTACAGGATCTCGCGATTGGTCAGCAACGGATTGCACATATACAGCGAAGACATCCGCTGATGGCAAGATTCCTCTCAGTCTCATGCGACTATGGGCGATCATTCGGGAGATTCTTGTTCTGGTGCTTGGTACTGATACTCGGCTTCGGTCTCGCATACGAGATGATTCCTAACACTATTACAAGCAACGGGTTCTGGGACAGCCTCTATTTCTCTCTGACGGTCTTTATCACTCTGGGGTCTGACACGACGGTGATATCAAGCCTCGGCAAGACTCTCGTTGCTGTAGAGGCCACTATCGGGTACTTCATGGCGGGGTTGCTAATAGCCCTGTGGATTCGCAAGACGATTAACGACTGAGTCCGAGCTGAAGGATGAGTCAGTCGATCACATCCTCATCAGCCTTTGATCTTGGTCAATGACAGCTGCCCAGTCGTTACGCATTCTCGGGCGGAACTTGGAGCCATGAATGTCGGTATTTCTTGTGAGATACGATCATAGAAAGGATTACCAATGAGCGAGTTGATCAATAACGCCCGCAACCGCAAGGATGTGCTGAAGCATCTCATCTTGCAGCTTCACGAGGGCAGAGCTCCGGAAGAAGTCAAGCCGCAACTCGCTCGACTGCTCGGGAGGGTGCCTTACGGCGATGTTGTCGAGGTCGAGCAGGAGCTCATTTCGGAAGGGCTGCCGGCGGAGGAGGTGTTGAGGCTGTGCGATCTGCACTCCGCAGCGATGAAAGGATCGATAGACCTGACAGAGCAAAAGAGCGTCCCGCCCGGACACCCGGTTCACACGTTTAAGGAGGAGAACCGTGCTCTCAGCATGGAGCTTTCCTTAACGGATAAGCTCTTTGCGGAGATCGGCAGTCTTGTTGATGATATCGACGCGACGGAACAGATCGGGCGGCTTCGTGTCAGATTCGGGACTCTTGCCGACGTGGACAAGCACTACAGCCGCAAAGAAAACCTGCTCTTCCCCTATCTGGAGAAGAAAGGCATCACCGGTCCGCCTACTGTGATGTGGGGCAAGGACGACGAAGTACGCGGGTTGATCAAGGGAGCGATCGAGATTCTTCAGACTGGTGAGAGAGTGACTGCCGGTGAAGCGAAGGGGATTATACACATTGCACTGAAGCCCGCAGTCGAAGCTGTCGCCGAGATGATATTCAAGGAAGAGGAGATTCTCCTGCCGATGTGTCTCGACAAATTGACTGACTCGGAATGGTATAGCATTTACAGAAACAGCCCGCAGATAGGATACTGTATAATCGATCCTGAGGACGAATGGAAGCCGTCTGGGCTCGTCGAGGAGAAATCAGAAAAGCACGATGACGCACGAATCCAACTGCCCACCGGAAGCATGACACCGATCGAGTTGGAGTCGATTCTCAACAGCATTCCGTTCGATCTGACGTTCGTGGACAAAGATGACACAGTGCGGTATTTCACACATGGGCGGGAACGGATATTCGAGCGCAATCGCGCGATCATCGGCAGGAAGGTGCAGCTCTGCCATCCGCCTGCAAGCGTTCACATCGTCCAGCGAATTCTTGATGACTTCAAGTCCGGCCGTAGAGACTCCGCGCCGTTCTGGATAACATTGAAGGGACGATTCATACACATAGAGTACTTCGCGCTTCGTGACAAGAGCGGCAACTATCTGGGCACGCTCGAAGTCAGTCAGGACTTGACAGAGAAACGTGCCCTTGCTGGCGAGCAGCGGTTGCTTCAATACCCGGAGAGTAAGTAGCAATGTCAGACGACAGGCCTCATATCACGCCGGATACGAAGGTGGGCGATATCCTCAGGCACTATCCGGAGCTGGAGGAGATACTGATTTCGATAGCGCCTGCGTTCAGCAAACTCCGCAACCCAGTACTGCGCAGAACCGTGGCGAAAGTGACGAGCCTTCGCCAGGCAGCTCGTGTTGGCGGAGTGTCTGTCTCCGAGTTAGTGAACAGACTCCGGAAGGAGGCCGGTCATCAAGCGCTTGAGACCGAGTCAGGAGAAACCGGTGGGGCGACATCCTCATCTCCGCCTGACTGGTACAATTCAGATGCCGTGTGGCGGACGCTCGATGCGCGTGCGATGATAGACGCCGGCGAGCAGCCGCTCGGCGTGGTTATGCAGAATCTGAATGTTCTGCCAGAAGGTGGAATCTACGAGCTTGTGACGCCATTCGAACCAGCGCCGCTGATCGATCTGGCCAAGGCACAGGGCTGTGAGATTTGGTGCAGAGCCGAATCAAGCGGTATATTCAGAACAAGTTTCAGGAAATAGCGTAGACTGAAATGTAGCATGGCCGTCTCGGCCATGAATCACGGGCGAGACGCCCGTGCTACGGTCGTTATGGAAGTTGGTCGGAACAACATGGTTTCCCGGGTGGCCCACCTTTCAGGTGGGGTCTTTCTACACTACAAGGTACCCCACCTGCAAAGGTGGGTTTCGTCCTGTGCAACCGGAAAGATAGTTGACAGATTAGACCGGAGAGATGGTTGACACATTTTCGTTCTTTTGTTCTTCTTTCTTCTGCTCTTTAACGTCATCA
>JAGVNY010000245.1 GCA_020053015.1 Candidatus Zixiibacteriota bacterium | reverse complement strand
GAAGTCGGGAGCGTGTGACCCGTCGCTCACATAACCTGTTGCGGGCAGGTCACAACCGCGACCTCGTCGCGCTCAAGACCTGCCCGAACACTATACGCCATTCAGAACCACACAACCCGAATCAGGACTTTTTCAACAATCCCGAAAGCCGGAATCCAGTCTTTCTCACGCTTTCAGAGCTTATGGGACAATCTCACGATTCCTGACAGCGCAGGGATATCACTGCCCGTCATTGCCCGCCGTTGTTCAGATTTCCGACGACGGATGATTAGTGCTATAACTAATGGCGGGCGAACACGATACAGCCTAGTGAAAGAGAAGTGTGTGCATTGCCGTCGGAATGTCGGACATCATCTCCAGTTTTGTATTGGGCCGTCCCAATATGCCTTCCCATAACCTACTGTCTTGTAGAGACTTACTGAACGCCGACTGTCCAAGTCTATGGCACGGGGTTTGCTATATTATATTTACTTGGCTCTTTGGCTTAGAGAAGGTATGGAGTAAGATAGGGATTGACAATGAGACACATTCTGATTTTGACCGCAGCGGTGCTGCTCTTGGTGCCCTCAGCTTTCGGCTTGGTGATGTTCGACGTTTGGCAGGATACCGATTTCGACGGTTTCAAGGACTACTTCGCTGGTTCAGTTACGGCATACACCGGTTCGGAAACACCTGTTGACAATTACGACTACTACTCGTCCTCGGCCCACCCGATAAACGGCCCGACGCCGGAAGCGTATAAGAGCAAGATGTATCTGTATAAGCCGGCTGGCGATTACCTGTCTATCGGGTTCTTCCACAATGTCGATGCGGGTGGCAACAGATACTGGAATCATGTCCGCTGGCAAGTCGATTTCTTCGACATGAAGTCTCGTCTTGCGCTGGTGGATGACACGAATCCCGAGCAACATGGCGAGATTGGCATCGTGAAGACCGGAAAGCACTATGACATGGGCTGGGCGTACAGCAGGAACACCGATGGAGGTGTGATAGACCGTCTTCGCCCAGAGTCTTCCGATTGGGCGATAAGGATTGACCCGATGATGTTCGGCGACATCCAGGAGTGGCTGATGTGCTCGGGTGATGGCACCTCCATCAGTCTGTGGCAGAATCCCTATGGCGTTCCGACTGGCCTGGGAGCAGGTGACGATTATTACGGAACTACTGAAATGCTTGCATACACAACGTTTATTACACCACATCTGCCAGCAGTGCCGGAGCCTACGACGCTTCTTCTATTCGGCAGCGGCCTTCTCGGGACAGGTGTTCTTCGGTTGAGAAAGATAAAGGAATAGAGCGACGGGGGTAACCCCATAGCGAAATCCTGACGGCAAACCCCGCCTCCGATGGCGGGGTTTTTTTGTGTGTTCTGCCAGTATTCTGGATGAACAGAATTATGCGGGCACGACAGCGCGAGCACAATAATTGTGCGATACTGTCTGACATCTGGCAAGAGCCAATTAAACAGCTTCAGTAACGAATGTCTGTAATCTATGATATGTTATTGTGTTAGGCTGGCAGCGCATTGGACAGAGCCGACTGGCACACCGGTTGCATTAATGCTGATCGAATGGTGACTCAATGCGGAGGTCATATGGAAACAGGAAAACGAAACAGGACTAAGATTTCAATAAAGAGAGCTCTCGTAGGGATCATTTCTGGGCTGATCCTACTACTCTGGGGAGCGTTGTTTCTTGGCTGTGAAGACTGTTACGATTGCCGGGTTGTCGCGGCCGATGATACTCCTCCAGACGCTCCCCAGGGCGTATATTCTGTAACGGGTGATGAGGCGGTCTATCTCTACTGGTATGAAAGCCCCGAACCAGATTTCAGTCATTACTGGGTCTGGCGTAGCGTAGAGTCGATTGAAGGGAGATATACCAGGCTGGCTAAAGTTTTCGACAATGCGCATGTCGATCGCAATGTGGTGAACGGCGACACCTATTACTATGCTGTTACTGCTGTGGACAACAGCGGAAACGAGAGCATCTACTTGTCGGCTGACGATGTGATGGATACGCCGAGACCGGATGGATCAGGCGTTGTTGTCTACGATTACCATCTTGCACCTGAGGTCTCTGGTTTCGATTTCCTGAATCACATGGTCAGAGAGTTCGATCATTCATTGACAGACGTCTACTTTGAATACGATGCTGACTGGAATGCGATGTACGTGTGGGCTGCCACGGAGGATACGGATATTCAGGACTTCGGCTACACCGAGGACTTTGATGAACTCGGCTGGGCGCCGTCGGATGGCTGGTCGAATGTCGGTTGGTTGGAGATCATTCCCGGCCACTCGTACTACGTGTGGACGCTTGACAATCATTTCGCCAAGTTTCGAGCTGACGATGTGAGCTTACGGAACAAGACAGTAACAATATCCTGGGCATACCAAACCGTTCCGGGCAACCCCGAGTTGGCTCCTGTGCGCCCGGACCATGTTGAAGGCTACGGCACAAGACAGGTTTTCGTCGCCGCAGCCGATGTTAAGTAAGTGAAGAGATGAGGTGATCCGTATGAAGAAGTTAATGTGGTCAGTTACTCTGGTAGGACTTGCGGTGATCCTGTTTGCAAGCAATCTGGCTGCTCAGGATCATCAAGTGCGGAGAAGTGACGATCCGCTCGAGGTCAGGGTGTGGACGAACAAGGCCGACGGCAAGTCGTTCGGTCAGGGAGAGGCGATCATCATCTATTTCCGCGCCAACCGCGATTGCTATGTTACGATCTACGATCTCGACTCGCGCGGTGACGTCAACCTTCTTTTCCCATATGAGTATGACGACCCGGCTTATGTCGAGGGTGGGCGGGTATACACGATCCCCGATTACTACGACGACTACAAGCTGGTCGTTGACGGCCCCCCGGGAGATGAGTACATTCAGGCAGTGGCATCGCTTGAGCCATTCGAGGTACCGGCATGGCCGTCGAAGTTCTTTGAGTACGACGAGTACTATCCGCTTCATGCCGACAGGGATGCGGTGGACTTCCTGAACTACGTGAATTACCGGTATTTCCCGCTGGAGAGATGCGGCGATCGCTGTGCAACTGATCTTACTCATTTCGAAGTGCGCCGCAATTGGGAGTACGACTGGGACGATTACAACCGACCGGTTTACGTATATCGCTACTACGATTATGATCCCTGGGACTGGTGCGGCACTTTCTACATCGGGTATCCGTACGGAGCCGAAATCTGGATCGATGGCATATTCTATGGGTATGCCCCCTGCTTTGTGCCGCGAGTCGTAGTCGGGTGGCATCACTTCGGAGTCTGGTATGGCGGGAGTTGGTGGTGGGACCGTCGCGTGCAGGTCCATGCCGGCGTGTGGTATGATTACGATTATGACGACGTGAGATACAAGGACAGCAGAGAACACTACAACTTCAAACCGAAGCGCAGAGGTTCGCCCGATGAAGTCTCCGGCTCGTTCTATCCTGATCGAAGGAAGACGGTCTACACGGAGAAGGCTGGGTATGTATCCAAAGAGGCCTATCGGGAAAGCTATGCCAAGAAGACCCGTATGACCGACGAGTCACCCTATTTCAAGAGCGCCCGAGTTGACAAGAGAGGTGGCTCTATCATAGGCTCGGGAGGCAAGGGGACCGGCGTTGGTGGTGAGACTGGAGTCAGAAAGAAGACTGGCAAGTCAGACGGCTGGAACGACTACAATGCTCCCAGCACCAAGGACGATCAAAGTGGAACGGGCTACAAGAAGAAGTCAGGCGGGTCCGACGAGGTTCGGATAAACGACTCTGGCGAGAAGCGTTCATCCGGGGCACACAAGAAGAAGAATACTGAGAGCAAGCAGCAACCTGTGTTCATTCCCGATTCGGGCTCAAAGAAGGGTGGCTCCTCCGATGGCGATGGCGCAACCAAGAAGTCGGGAGGCTATTCGGAGCCGAAGAAGTCCAGCGGAAGCTCATCGGGTCCTTCGATCTCGAAAGGAAGCGGATCAAGACCGTCATCAGGCTCTGGCGAACAGAAGAGTTCCGGAGGCGGCGGCAAGAAGGGCGAAAGAAGGTAGAAAGTCACTTAGGATGATTGGCTGCACCGTCGTTGCCATTATCAAACGAACGGCGGCGCAGCCGTTTTAGATTGACAGTCTCTCGACCGATCCGGTAATTGAGGCTGGTAAACTTAGGATAGATGATGAAACTCCGATTGGTCATACTCGTACTTAGTGTGCTGATTCTGCATGCTATGACACAACTGCTCCTTGCACAGCAATCCGGTGTGAGGTCGCAACAGGTGCCGATCGTCACGGAGAAGGTCATTGAGAAGGGAAAGCCCGCCGACACGGTTGCGCACTCCGAGCCTGCCCAGCTTTCCGAACCCGTAGAAGTTCAAGAGCCGATGGACATTGACGAAAATGTCGCAGAGCCGACGCAGCCGGTCGAACCGGTCAATGTGATTGACTATGACAAGTTCACTGATGATAACAAGAATGGAATCGACGATCGGTTTGAGAAGACCGAGAAACAGAAGGTAAAGGTTCAAGAAGCTGGAGGAACTACCGAGAAGGAGAAATCGGAGAAGCCCAAGAACTGACGCATTGTTGTCCAGACCATCTTCCAACCTTAAGAGTATCAGCCTGTTAGGGAACATTTTGTCCTTGACAGGCGTTTTTTGTACGGTAACTTTAGCAGTCTGTCAGCTCAAGTGCTAACAGGGATCTGACTGAAACGAGACGGGACGATGAGACGAGCCATCCAGAAACTGACTGATCGCGAGAAGCAAGTGCTTTCGGCTTTAGTCGATCTCTATGTCAAGACTGCCGAACCGGTCGGGTCTCGGATGTTGACTAATAAGTACAAGCTCGGAGTCTCTCCCGCAACAGTCAGGAACACTCTGCAGGACCTTGAGGAGATGGGCCTGCTGACCCAGCCTCACACTTCCGCAGGACGCGTTCCGACCGATCTTGGTTATCGCGTCTTCGTCGATCATCTACTCAAGCGTGAGGATCTCTCGCAGGGCGAACAGACCTTGATTAAGCAGCAGCTGGTAGCTGGCTATACAGCGATCGACCAGATTCTGGAGCAGACTTGCAGAATTCTCGCCGAAGTCAGCAGCCAGCTGTCGATCTCCACCGCGCCGCAGTTCGAAAAGGCTGTCTTCGCAAGGATGGAAATGATACCAGTGGCGGAGCGCAAACTGCTTGTGGTTCTCGCCCTGAAGTCGGGTTTGATCAAGAGCATTCTTATGGAGGTCGATTCCGATCTCTCAATCACGATGGTTTCCGAAGCATCCCGCTTGCTCAACGAGCGTCTTGCCGGACTGTCACTTGGAGAGATTCGCAGCACGATTTCAGACAGGTTTATGGATGTGCATCTCGGCGACCCTAAGTTGCTCAAAGTATTCACCGACTCGGTTGCCGCTCTGTCAAATGAGTCTGATCGAGAGCGAATCCACATCGGCGGAACATCAAACATCGCTAAGCAGCCCGAATTTCAGGACAGCGCGAGGTTAAACAGGCTGCTCGGAGCTATAGAAGAACGGAGACCATTCGCGGAGATGGTATCATCAGCCGCTCTTGCGGATGGCGTTGTTGTCACGATTGGAAAAGAGGCGAACCTCGGTCAGTTCGAGATGTGCAGTATGGTCACTTCGACTTACACGGCGGGCAGTTCGGTCGGCAGAATCGGCGTGATCGGACCAACGCGCATGAAATACTCCAAGCTCGTGTCGATCGTTGATTATACTGCTAAGCTATTGTCGGATCTATTCAAGGAGTGAACTGGGGAAAGAGATGAACGAATCGGACAGCGATACTGTCAGAGATGACAGGAAAGACCCGGACTCGGCCCACGAAGACGGCAACGTGGAAGTGGAATTCATAGAAGCGAACGCTGAAGCCGCAACCGACTCACGATCTGATTCTGCGCACACGACGGAAACGCAGAAGCCGCAACCTGAGGAGTCGTCCGTCGAGACCGAGTTGGCCCAAACCAAGGATCGATTGCTGCGTCTTGCGGCGGAGTTTGACAATTTCAAGAAGAGGACTGCGAGACAATTCACTGCCATAGCTGAGAATGCGCAGACCGAGATTCTTGCTGACCTTTTGTCAGTGCAGGACAATCTTGAACGCGCGCTTGCTGTCGACCAAAGCGCCGCCGATTATGCAAGTCTGAAGCGCGGAATTGGGTTGATCGCCGCGCAGATCGGCGATATACTGAAGAAGAACGGAGTGGAAGCGTTCGAGTCGCGGGGGAAGCAGTTCGATCCGAATCTGCATGAAGCTGTGATGACGGTGAAAACTCCGGACGTTGCCGAGCACAGCGTGGTCGATGAGTTCGCAAAGGGGTACAAATACAAGGATCGCGTGCTACGACACGCGAAGGTATCAGTGGCAGATTCCGGAGAGTGAATGACCGGTTGTTCTGACAATGTACTCAAGTGCGCGCCGCTGCTCGGCCGTAGTACTGAACTCGGCTGCGGTCAGCCAGACGATTGAGCTTCGGCTCAGCGCGGATTAGTTGAATAGAATGAATGGAGGATACACCGTATGGGGAAAGTTATCGGAATTGACCTGGGAACGACGAATTCATGTGTGGCCGTCATGGAAGGCGGCGATCCCGTTGTGATCCCCAATGCCGAAGGCGGGCGCACCACGCCATCAGTGGTAGCATTCACGAAGGACGGGCAGAGGCTCGTCGGCCAGGTCGCCAAACGCCAGGCGATCACGAATCCGGAGAACACGATCTTCTCCATTAAGAGGTTCATGGGACGAAAATACCATGAGGTCGGTTCGGAAGAGAAGATCGTCCCATACAAGGTAGTTGCGGCAGACAACGGCGATTGTCGGGTCAGGATCGTCAGCGAGGAGTACGCTCCACCGCAGATTTCAGCAATGATTCTTCAGAATTTGAAGAAGACCGCCGAGGACTATCTCGGCGAGACGGTGACGGAGGCTGTCATCACAGTGCCTGCTTATTTCAATGATTCACAACGCCAGGCTACGAAAGATGCGGGCAAGATCGCTGGCCTTGATGTGAAGAGAATAATCAACGAGCCGACGGCCGCGTCGCTCGCGTACGGACTTGACAAACGCAATGACGCAAAGATAGCCGTGTTTGACCTCGGCGGCGGGACATTCGATATATCTATCCTCGAGCTCGGAGATGGCGTTTTTCAAGTACGCTCGACAAACGGAGACACGCATCTCGGCGGCGACGATTTCGATCAAAAGGTCATTGATTGGCTCGCAGACGAGTTCAAGCGCGAGCAGGGCATCGATTTACGCAAAGATAGAATGGCATTGCAGCGGCTGAAAGAAGCCGCGGAAAAGGCTAAGTGCGAGCTGTCAACCACACTTCAGACGTCAATCAACCTGCCGTTCATAACGGCCGATCAGAGCGGCCCGAAACACCTCGACATGACGCTCACGAGGGCCAAGCTCGAGCAGCTCTGTGACGATCTGATCGAGCGCACGAAAGGCCCCTGCCAGAATGCAATCAGGGATGCCAAGCTGTCGCCCTCCGAGATCAATGAGGTAATCCTTGTCGGCGGTATGACGAGAATGCCGAAGGTTCAGGAAATCGCGCGCGAGCTTTTCGGTCGCGAGCCGCACAGAGGCGTGAATCCCGACGAAGTTGTGGCGCTTGGAGCAGCGATCCAAGCTGCTGTGCTGACCGGCGAGGTCAAGGACGTTCTTCTGCTCGACGTGACTCCGCTTTCTCTCGGCATCGAGACCCTTGGCGGCGTCATGACAAAACTGATCGAGCGTAACACCACGATTCCGACTCGCAAGAGCCAGATATTTTCGACTGCCGCCGACAACCAGCCGGCAGTTTCGATCCACGTGTTGCAGGGTGAACGGGAGATGGCTCTCGATAACCGCACACTCGGCCGATTCGATTTGGTCGGCATACCTCCAGCTCCGCGAGGCATGCCGCAGATCGAGGTGACGTTCGACATCGACGCTAACGGCATCGTGCACGTTTCGGCCAAGGATCTTGGGACAGGTAAAGAACAGAAGATCCGGATCGAGTCTTCATCAGGTTTATCTGACAGAGAAGTTGATAAGATGGTGAAGGACGCCGAGTCACATGCTGAAGACGACAAGAAGAAACGGGCTGTGATCGAGGCCAGGAACAAGGCGGATCAACTGATCTACAGCACAGAGAAGAGCCTGAAAGAATACGGCGATAAGCTGTCGGAAGATGATCGAAAGGATATCAACGAGTCGATAGACAGGTTGAAGGCGGCGCTGAACACCGAGCAGGCGGAGATCATAAATCAGAAATGCGACGATCTTATGAAAGCCTCTCACAAGCTCGCTGAAGAGCTTTACAAGAAAGCATCTGAGCAACAGTCGGCATCGCAAGCGGGCGCAGGTGAGCAGACAACTTCGTCGGAGAAGACCGGCGGCGCTGGTGATGGCGCGGTGGAAGCCGATTTCGAAGTCGTGGATGACGAGAAGAAGTAGGGGGTGCTCCGCAGCTCTGGTGTGGGTAGGTTGGCGTTTTCGATCGTGCTTGGATTCTCACAGCAGAGGAGGCTGTCTCAAAACACATTAGTTGATTTTGAGGTGTTAGGAGTGTAGTGTGGCTGTGCTGGAGGATGGATTAGATGAAGAAGGAGATACGGGCGG
>JAGVNY010000111.1 GCA_020053015.1 Candidatus Zixiibacteriota bacterium | reverse complement strand
CGCCAGCTCTAAACCCTTTGCCTGGACCGCCACCGCTGACTCAATCCTGCAAAAGGTCAAAAGACTTTGTGAATATATCTCTGGGACAGGACACTAGATGGTTCAGCCACGGTTTGATGGCTGGCTCATCTCCGATGCAGGATGCGGCGTACCGAATTGCGTCGGATACCCGCTTTGGAGGGGCGAGAAGCCAAAACGCCAAATGGGCCTCAGGTACACTGCCCAGAGGGATTACTATAACGCCATCAACGATGTGCGCTTCCTCCCCTCTCATTAGGGCAGAGCGAACCGGCAAGTCATCGTGTAAAACAGCTACCACATCTCGAAAAGCGTCAATGCTCTTCTCGCCAAAGTTCTCTTCGTTGGACACGTTGGGCTCCTCCGCTCTCGAGTCTTAGGGACTTCGCAGTGAAACATCGCACAGATCGTGCCGGAAGTCAATTACCTTGTGTATGCTTTCGCTCGATTGTGGTCTGCTGCGGTATTCGTTTTGCCCACTCGGTGAGTCGTCTATATTGCAGTCATGTACCTCTCTCGCCCTATCTCTCCGGCTTCCGCATTCTTGAGCAGGAAGATGTATCTGATCGCGACGACTTTGATATACTGCGTCGTCGCTCGTTCAGAAAATCATGCCTACTCCCATGTTGAACTGAGATCCGGCCGAATCGCCATAGAACCTCAGTTCGTATGTGGTCTCAGCGGCGAGGAAACCCACGCGGAATCTGAACCCGGGAATCACCGCGAAGCCGCTGAAAAAGTTGAGATTGTCGCTTGACTTGTCATCGGTCTCACCCACAAAATTGGCTTTGAACCAGCCGAGATTGAAACCTCCTCCAAGAGCGAGCTGGATCTTCCGCGCGTACAAGTTGACCAGACGAAAGCCGCTCATGTGGTACTGATACATCGTTACTGACTTCAGGGCCTCCGTTTCGCTCGCCGGATTCATCTGTCCTCTGCCATGATTACACTTGAACTGCGAAAGCATGATGCGCACCCAATAGTCTTCGTGATCGGAGTTGCTCGAAAAGCCGACGGACCAGCCACTGTACCAGTAGTCAAGATTGCCAACGTTGATGCCTTTAATCGGGATGTCGGAGTTGGGGTGGAATACGGCGTGCTCCACTGTGATGTATGTCTCCTCCAAATCCAGGTACTGCTCTGGTGGTTTGGGTGGTCGAGGAGGATTGTCCATGCTCGACTCGCCGGTGATTCCTGATGTGCCGTTGTACTCAGTCTCCCTGGCTCTCGGGCAGTATATCTTGCAAAGCTCCTGCATGAGAGACACGTAGTCGGATTCCGATATGAGCGGATCGATTTCAGACGCGATTTGAGCGAGGTTCATGGCGGACTGGAAAGTCGAACCGACTTGAGCCCTTGTCTCCTCGGTCAGATAGGAGCCCGACAAGGGCGATGATGGATCGAGGTTGTTTGCCGCGAATACTGCAACAGCCTCGTTATATAGCATCGCCGATCCTATTGCAGCTATGTCGGACATCTCGGTTGCAACTGTTTCACGTCCCTGCGCAACTCGCCGCACTGCATCAAGATATGCGCTATCAGTGAAGAGTGTCGGATCTGGATTGATGGTTATCTTTGCCAGATAGCTGCCGAGTATCTTCCGGATTTCGCGCTTGTCAAAATCCTGCGAGGCCATCCTATCTGCAGCATCACGAATGTCCCCTCTACTAAGCAGCTCATCATAGGTCCGAATCACCTCGTCGATTGGCAGAGCGAAGTTCATCCCGACCGCATCCCGAAGTCCAGATACGGCGATGCCAACTATCTGCCCGGAGGAATCAACCAGAGGACCTCCGGAGTTCCCCGGGTTGATGAGAGCATCCATCTGCCACTTCTTGAAGCGCTGGCTGTATAAGGTGATGTTCCCGCTGTTGATCGATGGCTCTGGTTCCCCCGCAATCATCGGATAACCATAGGTCCACACCCTGTCACCTTTCCGCAGAGGTGGCGTCTCCGCCGTAAGACTCTCTATTGTCTTGAATTGGCCTTGAATGTAGAGAATTGCAAAATCCAAACTGTCGTCTTCGTAGATCACGTGAGCCGGATAGAAGAACTTGTAACCGGGAACATACACGGATATGAACCTCGAGCCAGCAACAACATGCTTCGCCGTAAGCACGACTCCGGCGGGATCGATGATGGTTCCGCTGCCATGGCCGACCGAGGGAATCGCAAATGAGTAGTCGTACGTTCCAAGGTGGATGTCTGAAAGCTGAATGTTGCTGTAGACGAATATCTTCACAACCGCGTTCTCGTCAAAGTCCGGCAGCTGACCGGATACGGATGGCGCAGTGATGGCTAAGACGATGGCGACGATGGCAAGCGTCGTCGAATGCACGCCCGAATTCGATTTCATCATATTTCCTCTCCTGCTCGTGTTCGGAATCACAAACAGCAATGTCCATGCCTAATCCAATTAGAGCGGTGTCGAATGCGAGGATTGGCGAGGTTTTGATGCATTGCCAGTGAGCGCACATAGGATTGATAGAGAAGTCGTGGTGGATTCGCCACAGTTCGCAAGGCAATCTGTCGCAGGTTAGCAACAGTGGGAAGTCGCCGTTTTCAGAGACATTCGGTTTGCGATGTCTTCAGAGTGAACTATATTCACGGAGTGAACTTGTCGAATGTGCGTCTGAATCAGTTCCGCAACCTTGCTGCTGCTGAAGTGCAACTATCTCCAAAGGCGAATCTGATATTCGGGTCAAATGGGGCGGGGAAGTCGAATCTGCTTGAGGCGATTTACTATCTCTGCACCGCTAAATCGTTTCGGGGGGCGTCGGATGACGAGATGAAAGCTCGTGACGCCGAGTTCTTTCGGCTCGAGGGAGACGGGAAAGCAGCGGGGCAAAGTGTCAGGATCGAGATCGCGTACAAACCGGGAGAGAAGAAACGGCTTAAGATAAACGACGTTGCTGAGCCTCGGGTGTCATCGCTGTACGAGCAATTCCGAGTTGTGTCGTTCGGTCCGGACGACGTCGAGCTTGTTTACGGGGCGCCGTCGGTGCGACGACGATTCCTTGACATTTCAATCGCTCAGATTGAGCCTCTTTACATCAGTCTCCTCTGGGAGTACAAGAAGACCCTCGCACAGCGTAATGCTCTGCTTCGTGATCTCGGGGAGGCCTACGAGTCGCTCGGCGCGATTGAGTATGAAGAGTCTCTTGAAGTCTGGGACGAGAAGCTGGCATCGGTTGGCCTCGCGGTGCATGATGCCCGCAGACGATTTCTGCGGTCGGTGTCCGACCTCGCATCGGGGTATCACCAGTCGCTCACGAATATGGATGGAGATTTCGTCATGGAGTATTCGATATCGCCGCGTCTGGACGACTATTCACAATGTGCATTTGCCGAGAAGCTGAAATCGCGCAGGAGACGTGAGCTGATGATGCGCCAGTCAATGTACGGGCCGCATCGCGACGACATCACATTCAGCATTGGCCGCTCAGATTGCAGGAGCTTCGCGTCACGGGGGCAAGTCAAGACCGCGACGCTGGCGCTTAAACTTGCCGTCGTTGAACATATCGGGAACGTCTGCGGCGAGCCTCCGATACTGCTTCTGGACGAAATATATTCCGATTTTGACAGAGCTCGCCTTGATGCGGTGTCCGGGCTTCTGAGTTCAATGTCGCAAGTTCTGGTCACGACGTCTAAGTTAGAGGAAGCTCGAGACTTAACGATTTTCGATAATATACTCATGGTTGAGAGCGGCAAGGTCGCCCTGCACGGGACTCATTTGTAATCCAGTGCCATACAGCGTGTTACAGGCTCAAAAAGATCATAATCGGGTCAAAAATCGCTTGCAGATTGATTTAATTTGAATTACTATAATAACTTACGGGAATTCAGCTATGGTTGAACCTGTAAGAATGAAAGATGCTCTTAAGCGTGTTCTCGGGTCGCTTGGGCTTGAGAAGCGACTTAAGGAGGCGGACGCGATCTCGCTTTGGCCTGATGTTGTGGGCGAGCGAATCGCGAAGGTAACGAGTGTGCTCGGGTTCGAGAACGGCGTGCTTCGGGTCGGTGTGAAGGATCCTATCTGGCGTCAGGAACTTTCAATGATGGGCGCGGAGATAAAGCAGAAGCTCAACGAACGGTTGGGCAGCAAGATTGTCGAGGAGATTCGGTTCAGGTAGGAATATAGAAGGATGTCTCAGAACTTGCATGCGCTGTCGAGAGGCGCATTCGTGAAGAGCGCTGGTGGATTTCTGGATTCTCGCCTTCGCGGGAGCGCTGAAAAAGTCTTGATTGGGAATGTGTGGTTCTGGAGGGCGTATAGTGTTCGGGTAGGTCTTGACCGAGACGGAGTTGAGGTTGTGACCTGCCCGCAAGGAGTT
>JAGVNY010000032.1 GCA_020053015.1 Candidatus Zixiibacteriota bacterium | reverse complement strand
GGAACCGACGGGATAACCGCAGGGCTCCCGATATTGTCTCCACCCTGTCTTATCTTGTTGGGGTCGGGGACGTTCGGAACGCCAGCGCGCTCTTCCTTCGGCTTCGCCACGTTCGACAGCGACTTTGCGTAGTCGTGACTTGATGTGGCGAACGGGCTCAACGACTTTGTCTGCGAAAGCTTGAATTGAATCTCTTCCGGATGTGGAACGATTTCGCCAACGGCAAGAGCAAAAAGGGCCATTAGAAAACCGATTCCAACGAGCAATTGCAGGGCCTTCTTAGTTCTTGACATTTACTCTCCCTCCGTTGCAGGTAGGTTTGGTTACGTTAAGGAATTGTTCAGGCGGCAATCTCCCCCACAGCCATTCGCCGCACTTGATACTATTCGCTCTTCTCCCTCCCTTCCATAACGCATCTTTTCGCGCTTAGCATTGAATGGTTACCACTTAGAAACTTGTTCTGCACAAAGACAACACATCTTCCAACAGAGAGTTATCTTCTACAGAGATTTGATTAGTACTTCTGAATTGAACGCAATCTTGCAATGCAAAGCATTACAGAAATTTTCAGTCTCAGGTTTGGCGTACCTAATGGTAATATAATACTCCTCACCCACTTGTGTGTCAAGCGAATAATTGATCTTGCTATATGATGTGGACTACATTGATCCCGCTTGAAAAGCGCCGAAACGCAAGCTCAAACAAAGCATTTTTGATCTTGTTTACGCGCCATCGTCCTTGTGACAACTAACTCGCGCGCTCGAAGCCGTTGCCATCAATTGCCAGACCGATCGAGCGTCGCCCAAGCGGGGAAACGCAGAACTTGACAAATCGGGGACGAATGTTATATAGGCTGCAGCCGTTTGAGGCTGTTTTCGATTCCTCGAAAGGAGACGACGTCATGCTGAAGACATCTACGGACAGCAGCGATTTGAGACCCGTCTCGGACGTAGCTGCATTCTCGACAATGACAGATAGAAATGTGGTCGACGACGAGAGTCTTTTCGGTGCTCACCATTACCGACGCCTGAAGGCAGTCGTGCGCAGGACACAGGGTGCCTGGCTCTACACACAAGATGGCGAACGCATTCTCGATTGCCTCGCCGCTTACAGCGCCGCAAACCAGGGACATCACCATCCGAAAATCGTGGCTGCAGCGGTTGCCGCACTCCAGAACGGTTATGGGTCCGTGATCTCCAACGTGGTGTATACTGATGCGCTTTCTGCATTCCTGAAGAAAGTCGCCACGATTGTGCCGGCTCTGTCCCCAAGACTCGGAAATGGCCGAAACAAGGTCCTCGCCAAGAACGGCGGAGTTGAGTCTGTTGAGACGGCAATCAAGCTCGGCCGTTACTACGGCTACAAGCAAAAGGGCATACCTGACGGCAAACAAGAGATAATCGTCTTTCGCAACAACTTTCACGGCCGCATGATTACCATCGTGTCGTTCTCCACCTCGGAGCATTACAAGCAGGGTTTCGGTCCTCTCACGCCTGGGTTCGTGACCGCGGATTTTGGCGACCTCGCGCAGGTAGAAGAGCTCATTAACAAGAATACCTGCGCGATCCTGGTCGAACCGATGCAGGGCGAAGGCGGTATGTACCAACCGCCTGACGGTTTCCTCAAGGGTCTCCGCGAGCTCTGTGACAAACATGACATGTTGCTCATCTTTGACGAGATTCAGGTGGGATTGGGACGCACCGGCAAGATGTTCTGCTTCCAGCACGAGAATGTGGTGCCGGACGTGCTGATCCTCGGCAAAGCGATCGCCGGAGGAATCGTTCCGGTTTCTGCAATGGTGACTACCGCGGAACTAATGGACCTGGCATTTCGTCCCGGATCAGATGGCTCCACATTCGGCGGTTATCCCCTCGCTTGCGTGGCCGGCGTTGCCGCACTGGGCGTCATTGAAGAGGAAAGACTCGCTGATCGTTCTGCGGCAACCGGTAGAATACTCAAGCAGCGCATTCTGGACATTGCATCGCGATCATCTCATGTGAAGGAAGTCCGAGGTAAGGGTCTATTCATCGGCATAGAGGTAAAGTCCGGTGATGCCATGGAGTTCTGCCAGAAGCTGCTCGACTTGAAGATGCTTGCGAACGACAGCCATCATCACACGATCAGGATCAGTCCTCCGCTGATCATCGGTGATCAAGAAGTGGACTACATCTGCGAGCGGCTTGAGAAGGTGCTGGTCGGGTAGGTTGCAATTCTCAGATCATCCATGTCGAAACCACAAGGGTTTCGACCTACTTTCTTTCCTATCCCAATCCCGTAGGACGAAACCCATGCGGTTCCGTCCCACAAAACTAACAATCAGCGCATGGCTCCGGTCCGCCAGCGAAGATGTAGTTGATCAGATACACTACATCATCGATGTCAACGGGAACGTCTCCGCCGCTGCAGTCAGCATCGCCTGCCTCCACGGGTTCAGGAGCCGGTCCTCCGGCGAAAATGTAGTTTATCAGGTACACCACATCGTCGATGTCGACCGATGGGTCGCCACCGCTGCCGTTTGCGTCGCCACAGATGTAGCCTCCCGGTTCGATAATCTCGATTACTGTATCGACCGGAACTGACACCAGTACCGATCCTGAATCGGACGGCCATGAGACAACCACCGAGTCAATCGACGTCCGGCTTCCCAGTCCGAATTCTGCTGTGAGCGAGCACTGCGATCCGCTTCCTGCGCCTCCCGATATCTCGCGAATTTGCTTCAGAGTCCCCGAAACCACGCGGACACGAGCGCCGATTGCCGCCTTGTTGGAAGCACTGCCGATCAGATTGATGTGCAGCCAGTGATTACCGCTGCCGATCTGGTTGCGGAACAGGTTGTTTGCCTGGCCGGTGCCACCGTTGGCAAGGTACAGGTCCAAGTCACCGTCATTGTCGTAGTCGCCCCATGATGTACCTTCCGTTTGCAGGAGAAGGCTTGATATGCACGTCGGTGTCGCGTCTGCAAACGTCCCACCCCCGTCATTCCGAAAGAGCTTTGTTGGGCTGCCATAGCAGCTCATGAACAGATCGATGTCACCGTCGTTGTCATAGTCTGCCCAGTATGGTCCGGTGCTCTGGCCATTATCACTCAGTGGATATGTCGTGGCATCGACAAATGTGCCTCCTCCATCGTTACGAAACAGCTTGTTGGGATTCGCCACATTGAAGTTGGTCAGATATATATCCAAATCACCGTCGTTGTCGTAATCCCCCCACGCGACGCCGGTACCGTTTCCGCCATCGTACAGAACAACGCTGCCCGCTTGGCTGAACGATCCTCCGCCATCGTTACGATATAGCCGATTTGCACCACCGTAGCAGGCAACGTAGATGTCAAGATCACCATCGTTGTCGTAATCCCCCCACGCGGCGCTCGTGTGTTCTCCCGTCGACCAGAATGGACCAGAAACATCTGTAAATACCGCGTTTCCGTCATTCCTGAAAAGGCTCATGCCGGTAGATCTGGGAAGAAATAGGTCGATATCGCCGTCGTTGTCATAATCACCCCAGACTGCACCGTTGACGGCGTAGACATCCGCGAGTGGCGAAGTAGTCACATTAGTGAACGTGGTCGGTCCGTCGTTCCGGAATATCCTCGGATAGCCGTTGACATTGCAGAGCGCGAGGTCAAGATCGCCGTCGTTATCGTAATCTCCCCACGCAACGCTCGAGTTGCTCTGTATCGCAGCCAGTGCGCTCGGAGTCGCGTCGGCAAACGAGCCGCTGCCGTCATTCCGCAGCAGTCTTATTGGGGCGTTCAGAGCCGTGAAGATCAAGTCGAGATCCCCGTCATTGTCATAATCACCCCAGGCCGTTCCGCTACTTCTGCCGGCATCACCCAGTGGACCGGCGGTAGCATCGACGAAACTCCCAAGCTGGCCGAACGCTGCTTTCAGATTGGGTCGTGGGCCGATAAGCCCGGACGGTGGAGTGATTTGAGCCTTGCCGGTATTGACCAGAATGCTTCTCAACATACCGGGAGAGAGAGCAGACGGACCGAATCCCTGAGCCTTCCAGCGTCCCATACAGCATGCAATGGCACCCGCTACAACAGGTGCAGAGCTTGAAGTACCCGCAAAGGTATGTGTGTAGTAATAGTTCTTGCCGTCAGAACTCCAGAGGTTGCCATAGCCAGTTGTGTAGACGTTTTCGCCACACCCCTGCAGATCAAAACGGCTGCCGTAACTCGAGAACGAGAGCCGCTGCAAATTGCCCTCAGTGTATGTTCCTCCGGCATACAAGCCGCCAGCGCCCACGATCACGGCTCCGGAATTGCCATACCATGTGAGAATGTCAGTATCGACTCCGATGTTCATCGTCGGCGCACCGCCGTTACCGCCAGCTTCGACGACGTGAATGCCGTTCGCAACAGCATTCGCAATCGCGGCATAGACACCATTGTATGATTGCGAACCCGGATAACTGTCAGTCCACCATTCGATGGGGATGTAGTCAGGATAGGCGGTATTTGGATCGCCATAATCCCATTGCTGCTCCAGAAGAATCACATCACCAACTGAGAGGCTCGCGATTGCGTACGCCAGCGCTCCCGGAACATCCCAAGACGGCGTGGAGCCGTAGAAAGTGCCACAAGTCTTCAACGATGCTCCATAGCAGATTCCGGTTATGCCCCAGGCGTTGCTGTTGGCTACTAGCATTCCAATCACAGCAGTGCCGTGATCGTCCGTTTCACCAGACGGCAATGCAAGCGGATTCGGGTTTATCTGCGAACCAACCGCTTTTGTTATGTCGGCGTGGTTATAATTCCAACCGTACTCGAGATCGCAGACAGTTGCGGCAGTGCCGGTGCCACCTGATTGAGTCCATGCATACTCAGCATCGATTCCCGAAGGAGTGGATCCCGATGAGTCGAGATAGACCTGATTCGCCTCGTAGTTCCCCGGCCACGGAGATGGCGTAGGTTTCGGAACTGGCCGTGCGCTCATCACGCCCGGAAGCGCTTCAAGCTGTTTGCATACGTCCCAAACATCCAAACCTTGCGGTATTCGCAGCCTCACAATGTTATTGAGATTGTATACCGGCTTGCCGGTGTTGGCCTCCCCCCGCGATTGGATTTCATCGAGCTTCTCCTCGGGAACATCACAGATACGGCTCCACTCGTAAGAGCCGAGCTTACCGGTCACGCTGGCGAGACCGGCAGTCGCGCTTCCTGTGAGGTCATTGGGCTGACCGTCCACAAACCTGATCTTCGCGCTCCAATCGAACATCACTTCGACAAGGTCGCTCTCGCACTGATAGCGACCACTTGATGCGAAGTCGTCTTGAGCTGCAAATTCGCTCGACGATGACGCGCTTCGGTCGCCAGCCAGTAGACTACCCGCGAACCCAAGGGCAATTATCGCGAGAATCAAAAGAATCCTGTTACAATTGGCAGACATCTCACACTACTCGCTTTCTGAGATCATGTATGGACTCACATGGATGACCTCGGGACGCTCCCAGACAGGGAAGCAGTACTATCAAACTCTCGATTGCAGCGTCGTAATGATTACATCGACAAGAATATATATAATCAGGAGTGGATTATTGTCAAGGGGGAATGCGGACAGAACCGGAGGTAAATAGGCCGGAATCGATGCTGACCGATGAACCAGATCGAGTATTGGGCTCGCCTTGGCTGGTCTTGAGCATGGGCAGGAGTTTGCTGAGTCCTCAGCAGCAACCAGAATCATCGAGCCTACGCACGATAGCGGCGCGTGAAGGAACCGCTGTCACTCGCTCGGCGGCTTGAATCCGTCTGCGTCGAAATCCTGCTCCCTCTTCTCTTCTTCGAGGAAGATGACTTCCTCCATTGCCCTGTCCTTGTCCTTGTTGACGAACTGCGAGTAGACTCCTCGGCCCATGAACTGACTGCCTGCGCTCATCCATTTCTTCCTGACCCAATGCCGCCAGACTGCTCTGCCGCACAACGCGAAGATCGTCGCGAGCAGAAGGAATGCTACTGCGAGTGACAATGAATTCGCAGATTCGAACACAAACGCACCTTCGGATCAGTAATGAACAGTGACAGCTATCTGTTGAACCCGCTCGATCAGGACGCTGACACCAGCGAAAATCGATTTGCTACAGAGAAACGCCTGTCTCAGGCAGCTACTTCCGACGTACGACGAGCACGACCAACAGAATCAGCAACACTGTCCCGGCAATGATGAGCGGCGGCAGGGAATCGTTGTCGAGTTTTCCTCTGCTCGCGAGGAGTATACCGGTCACGAGCAGCAGCCCCACTGCGGCAGCAATCGATGGAATGAACGTCCGGTTTGCGCCGTAGGATGTGCGATACGGATCAAGACTGCCACCAGAGTGCAGAGAGCGTTTATCGACGCGACGCTTGAATCTGATTCGATGGTCATCGAACTTCTCGAGCATCTCCCAGCCATTCTGGGCTTCCTCGGCAATCAGCCGCTGCACAATCTCCTGATTGCTGAATCGTCCGAATGTCGAACGCACGATTTTGAATTCCCAGCCGTTGAGGTCATCAGTATTGTATGGAGTCATTCTCTCTTCCTCTTGTTCCTGTCGCCTCCTGGCGGCAGCGATAGCTGCATGAAACGCTGGATTCATGTTACCTCCCAAGCCGTAAGATACGCAATGCTACTGTCAGCAGTTGCGGAATTCACGCTGGTACCCGCTGGTTAACGAGCCCACTTGCGGTCATTCTGAGCCAAGCGAGGAATCTGAGTGCGTCCGGCTTCTATCGAAATGGAAGCCCTGCTGATCATCGCACGGAGACAACGCGAACGGTCTTCTGAATTCTCTCCGCGCTACCATGCAACACTCTCCTGAGATATTCGACCGCTTCCACTCTCTCTTCCGGAGTCTTTGACAACCAGTAAGCGAGATTCTCCCTGACCTCCGAGAAGTCCCGCATATCCCATTTCTTTACGACTTTCTCGATCACAGCGCCCTCTTCTTGAGTTCGCGCGACGATGACGTTGGCGAGCTAATAGCGGATTGCGTCCGCCTGGAGGTCACAACAGGATCAACGCCACTGCCCACGGCAACTCCCGGTGCCGGTCGGATAATCAACTCCTTCAACAACCTGACAATATACTGCTCTGGCGTGCTGTCGGCAGTCAATTGGACACTGTGGATCTTCTCTGCTTCAGCTATCTTACGGGCTCCCTTCTGCAAAGGGTACGGACTAACCACTATCCCGCCGCGCGCTCCGGTGTCAATGATACGATAAGCGATCCCGCCAATGTGCTCAGCCTTCAATCGGGAAGTTGTATACCGTCGGCACTCTACGATTAGGAAAACCCCGTCCTCTGAGCAGACACCTTTCCCCTCAATATCCCAATTTCTACCCGATCTGTTTCCCTTGATCTTCCGGGATGACTCGAAGTACTCCGCCCCGAATCTATCTTTCAACTCGTTCAGGATATGCAGGGCCACTTGTTCGTATGTCTGATAGGCTCTTGTCTGCTTTCCCATAGATCGGATTGTATCATAGCCTATTGTTGCCCAGATAGTCAAGCCCTTTCCCCTTGCCAAATGCGAACGGGAACCGTATATCTGGACAACATCGAATTTCGTGGTCTGAAAAGGAGAATCATATATGCCTACATCACCCGACAATGCATACGACGAGCTGGTTGCGATACGTACCGAGCTCTCCGTCCTCAACTCGTGTGCGGGAGTACTCGGCTGGGACGAGCGTACGAACATGCCGAAAGGCGCAGCCGACATCCGCTCGCAACAGCTCGCGCTATTGTCCGGCATGATTCACGAGAAGTTCACGTCTCCGCACATGGGCGAGCTGATCTCAACCGCAGAGAACGGTGACTTCATGAAGGACGCCGATTCGGAGAAAGCGGCGATTATGCGCGAAATCAGGCGCGAATACGACAAGTCCGTCAAGCTGCCCAAAGAACTGGTTGAGGAGCTTGCGCGGGTGACCTCGCTGGCACAGGGAGTCTGGGCGGAGGCGCGTGCAAAGAAGGATTTCGCCATGTTCCTGCCCAAGCTCAAGGAGGTAATCAACCTGAAACATCGTCAGGCCGAAGCCTACGGATACCAAACTGAGCCATATGATGCGCTGATCGATGACTACGAGCCCTACGCCACGGTCAAGTCGATATCGGAAGTCTTCGCGAAACTACGCGCGAGTCTGGTGCCCCTCGTTCACGCGATTGCCGACTCAAAGCGTCGCCCGAATATGAAGATTGTAGAGAACGATTTCCCGGTCGACTTGCAGGAGAAATTCGGGAAAGCGGCCTCCGCCGCGATAGGCTACGATTTCGACAGCGGGCGGCTTGATGTCACAACGCACCCGTTCTGCAGCGGGATTGCACCGGGAGACGTTAGGATCACCACACGCTACAATCCACGGCATTTTGGTGAGGCGTTCTTCGGAATAATGCACGAATCCGGGCACGCGATTTATGAGCAGGGACTTCCGGCTGAGAAATTCGGCACTCCGTTGCAGGAAGCGGTGTCGCTCGGAATCCACGAGTCACAGTCGCGCATGTGGGAGAATCTCGTCGGGCGCAGCCGTGCATTTTGGACTCATTTCTATCCGAAGGCTCAGGCTACTTTTTCATCATTCAAGGGCGTAGCATTCGATGACTTCTACTTCGCCATAAACAACGTCGAGCCGTCGTTCATCCGCGTCGAAGCCGACGAAGTGACGTATAACCTGCACATCCTGATCAGATTCGAAATCGAGCGCGATCTGTTCGCTGGCAAGATCAAAGCCGAGGAACTGCCCGGTCTGTGGAATGCCAAGTACAAGGAGTATTTGGGAATCGTGCCAAAGAACGACGCCGAAGGCTGCCTTCAGGATATTCACTGGAGCGCAGGTCTCTTTGGATACTTCGCCACATACGCGCTGGGCAATCTGTACGCGTCGCAGTTCTTCGCGAAGGCTAAAGAGGAGATGCCCGATCTCGACAAGAAATTCGCGGCAGGCGATTTCTCTGACCTCAAGAACTGGCTGCGAAAGAACATCCACAGCTACGGCAAACGATACTCCGCCGAACAGCTTGTCAAACGGATAACCGGTAAGCCACTGTCGCATGAGCCGATGATGAGCTATCTTAAGACGAAGTTCGGCGAGTTGTATGGGCTGTAGAGGCTGTCCCACAAGTCTCGGAATGGTTGATTGTCGTAGGTCGGGTTCCGGATGGTGCGCAGCGCAAGAAGAAACCCGACACGCACTTGTCGGCCTTCTTCGTTACTCGCTACGTAACTCCGGAGGCCGACCTACTTACTGAAGACTCGACTTAGGGGAAACCGGTTCGCTTTACCTGAAAAAGGAAGTGGCGGATGCTGTGTCCGCCACTTCACGCCATTCCTAAGCCGGCGCACATGGGTTGCGCCGTCTCTGTCTTGAGGAAAACCGGCCACGACTGGAGTATCTGAATCAAGAGGGAGTTCCCTCGTGGCCGAAGAAACTCCCTCAATCCCCTCCTCTTAGTACCCTTCACCGCCAAGTCAAGTATCTAAGAGTAACTGACGCCATCCAAGAGGAACAAAACTTGTGCCAATTCGTCAGAAGACAGTGAAATCTGCTCGTAAGCTCTTAGGGATTAACCGAATAGAGTGCTCCAGCATCCATGAGGCGTGTACCTGTCAACGAGTCTGATTCGCATACTCTGCGTGGAAAACCATGCGCGAAATGTCACGCACACTGTCAACGCCTTTTTGCTCAATGCGTTATAGTCACGCATTTTCTGCGACCAGAATCACGGATTCAGCAGAATTTGCGGCGTTATGTGCGCAGGAGTCAGTCGACTTATTTCTTCGCTTTCAGTGTGTGAATCGACAACCCGTGTACATCATGGGCGGCTTCAAGCACAGCCTCGGACATGGTAGGATGAGCGTGAAACGCATCGCCGAGCTGAGTCGCGGTAAGACCGTGCCGGATTGCGATCGCTGCTTCGTGGATCAGATCGGTAGCGTGAGCTGAGACAATATGCACACCGAGCAGTCTGTCGGTGTCCGCATCGGCAATGATCTTGACCTCACCCTCGGTCTCGTTCTCAGCCTGCGCTTTGCCGAGTGCGATGAATCTGAATCGCCCGACTTTGACCTTGTAGCCCATCTCTACGGCTTGTTGTTCGCGCAGGCCGACGCTACCGACCTCTGGATCCGTGAAGATGGCGCTCGGCACGCCCGAGTAATCGATCTTCTGGTTCTTCCCGAGGCAATTAGCCGCAGCTATACAACCTTCGGCGGAGGCGGTGTAAGCAAGCAGATACTTGCCGGCCACGTCGCCTATGGCATAGATGCCGTCGATGTTCGTTCGCATGTACTCGTCTACGCGGATCGATCCGTTCTTGTTCAGCTCGACCCCTATCTCCTCAAGCCCTATTCCCTTGCTGTTGAATGACCGACCAATCGAGACCAATACCTTTTCTGTTTCGAGCTTCGTGCCGTCGTCGAGAGAAGACACCATTCTGCTACTGTCGCCCCGCGCGACTCCGGCGACTTTCTTCCCAAGATGCAGTTTGATCTTCGATTTCTTCAGCTCCCGTTCGATCAGACGGGATACATCCTCGTCTTCGAGAGGCAGCGCATGCGGCATCATCTCGACCATCTCGACTCGACATCCCAGCCGCGACATCAGGAAACCGAACTCGCAGCCGATCACACCAGCGCCGATTATCAGCAGCGATTCCGGCACGTGGGTGAGTGTTACCATGTCAGTCGACGAGAGAATACCATCACCATCGAAGGGAAATACGGGAATATTGAGCGGTCGAGAGCCGGTGGCAATAATGACTTTGTCCGCATCGACCTGTTCCTTCGAGCCATCCGATTTAGCAACCTCGATGCTCTGAGGTAATTTGAGAACTCCGTGTCCTTTGACGAGTTCGATAGCGTGACTCTTGAAGAGGAATTCGACCCCCTTCACGAGTCCATCCACGATCTGGTTCTTCCGCTGCATGACTGTCTCGAAATCGATGCTGACTTTGCCCTCAACTGTGATTCCAAATTTCGAGGCGTTCACCATTTTGTCGTAAAGAGTCGCGGAGGCGATCATTGCTTTTGTAGGTATACATCCCCAATTGAGACAGACCCCGCCGAGCCGTTCTTCCTCGATACAGACAACCTTTGCGCCGAGCTGCGCACCGCGTATCGCGGCGACATACCCGCCGGGTCCACCGCCAAGCACCGCTATATCATATCGAACACTCATCGCAAATTCCTTTCCAGTTCACAATCGACGAAGACCGCATGCTTCTGGCTCAGTCGGCCGAGCCAGCTTGGGAAGCTAAGCGATCTTTTACCTGCTGTCAAGGCTGTCAAAGTGGATGCTGCTGAGCGTCAACTCCATGGAAAAGCCTCCCGTGCGGTTGCATCGGGAGGCTTTCTGCCAGGATGGAAGTGTGTACGAACTATGGCTTTGCGTTGACGGTCAGGATGACCGCTATCTTCGTCAGATCAACATCGAGATTCTCGCCGATTCCGACGGCATAGACATACATTTCCCCATCCATCACATACTGCTTCAGGACGCTGAAGTTGGAGAGGTACGTGTATGATTCCTGCCAAGTGATATGCTTGCTTGTGCCTGCGGGCACTGTGATCCCGCTCAGAATTTTGGTCCCCTCGGACGTGATATTATCCGTACCCGTCAGCAGTGTCTTCGAAATGTAAAAATCGCCGGTCGCGTTGTCTGTCTGGTTGTTGTTGGTAATTGTCATGGAAAAACCAACGTCGACGATATGATTGATATCTTCGAAATGATCGCTCCAGTCGCTTACCGAGTCTTTGCTGACAAACCACGTTCTGGAATCATCCGAGGTCTGCAGATGTGCATCATCCAATTCAACAACCACTACGACGTCACCCGAAACAAGACAGCCGACGCACAGGAGCAGAATCGGCAGAGGGATGTATTTGGCGAATCTTCTCATTGTCCATTCCCTCCCATCGTTCCGAAGTAGAAGTTGACGCCTGCGGTTACGCAACCGTTCTTGTATGAGCCATCTTCATGCGGTATGATCTGTGCCCGACCACGAAAGTCAAGAGAGATCATCTCATTGATGGAGTACTCCAGTCCAATGCCGAGATAGTAGCTCAGTTCTGAAACATCATCAATGCCGTCGCGAGACCACTTTGATGAACCGAGGCCGAGGATCCCATACACCGACAATCCAGGATTCCCCTGGACCCCACCAACTGCAAGATCCACTCCGAACGATGTGATCTTACCGCCATCTCTCTTCTGAGTCTCGCCGAACACATCTGCTTCACCATCGCCGTAGGAGCTGAAGGACAGATTCGGGTCGACAGCGATCGCGGGCAGAACCACAACTCTGCCTTTGAACCCAAATACCATTCCACTCTTGACATCTTCCATGGCTATGGGCATGTTCAGGCCTGCGAACCCGCCAGCCGAGAAGCGCATAGCCGAAGCATTGGTGGTGAGCACAACAAGAATGACAAAAGCCACTGAAAAAGCTATGCTCTTACGCAAAGATTCCTCCTTTCGAGTCAGGGCGATCCGAGTGAACGACTCCTTGGTACGAAAGTCAACAATAAACATACGGATTGACGGCTTTCAGCGCTGGACAGGAATCTCAGTTGATACCGGCACGACGCACGTATAAGAAGAAGACGCTGACATTTCAAGAGGAGCTGAATACGGCAATACGCGAAATTCTGCAGCTCGGAGACCCGACTCTATACCGGAAATGTGCGGAAGTCTCCATCGCAGAGATTGATGACATTCGGGTAATCGTCGATGATCTCCACGATACTCTTTTCGACTTCAGACGTCGCTACGGAGCCGGGCGCGCCATCGCTGCTCCCCAGATTGGAGTCGTGAAGAGACTCATCTACATGTATTTACAGGAACCTGTCGTGTTTATCAATCCTGTGATCTCTAATGACAGCGAGGAGATGTTTGAATTGTGGGACGACTGCATGTCGTTCCGTGATCTTTTCGTGAGGGTACGAAGGCACAAGCGATGCCGTATAACATTCAGAGACTTGAGGTGGCAAGAGAACTCGCTTGATCTTTCGGATGATTTGTCCGAACTTCTGCAGCATGAATGCAACCATCTTGACGGAATTCTTGCCGTGTCGAGGGCAATCGACGGGAAATCGTTTGCTCTTCGGAGCGAAATCGACAGACTTCGATGATGAATGAACGCAAGGGGCTGCTTCTTCTGCTCGCTGGGGCGGTGATGATCAGCTTCTCCGCCGTATTCGTGAAACTCGCGCACGTCGGCCCAACGACGGCTGGTTTCTACAGAATGTTGTTCGGCGGGCTGTTACTGCTGATAATAGTTGTCGCAAGACGAGGAACACTGTTTGAGTCGTCTCGCATGTTCATTCTCGCGGGCATTTGTGGGTTGGCGTTTGCGGTCGACCTCACATTGTGGCACAGGAGCATTCATTACGTAGGGCCTGGACTGTCAACGCTGCTGGCGAACCTGCAAGTCTTCTTCCTCGCCGCCTACGGCATCCTCGTGCTTGGAGAGCGACTATCATGGAGACTCTCAGTATCGATACCGTTGGCGGTAGTCGGGCTGATCATGATCATCGGAGTAGATTTCGCAGCCATGGGACCACAGTACCAGCTTGGAGTGTTGTTCGGAATCCTGACCGCCATGGCATATGCGAGCTACCTACTGACATTGCGAAAGCTACGGACGGAATCGAATCAGACTTCATCGTTCGCATCTATCACAGTCATTTCGCTGATATCAGCGCTGCTTCTCGGGCTGAGCGCGATCCCTGCAGGCGAAAGCCTGATCATTCCCGATTCAAGAACAGCAGCTATTCTTATCGCCTACGGTTTCTTTGGCCAGGTCGCGGGATGGATGCTGATTGCCAAGGGGCTACCGTACGTCGATGCCTCAAGAGCGGGATTGGTACTTCTGCTTCAGCCTGCACTATCGTTTGTTTGGGACATATTGTTTTTCCACCGCCCAACCACAGTTGCCCAGGCAGTCGGAGCGACACTTGCTCTCGCAGCGATTTATATCGGCGGGCTGACAAGCCGATCAGAACCGGCATTGACAGGACGTTAGGAATGTCCTCCCCGGAGCATGTGTGACGTGCGACGGCCTCCTATAGGCCACACCATTTTCCTTGCGAATGATTAGTGAACATCTGTAATTGACGAACCATGAATATCAACAGGCTTTGCAGTCGAATACCGGTCGCTAATGTGCTCCGAGGAAAGGCAACAGCGAAGCGACACAGACTTCTTGCCATTCTGATGCTCCTCGCTGCCGCAATGCCGATAGGGTGCGGACAGAGCGAAGAAACCTCCACACTCGCACGCATCCAGGAGAGGGGATCGATGCGCATTGGCACCGACGCCACTTATGCGCCGTTCGAATTCGTCTCAGAGCGGACAGGATTGCCAGCCGGTTACGACATCGATCTTATGGATTCGATTTGCGCCCATCTCGGCGTGAAGGCAGAGTATATTGTCTCGCCATTTGACGGGATAATTGCTGGACTCACGACGGATAAATATGACTGCATCATCTCGGCGATGACAATAACTCCCGATAGGGCGGAGAAGGTCCTGTTTTCGCGACCCTACTATGCCGCAGGTCAGTCTATCGCCGTTCGCGAAGACAACGACGAAATAAAGTCATTAGCAGACCTCAACGGGAGGAAAGTTGGAGTCCAGATGGGCACGACGGGAATGCGATTCGCGGAGAGTCTCGGCGGAGTGGAGGTCTTCCCGTATGACCACATCGGCGCAGCGTTCATCGATCTTCAGAATGGCCGTGTCGACGCCGTGATAAATGACAGACCGGTCACTCAGATCGCGATCAAAGAACGCGGCGGGATCAAGATCGTAGGCGACGTCCTCTCCGACGAGCGCTATGGGATAGCGGTCAGAAAAAGCGACTCGCTTCTGGTTGAGCAAGTCGACATTATTCTTACGGAGCTCGAGGAGGCGGGCTACTTCGAGAGCCTGCAGGTGAAATGGTTCTAACGCCGTGAACGAGACAATATCTAAGGCATCCCCCGGCTTGCATCTTGACGCTTCCTTCAATGCTCGACTCTCGCAGGATTGGATGTGACCGACATAACCGCGTGGATTAGCACTCAAGCAACGCTGCTGCTCGACATCCTTGTCTATCTTCTTCCCGCAGTGCCGGCTACTATTGCCGTCACGCTGCTTTCGTTCCTGCTCGCGCTCGTAATCGGAATTGCCGTGGGAACAACAAGAGCGGCGCAGATAAGGGGGTTGTCACAGGTAGCCAGGGTGTACGTCGATGTAGTCCGCGGAGTGCCGCTGCTTGTTCTGATATTCTTCATTTACTTTGGACTTGGAGGGCTGGTCAACATGGGCCGTATGACGGCTGGGGTTGTCTCGCTCGGTGTCTGTTACGGCGCCTATCTTGCCGAGACATTCCGTGCAGGAGTACTTGCTATCCCGAAAGGACAATTTGAAGCTGCGCTGGCCCTCGGCATGACCCGCAAACAGGCATTCCGATATGTCATAGTACCGCAAGCTGTCCGCATCGTCATTCCTCCGGTTGTCAACGAGTTGATTGCATGCCTCAAAGACAGCTCGCTGGTGTCGGTCATTGCCATGAGAGAGATCACGCGCGCCGGTCGCGAGTACTTCTCGCGGACATTCGCAGACTTCCAGGTTTGGCTGGTAGTTGCAGTCATATACCTCGTACTGACCATAGCGCTCTCAAAACTTGCAGGGCGCATCGAGCGAAGATTTCGGCTTAGAGGGTATGGAGCTACGTTGTGAGTGAACCGATCATTCAGTGCCGGGAGATATCGCGCAGATTCGGACAGAATGTGGCGCTCGATCACGTCAG
>JAGVNY010000022.1 GCA_020053015.1 Candidatus Zixiibacteriota bacterium | reverse complement strand
GAGATTCGCCTCGGCCTCTTTCAGTCCTGTAGGACCGATAGCCCCCGGGTCTTTTGAATGTCCCGGATCGATAACGAATCGAACATCTTTGAAGGAGGGAGTTGCTTTCGGCCCTCTCTCAACGTCAAGCACCAGAGTATTCCCCTTGTAGTAGCAGTCCCACCCCCAAATCAGAAATTGCTCAAGATACACATTCAGACGGTAGACACCTTCCGACTCCTGAGACCATTCCGCCCGGTCGATCAACCCTTCCGTGTTCATGTACCTGATCCAGTCGGTGTCAGAGGTCACCCCGAAGACTCGCAGCACGAACAGGTTTTCATCAAGATGCTCCTCGACCTGAAACGGCAATTTCTCATCGAGAAATAGCTCCGTTCGAGCCGTGTCATGGAGACCCGTACAGCGGATTGTCTTGACATACGAGTGAGGAGCAGGCGTTCCAGCCGGCAAATCGACCACGGATGTATCCGGGACCCACGCAGGCCATCCGGGAGCCAGCCGCAAGCGACGCCAGGTTGAGTGGCGACCAGTCGACACGAACCGAACTCCTTTGGGTTGATAGATGCTCACATAGCCTCTGGCAGGGCCTGCACGAACTGTCTGCACGGAATCGATAAGTTCCACAACATGCGGGTAATCATTCTGCAGAATCGATATCTTGCCGGCGGCGGTGTCTGCAAGTTCGAAGTAAGCCGAATCTCCGATGGCGATACTCGGCATTTGCGAGAGCTTATTGACTCCTTTGATGTTAGTCCGTGGTATCCGGAGAGTGAATACGACAGGCAGAACCGTACCAACTGCCGAGTCCGGAATATACACACTTCCGCGATATATCCCCGCAACTGTAGCCGTGTCAGCTAATGCCCCCGACCCAAACACCTCGTTTCCCCAGCCTGCATCCGGGGTGAACCCGCTCTCGACCATTGCCCTCTGAGGTATTACTCCGGGAATCGAGAATGTTGCCACACCGCCCGGAGTCCCTCTGAAACTCACTTCTAACAAATCTCCTGCTGTGAGCTCTGCGTCATCAGATGGCGCACGGTACCCCTTGAGAATTCCAAGCGAGTCTCTCGGGACAGCTCGGTATCGATCCGCTATCAATACTGGCCAGTCGGTCTTTGCGGAATCCTTCCCTCGCTTCGCTTTCAGTTTGAACATGAAGTCTCCAGGACTGACGTCGAGATAGGCGAGAAATCCGCCACTTTGATGAACCGGCACCTTTATGCCGTTTATCTCCAGGCTCGCCCCGGGCGTGACCTGCCCGAGTATGAATGTCGAATCGACAGCTGGCAGCTTCTGATCCTTTTGCGGGTAACGGACGGTGATTTCGATTTGCTCCGCGCTTGCAGCGCCCACAATCAACGCAATAATCATCAAAGCGAGGATTGCTGCCCCCCTGACTCGAATTGGTCCACTCGTTGTCATTGTCTTGATCTCCTGACCGCTCCATGTCCCGGTCGATTGGGCATTACCAGCCGACCATCTTTCAGCTCTACGCCAGCGAACGGATCATCGCCTATCAATTCAATGCTGTCAAGGTCAATGTAATCAGCCAATCCCGCAAGATTGGCAGAGGCCGATATTCCGACAGAGGTCTCAAGCATGCAGCCGACCATAATCTTCATTCCTGCGCCGCGAGCTGACCTGATCATTTCGAGAGCTCTTCGAATCCCGCCCACCTTCTGCAACTTGATATTGATCCCGCCGACCACGCCCTTGAATCTCTCGACGTCATCAATGCACTTTACACTCTCGTCCATAACCACGGGGCACCTCAGCTCACTCTGCATATCACGCAAATCAGATAGTTTAGGGCTCTTCAACGGTTCCTCTATAAGCTCCAACTTCAGATCATGAGCAGCCCGGATCAACCATTCGATGTTGCTCAGTTCAAACGCTCCGTTTGCATCGACACGAATTGTACGACCCTGAAGGTGGCCGAGAATTGCGAGATTATCCTGATCGTTCTCTGATCCAAGCTTGAGTTTAAGAATCCTGAAATTCGATGCGGCCTTCAACCGCGCCTCGGTCGCAGAAGGTCGATCAATCGAAATTGTATAGGAAGTCTCCCTGCCCGATGGATTAGGGAGTCCCAGTCTTGACCAGAGAGGAAGCTCGACTTGTCTCGACCAGTAATCGTGCAGCGCAATATCCAATCCCGCTGCGAGTGATGACCGCTCCCCGCACTCGCGATGGACGAAATCGAGGGATTGATCGAGGTCGAACGGCTTCGTCGCAAGGTCAAGTTGCATCGTTTCGATGGCTTTGTTGCAGTCTTCCGCTGAGTAACCATAATGAAGAGAGGGACAACACTCGCCCAGAGCATCGACGAACGAGACTGCACACACGACCTTTCTATCCGCCTCTCCTCGGGATGTCCGGAAGACCTCTTTCAGCTTGATTTCGAGTAACTCTGCACGAAACTGCACTCGTTACCTCACTGCCTTCTCAAGGAATTCAATTGACTTGCTGCGCGTATCCAACCTTGCACGGACACCTATCGGGATTGTCAGCATGTCGGGGATATGTCCAAACGGAAGGTTCGATACAACAGGAATATCCCCGCGCCTGAAGTGATCGTTTATTACATCCTGGATTCGGTCCCGCGAGGATCGCTGCGCTCCTTGCCCTGTGAATCTACCGAACAACACGCCGTGCACACTCTTGAAGATTCCCGCAAGACGCAGCTGGGTGAGCATTCGGTCAATACGCCCCGGTCCCTCGTCGACATCTTCCAGGAAGAGCATAGAGCCGTAATCGATCTTAAAATACGGTGTCCCCAGGAGGCCGCAGAGGACGGCCAGATTGCCCCCGATGAGCCGTCCTTCAGCGATTCCCGACGATACGATGTTGAATTCAGAAGGACGGAATGCCCACCGCGGTCTGTCTGCTTCCACCAGGAGAGCTCTAAACGTCTCCCGAGTGTGTCTCCTTGGTTTGTGCCAGCCTTTGGCGACCATGGCCCCTGAATAGCAAACAAGTTTGCATTTGGTCCAGAGGGCCAGATGCAGCGCCGTGATATCGGAAAATCCTATGAAGGGTTTCGATTTTCGCCGGATCATATCGTAGTCGAGCAAGTCCAAAATCCGCGACGCGCCCGCTCCCCCTCTTGCGCAGATGATACCATCTATCGACGGGTCAGCAAACATCCGGTTGACTGACTCCGCACGGCTGCGGTCGCTACCTGCCATGTGCATCCATCGATCGAAGGCACCGTCCGAAACAACGGTATCGAATCCCATCTTCGTCAGATTCGCCAATCCCGTTTTGAAGTCTCGCATGCAGTCGATTGCACCCGAGGGAGCTACTACACCGAGCCTCGATCCCGGCATAAACCTTCGCGGTTTCATTTGAGGACTCGCCGAATCAACTCGATTCGCTCGAAGATGTCTGTGCGGGAGTCCGGCAAATCTGGAAGGAGATTCTCTAAGTACACACCGCCTGAGCGAGCAGACGAGTGGATAATCTGCCCGCTGCCGGAGTACACGGCCACATGTCCGGGCGAGAAGATCAGATCGCCGGGACGAAGGCTTGCAATGCTGACGCTACGACCCATCTTTCGCTGGTCGGCTGAGTCTCTCGGCAGCGCATAACCGCAAACACCGTACACTAACTGCACGAGTCCAGAGCAGTCGATTCCGAAGCCCGATCTTCCGCCCCACAGATATGGCGTGCCTATGAGGTTTTCGAGATACTCACGGATACTCCGCCATCCGAGCTTGGCCTTGCGATTCTTTCTGACACAGCCCTTCGAGATCCACGCCTCACGACCTCCAAACTCAATTGCAAGGAATGACTCTCGCTCTCCTATTACCGCCAGCGATGTACCAAAGGAGAGCCGTCCTACGAATTGCCCCGTCTCCCTGTGCAGCAGCGTTGCCACCGGCACATCAACCACATGCGTCGAGCGGTGTGATCCGCGTTCGGACAGATGATCCCGACGAACCCAGCCATGATAACCACAGCTTGCTCTTACACGAGCGAATCCGGACTTCGAGGATATCAATTCCACCGCGTCATTGAACAGAATCTGGCTCACCCGCTCGCTTTTGACGCGAGGCGCTGCCCGCATGTCCACGACTGGCTTATTAGCATAGATCAGGTCTGCCATGCGGAGATTATGCTCAGTTTCTTGGCAGTTGGCAACACCCGAATGACAGAAACAAGTTAGAGCAAAAGCAAACTGGCGCCAGAAACAGCGCCAGTCTGCAAGCCGCTATTGCGCGGAGACATCATGGGAAGAACGGCTCCATGCGCATGTATCAGAATCTTCCTATAGCTTTGGCCCTGAGGCTATCACCTCCGGACTGCAACCAGACTTGAACTTTTTGAAGTTCTCGGTGTAAAGCGACGCCAGCATTTTGTACTTCTGCCAGTATGCATCCTTGCTGTGCCATGTCTCCTCCGGCACAAGCACTTTGTCCGGGACACCTTCGCAGCTCTTTGGAACTTCAAAACCAAACAGAGGATCGACGCGATACTCTACGTTAAGCAGTTTGCCCGAGAGCGCGGTGTTCAGCAGAGTCCTTGTGTGATGGATGCTCATTCGCTTGCCGACGCCGTAGGGGCCTCCCGACCATCCGGTATTCACGAGCCAGCATTTGACATCGTGTTTGAGAATCTTGCGCTTTAACAGCTCAGCATATACTGCGGGATGATGCACCATGAACGGCGCGCCGAAGCATGAGCTGAAGGTTATTTCCGGCTCCTTGCCCAGATCCACTTCCGTTCCGCTGACCTTGGAAGTGTAACCCGAAATGAAGTGATATAAGGCCTGATCCGGCGTCAACTTCGCGATCGGCGGAAGCACACCTGAGGCATCGCAGGTAAGCATAATTATGTTCTTGGGGTGACCGCCCATCTTCTCAGGCACTGCATTGTCAATGTATTCGAGCGGATAAGCCGCGCGCGTATTCTCCGTGATCGACTCGTCGTCGAGATCGAGCATACGCGTGACGGGATCATATATCACGTTCTCAAGGATAGTCCCGAACTTCCGCGTGCAGGCGTAGATTTGCGGCTCTGCCTCTGCGGAGAGGTTAATCACCTTTGCATAACATCCGCCCTCATAATTGAAGACGCCGTTGTCGCTCCATCCGTGCTCGTCATCGCCGATGAGCCTTCTGTTGGGATCGGCCGACAGCGTTGTCTTGCCGGTTCCCGACAGCCCAAAGAAGAGCGCTACGTCACCATCCTTGCCCATATTTGCGGAGCAGTGCATGGACATTACGCCCTCAAGTGGCATCAGGTAGTTCATTACCGTGAAGATGGATTTCTTGATTTCCCCGCCGTAGCCGGTGTTTCCAATGATCGCCATCTTCTGCTCGAAATTCAACACGATGAATGTGTTGGAAAGGGTTCCGTCCACCTCAGGCGCTGCCTTAAACGATGGCACTGCAATTACCGTGAATTCAGGCACATGCGTGCGCAGTTCATCGTGAGTCTTCGCCATTATCATCATGTTACGGACGAAGAGGCTGTGCCAGGCGTGCTCGGTGACTACCCTGATGGGGAGTCTGTAGTCCGTATCAGCGCCTGCATAGCAATCCTGTACGAAGACATCGCGGTCTTGAAGATAGGCTTGAAGTCTTACAAGAAGATTGTTGAATTTCTCGACAGAGAACGGTCGATTGTACTCACCCCACCATACGTTCTTCTCCGTCTGCTCGCCTTTGACCACGAATTTGTCGTTGGCCGCGCGAGCCGTGTGCTTTCCTGTTGAGACGACGATCGGCCCCATATGACTAATTCGAGCTTCGCGCCTGAACATGATCTCTTCGTACAGCGCCGGCGTTGTCAGATTCCAGTAGTGAGCGTGAAGGTTGGAGAGGCCGTGATTGGTCAGCTTGAACTGGCTCTTCACCGCAACAGCTTGATCCTGCGCGGGCGTCTTGATATCGAGATAGTATTTCATTTCCAATCCCTCACCATTCTGCGGTCGCCGATGTAAATCTCATTGGGTGAGTTAGGATCGAGCGCCCATTTGATTCTTGCTATTCCCTCTTTGATCTCCTTGACAGTCCCGCAATACGACAGACGCAGGTGCCCCTCCATTCCGAATTCCTTACCGGGGACGGTCACCACAAGGGCCTTTTCGAGCAGCGTCTTGGAGAGTCCGACTGAGTCCTTCGAATAGGCAGAGAAGTCAGGGAAGCAATAGAACGTACCGCCCGGATCCTCTATACGAATCCCCTCGAAGGCACGCAATTCCTGAACCATAACGTTCTTGTTGTTCTGGAGAAATACTCTCAGAGCCTCGACTCCGCTCTGCACGCCGTTGAGAGCGCCAACCGCAGCCGACTGCGACACCATCGATGGACAGGATGTCGTCTGCGCCTGTACATTAATCATGGTCTCAAGCAGGCATTTCGCGCAGACTATCCATCCAATCCTGAAACCGGTCATCGCATAAGCCTTCGACACACCGTTGACCACAATGATCTTGGATGTGTTTATATCATTCTTCGAGTACTTGTAAGCAGACGTAAACGAGTTGCCGTCGAAGATCAGCTTGTGGTAGATGTCGTCCATTATGAGATATATACCCCGCTTCTCGCAGAGCTCCACAATTTGCTGGATGAATTCCGATCTGTAGACTGCTCCCGACGGGTTGTTTGGGCTGTTGACGATGACGGCTTTCGTGTATGATGTCAGCTTGGCTTCGACATCCTGGATTCTCGGGTGAAACCGCCCGTCCTCCGAGCCGACTATGACGGGATTGGCGTATTTCATCTTCACCATTTCCGGATAGCTTACCCAGTACGGTGACAGGATGATCACTTCGTCCTGAGCATTCAGCAGTGTCATCAGCACGACGTCGATAGCTTGCTTTGCACCGCCGGTAACGATCACATTCTCGGGACCGACGATGACGCCGTAGTTCTCCTCATGATAACGGATGATGGCCTTCTTCAGGGCCGGGGTTCCGTCGGTTGGAGTGTATCTTATGTCTGCCGTGGTGAGCTGTGCGGATGCGCTAAGAACGGCGTCAATGGGTATCTTGCTCTTGGGTTCACCTGCACCGAGATGGATTACGGGCTGCCCGTTTTCCCTCAGGAGTCGTGCCTTCTCGTTAAGTCGAATTGTCGGTGATTCAGCAATCGATCTCGCAAGTTGACTCACATTCATAAACCAATGACCTCCTGCCTGGTCAATACATGTATTCTACGCAAAATATCGTCGCGGTCGTGAAATAAATCACATTCAGGAAAACAGTTATCCATAGATCAGGCGTGCATGCCGCCTATCTTCTCTTTCTTTCAATAACTTTCTTGGCTGCGCTTGCTATGTTAGTATCGCGAAGACCATACTTGGTGAGTAGTTCGTACCCTTCGCCGGACATCCCGAAACTGTCATTCACTCCGATGAACTCCATTGGGACGGGAAGGCTCCTGACCAGCACTTCCGCAACTGCACTTCCCAGGCCGCAATGAACTTGATGCTCTTCCGCTGTCACAATTGCACCGCAATCCGCGGCTGCTTTGATGAGAAGCTCGCTGTCAATCGGCTTGACTGTGTGAATGTTGATGACGCGCGCATCAATGCCATCCTTTGCCAGCATCTCTGCCGCCGACAAAGCCTCGCTGACCATTACACCGCAGGCCACAAGAGCAACGTCACCGCCTTGGCGCATCACGACACCCTTTCCCAGCGTGAACGGACTATCTTCGGATGTCAGCACGGGAATCGACTCTCGACTCAGTCTCAGGTAACACGGACCGGGCGTTGCCGCGGCTGCTCTCGTTGCCCTCTTTGCTTCCCAGAAGTCGCAGGGAATCATCACCTTCATATTCGGCAGCACACGCATCAATCCCAGCTCTTCGAGAGCCTGGTGACTAGCCCCGTCGGGTCCGGTCAGAAGCCCGCCGTGACTGCCGACGATTTTCACGTTTAGATTCGCATAACATACTGTGGTGCGTATCATGTCGAGGCATCGCGTCGATGCAAAACAGCCATAAGTGGCAATGAATGCTATCTTGCCCGCAAGCGATAGGCCCGCGGCTACGTCACACATGTTCTGCTCCGCAACGCCGCAGTTGAAAAATCTCGAGGGAAACTCGTCCGCAAAGTAATTGACGTTGACCGAGCCTTTTACGTCCGCCGTCAAGACAACAACATTAGGATGATCGCGTCCAAGCTCGGCTAAGGCCTTGCCGAATCCCTCACGAGTCCTCTTCTTCTCCACGGCTGTTCCTTCCTTGACGATCATCGGATGCCTCAGCTCTCCCGCAATCTCTTGGACCAGATGCCATACGTTGTTCCCAGCTCCGAAAGTGCCTTCTCCCCCTGCTCCGGGCTTGGAGGGTTGCCGTGCCACTTGTAATCGCCTTCCATGAATGACACACCCCTACCCATCTTGGTGTGGGCAATGATCACTGTCGGCGACCCTTTCGTTGACATCGCCCGGCGGTATGCGTCGAGAATCTGCAGGACATCGTGGCCATCAATCTCGATTACGTTCCATCTGAATGCGCGGTACTTGTCCGCAATGGGGTGGATATTCATGATCTCTTCCATTCGGCCGTCTATCTGGGCATTATTCAAGTCAAGAACGGCACACAAGTTATCAACCTTGAAATTAGCCGCAGCCATAACGGCTTCCCATGTCGCGCCTTCCTGGTGTTCGGCATCGCCCATTATGCAGTAGACTCGATTTGGTTTCCCGTCCATCCGCAGCCCGAGTGCGATGCCGAGTGAAATCGACAACCCCTGGCCCAGCGATCCCGTCGATGCTTCTACCCCCGGCGTATCGAGATAGCTTGGATGCCCCTGAAGATGAGTACCCAGCTTCCTGAATGTCATCAGGTCCCTTAGCGGAAAGTATCCGCATTCTGCCAGGAGGGAGTAATTCACGGGTGTCACGTGCCCGATGGAGTAAACCACGTAGTCCCGGTCCGGATGTTTCGGATTCTTTGGGTCGTGGTTAAGGACGTTGAAGTACAGCGTGGTTGCGAAATCCGTGCAGGACAGAGGACCTCCGGTGTGACCCGACTTGGCCTCAACCAGCATGGTAATAATATCTCTTCTGACATCGAGCGTTTTCTGCCGAATTTGCTCGACATCGCAATTGAACGGGTTCAGTGTCGTCTCCTCCCGTTTGTGAAAATAGTAACGACCAGGGAATATATCTCTGTACAGTTCCTTGTCAATGCTATTTTCCCCTGCTAATTAGCTCGTCGTGGACTTGAAGAGCCCTTTTTCTTAGCTCCATTAGACTGCCATTGTTCTCAATCACATAGTCCGCAGAAGTAGCCTGTATCTCATTGGACAACTGAGCGTTAAGCCGATCCATCGCCTCCGAGCGGGACAACCCTGACACCTCGAGTCGCTTAATCTGAACTTTCTCCAAAGCCGTTACAAAAATCAGGATGTCGAACTCAGCTTCAATTGCCCATTTCACGATCAGAGCTGCGTCCACTACCACCATCGTATATCTGCCATCTTCCTTGAGTGCGTCCAGTCTTCGACGCAACTCCGTAAGCAGTGGCGGGTGCACTATGGCGTCGAGAGCACTCCTCCTTTCCTCCGAAGCAAAAGCAAGTCGTCCCAATTGACGACGATTCAGAATCCCCTCGGAGTCGATGATTGAAGGTCCGAACTCCTTCACAAGAGCAGCGAGAACGGCTTCGTCTCTCTCAACTACTTCCTTCCCGATTGCATCTGCGGAGATTACCCGCGCTCCGGTTTCTGCAAACACCTTAGCGACCTCGGACTTTCCCGACGCGATGCGACCGTAGATGCCGACTTTCAGCATGTTATTCCCATTGAGAAGATACTCATAGATTGCCCAATACTATTTGCATTCGAGCCAATTCCTGCCGACTGCTGAGTCCGCCTTGAGCGGTACTTTGAGGGTCGCTGCGTTCTCCATCTGCGTCCGGACTATATCCTTGACCGCCTCCAGTTCATCCCGGTGGACATCCAGCACCAGCTCATCGTGAACCTGCAAGATCATTCTTGACTTCATCCCCAAGAGCAATCGATGGATCGCAATCATAGCAAGTTTAATGATGTCCGCTGCTGTTCCTTGAATCGGGGTGTTGACTGCAGTGCGTTCCGCAAACTGCCTTACTGTCCGGTTAGAGGATTCGATGTCCGGAATGTATCGCCTGCGTCCGAGCAGAGTGCTCACGTATCCATTAGCTCGCGCAAAAGCAATTATCTGATCGACATAACGCCTTATACCAGGGTATCTATTGGAGTAGAGGTCGATGAACTGGCTCGATTCCGAAACGGACATATCCGATTGCTGCGACAGACCATACGCTGACACTCCGTAGATTACCGCGAAGTTCGCCGTCTTCGCCCGTCTGCGCATGTCCGGAGTCACGTCGTCAAGCGACACTCCAAATACCTCTGACGCAGTTCTTGCATGAATGTCTTCATCGTTCTGGAAGGCAGCTATCATCGTCTTGTCGTCCGCGTAATGCGCCATGATACGCAGCTCTATCTGCGAGTAATCAGCGGAGAGCAGAATG
>JAGVNY010000251.1 GCA_020053015.1 Candidatus Zixiibacteriota bacterium | reverse complement strand
GACACTCTGGACATCGCATTCCCGGCATCGCAGACAAAAGACCACAACTCCAATCTTTGCCAGGGAGTCGGATTCGGCAAGCGAGGAGACTACATCGACGGGCATTCCTGGGCTGGGGGAATCGGTATGCTGGCGGATGCCGAAGGCAATGATACCTACTCGGCAGGTGTGTTCGCCCAAGGTTGTTCTTACTGGTACTCGATCGGTATTCTGTCGGACCGCAAGGGTGATGATACTTACAACGGAGTCTGGTATGTCCAAGGATCCGGCGCGCATTTCGGGGTCGGCATACTGATTGACAGCTCAGGCAACGATCACTACACCGCCACGATGAACATGGCACAAGGCGCTGGGCATGATTTCACGATCGGTACATTGGTCGACTGCAGCGGTAACGACACATACGATGCTCCGAACTTGTCTCTCGGTGGGGGCAACGATAACGGCATTGGCGTGTTCTGGGACAAGTCAGGCGATGACACGTATCGCGTGTCAGCTGCTACGACTCTCGGAAGATCCAATATCACGACCAGGGGAAGCCTGCGTGACTTGATGCTGTGCGCCGGGCTGTTTCTCGACACGGGCGGCACAGACTCATACCCACCGGCTTCGATGTTCAACCTCGCCACCAACAATGGAGTTTGGCAACAGCGAGGCACAAACACCCAGAGCCCTCTCAATACTGAAAAGGGAGCTGGACTCGATTGCGAGACATCTGTCGGGAAGTGACTGACTAAGCAAACAAGAAAGCGCGGGAAATATGATCGTTCGTGACTGCATATCAGAAATCAAAGAGATTCTGCGGATTAGCAACCGAGATGACCGTCTCAACAGGCTCGTTGGGCTGTTCGAATCAACCAACGATATATTCTCCGCTCATCTGTCTCGTTCTACGATGACAACTGAGCGCAGAGCATCTCTGATGCTTGGGCCGAATACACAGAAGCTCATCCGAAGCTTCAATGTGCGCGAGTGGATAAGGACAGGGCACGTCGTTGCGAAGCGGCTGAAGAAGATACTCGGAGCAGCCCCAGAACCGTCGATAGTCCTCTACCCTGGGTTCGGCGGAGTCAACGGCAAGGTCATCCATCTCAACGGAAATCCACTGCTGGTTCTCTCGCCCGATTTCGGGCACTGGACAGGCGACAATCGCGGCGTACTAATTGCCCATGAATATGTGCACTATCTGCGGGCATGCTTTGCCGCTGTGAAGTTTGAACGTCAGGCTGTTCGTGAGCATCTCTATGAAGAAGGACTCGCCGTCTACATCACGAGCCTTGTGTTTCCCGATACGCCGTTGGGCTCTGTCTTCATGTCGAATCTGCATCGGGTAGTTGGTCGTCCCGACCCAGAAGGCGGATTTGTCAGGTGGTGCGGGATCAACTTCGAGAAGATCAAGGCAGATGCTATGAAAGTCCTTACTTCGAGAAAAGCTGCTGATGTGGAACGTCTCTTCGAAGGAGTTCGCCTCGACGGCGATGACACCCCGATCCGTACCGGGTATTATCTTGGATTCCGTATGATCCGAAACGCTGCTCAGAGCACAACTGTTGACGAGCTGCTGCATCTTCAACCCACTGCGAGAGATGTTCGCAGGATGCTGAGTAGCTCGTAGGTCAGAAATCCCTTCCCTACGCGGTCAGTGCGCCGACTGCTGTCAGGAGATGCGAGGCGGTCCCGCAAGTTACGAAATGCTCGCTTGGAGTAGGTCGGGTTCCGGATTGCGCTAAGCGCAAGAAGAAACCCGACACGAACTTGTCGGCCTTCTGCGCCACGCCGGGCGTGGCTCCGGAGGCCGACCGACTCGCTTCCGCGACAGCCTCAGGATTCCTGACAGCGCGGACGGAGTCGGAGCCGAAATTCGGGTGCCCCGGACGTTCGGGACTGTTGAAAAAGTCTGATTCGGGTGGTGTGGTTCTGGAAGGCGTATAGTGTTCGGGCAGGTCTTGACCGCGACGAAGTCGTGGTTGTGACCTGCCCGGAACCACTTGCGAGGGCGCCGGGTCACACTCCCCGCTTCGGCGGGATGCAAGACCCGTCGCAACTGCTCGGGCGGTTCTGGGTTTTTCAACAGCCCCGTTCGTCCGGGGCTCGCAAAAGTGTCTTTGTGATTCCAAACCCGGACAAATGTCCGGGGCAGGTGATCTGCCGATGTGGTCAGATTACGGTGACTTCGCCTGCGGTCACCCGAAGCACTTCTCCCCTTCTTTTGACCAGAAGCGCGCCATCAGGGCTGATGTCGACAGCCTTTGCAATGATAGTCTTATTACCCTGCTTTAGTCGGACGTTCTTACCGAGCAGGCACGATCTCTTCTTTATAGCGGGAAGCAACGGCCGCAGACCAGATTTCTTGAACTCCACATACATCTTTTCGAAAGCGAGAAGAAACGCAGCCAAGGTCTCCAGTCGGTTAACCTGCGATCCGGTCTCCAGCTTGAGTGACGTAGCCTTTCCTCGCAGGTGCGGCGGGAAGTCTCTCGCGCTCTGGTTGACGTTAATGCCCACACCTACAACCACGAAGTTGGCCTTGTCGAGTTCCGCGGATAGCTCCGTCAGGATTCCAGCGACTTTTAGCCCGTCTATCAGGCAGTCATTCGGCCACTTGATTTCAGCGTCGAGTTTGAGAGAGGCATGAAGAGCTTCAGCCAGAGCCGATGCCGTCACGATCGAAAGAGATGGAAGCTCCGACGGCGGCAAAGTCGGCCTCAGGATAATCGACGTCCAAAGCCCAAGCTTTGGTGGCGAGAACCAGCCTCTACCCAATCGTCCGCGTCCCTCGGTCTGTTTCTCTGCAATTACGATAGTGCCCTCAGGTGCACCCTCAGTGGCAAGGTTGAAGGCGAGTGTGTTTGTGGAAGGAAGCGAGAAGTAGGATATGATGTTCCTGCCGATGAATTTGGTCTTCAGGTGATGGTCGATTTCGTGCGGGAAGATAGAGTCCGGAGCAGACACGAATCTCACCCTCGAGCTTGAATCGAATTCGAACCGATATCCCCAGACCACGAGGCCCCGGAGTGCATCGTTTACAATCCTTGTCCTCGACTCGACTTTGGCAGCAATATCCGGGATAGCATGATACTTGGCAGGGCTTCTCCTTAGGATTCCGAGAAGATCGATGGCTATGTCCCCGACCTTACGTCCCATGTCATTCGAAGACCCTGATTATGTCAAGCGACAGATCGAGCGCCGGAGCCGAATGCGTTATTGCGCCGACGGAGACATAGTCAACGCCGCAGTCCGCGATATCTCTCACGTTCTCGACCGTCACACCACCCGAGACTTCAATCTTACAATCGGGCAACTTTGATCGAATTAGAGTCACCGATTCCCGAATCTGCGCGAGTGACATGTTGTCCAGCATAATCCAGCGCGCCTTGCACTCAATGGCTTGATCAAGTTCAACAGCAGAACCAACTTCGACTTCGACCGGGACATTTCGTCCGGTTGAAACGAGGTATTCGGAGCATCTCTTCATGGCAGCCGGCAACGATCCGGACGCTCGTATGTGATTGTCCTTTATCAGGATCATGTCGTAAAGCCCCTTTCTGTGGTTCGATCCATTGCCGCACACGACTGCGTGCTTTTCGGCAAGTCTGAGCCCGGGGCTTGTCTTTCGGGTATCCAGTATCCTGACTCGAGTGTTTGCGGTCAGTTCAGTGAATTTCCGAGTGTACGTTGCGATTCCTGAAAGCCGCATGAGGAAGTTGAGCGCAGTTCTTTCTCCGGTAAGAATAGACGACAGACCTCCAGTCACCGTGGCAATCCGGCTGCCGGAGCTCACGGAAGAACCGTCAACGGCAAGGGGAGTGAATCTCATGCTGACGTCAAGCTTCTTGAACACGAGTCGCGCTACCGACTGCCCAGAAATGACGCCAGCGGATCCGCTGACGATGGCCGCCTCCGCCCGGAGGTTGCCGTTCACGCACGCCTGCGTTGTCAGGTCTCCTTCGCCTATGTCTTCCCTGAGAGCGAGATCGATGAGACCATCAATGCACGAGGCATCAAATTCCATGCGCGGAAAAAAAGAGCCACCTCTTGCATAAGTCAACCCGTATTTTCATTGACCACTGTTTGCCGCGTGTCTATTATTCATGAGGAGGCGGACGATGAATCGCCAAACATGTCTCCTAAATCCGCAGACCGAAGAAATCTGCTGGATCGATTTAGTCCTGAGCGGCACACCTATTGAGGCAGCCTCGCCGTCGCGCGATCGACTGAACAAGTGCATCTCATGTCAGAGCTTCCGGGATGCGATGATGAGATCGATGGGCAGGCGCTCATCAGATCGTCTGATCACGGATGCCGTGGACAGACTTCTGACGGTTCTCGCCAACTACAACACCGAGTTGACAACTATGGCGGGCGATCTGGAGAGGCGGATGGAGGAACAGACTGTCCTGAAAACGGTGGCCGAATCGCTTCTCAACGTCCAGAATCTAAGGGATTGTCTCAGGGTTTTTCTAACAGGCGTCACAGCAGGTGAGGCATTCGGATTCAACCGGGCGGTCGTCTTCCTGGTGAATCAGCCACGACGTGCGCTTGAGGGACAGCTCGGATTCGGCCACGTCGATCTGAAATCCTACAGCGAGACATGGAGCCACATAACGAGGTCTCGACTGACATTTTCAGACATGATTCGCGAAATACTCAGTCAACGGGACACACCAGACAACGACCTGACTGAATTGGTGAGGAAGATATATATCCCCCTTAAAGCAGAGTTCGGCCTTCTGCCCAAAGCGGTCTTGGAGCGTAAGTCGTTTAGAGTTAGCGAGTTGGGGGTGGAACACGTCACTGATCGGCAAATGCTCCGAATCTTCGGCGGCAGACCGTGCGCTGTTATCCCGATAATCTCGAAGGAGCACTCTCTTGGCGCACTCGTCGTTGACAATCCGGTCACCTCGAATGAAATCAGCGCCGACGGCATCTCAATCCTCGAAACGCTATCATATCTCGCCGCAGCCAAGATCGACAATCTGATCCTGCAGAATCAGCTGGAGGTTCGAATTGCGGAGCTGCAGCATCTTCACGCCTTGCTTCAGGACAATCAGCAGTACCTCGTCGAAACCGAGCGACTCGTTGAGGCGGGAAAACTGGCGACAACAATAGCCCACGAGATCAAGACACCCCTTGTTACAATTGGTGGATATTCACGAAGGGCTCTGCGCGAGTACCGTAAGGGCGATAACATCGACCATGATCTTGAGGTCATAATTGAGGAGATTTCGAGACTTGAGGGGATTGCTGCCGGAGTGCTCGAGTATTCTCGCAGACGCAGGCTCAATCTGACAGAAATCGATTTGAGCAAAATGATTTCTGAGACTCTTGACATTCTTGAAGGCGAGTCTGTGTATAATAGTGTTGAGATTGAAAGAAATCTTGCGGATGTTAGGCTTGTCGTCAGGGCGGATCAAGACAGGCTCAAGCAGGTTCTCTTTAACCTCATTGACAATGCAATGCAAGCAATGCCGGATGGCGGAAAAGTCACGGTGAGCGCTGGCGCCAGCGGCGGGTACGTGTGGTTCAGGGTCGACGACACAGGAAGCGGAATGACTCCGGAGACAATCGATAATCTTTTTGTTCCGTTCTATACTACTAAGAGCGTAGGTTCGGGACTCGGCCTGCCCGTCTCAAAAAGAATCGTTGCAGACCATGGAGGCTTTCTCGAAGTCTCCTCATCGCTTGGCAGCGGTTCATCATTCACCGTAAATCTGCCTTCGGGAAAAAAGGATTAGAACCGTCACTTTGATCAGGGAGGAATCATCATGTGCAGGGTATTGATAGTCGAGGATGAGCGAAACCTCCTCGATCTCTACAGAATGGAGCTCGAGGACGAAGGATACAAGGTTGCCACGGCCGAGAGTGCGGCAATAGCCCTTCAGGTTTCCGATGAATTCAACCCTGACCTCGTAGTGCTTGACATCAAGCTCGGAGAAGAGGAAGGCTTGAGAGTGCTCAGTGACCTGAAGAACCAGAGACGCGAACGTCCGGTCATCATCAACACTGCGTATACACATTACAAGCATGATTTCACGACATGGGCTGCGGACGCTTACGTCGTGAAGTCAGGCGACATGACCGAGCTCAAGTCGAAGATCAGATTCCTCCTCGCCGAAAAGAAGGACTGATCAGGCTTGCACATGTAATCACTTAAGCCAGCGTCAATATCTTCGTAGCCACACGTATCCACCCATTCTGGATATCTCCACATCGATAGAGATGCAGCAGAATCTCTCAGCGAGCTTTTCGCCGAGCTTGCTCCATCAGCTGTGCGGAGCTTACATTGGCACAAGCGCTAACCAAAGACCGAAAGGACAAGTATGTCTCAGAAATACAAAATGTACCTGGCTGGAGAATGGCGAGACTCGAGTAAGGCAATCGATGTCATCAACCCGATCGACAAATCGACCTACGGTACTGTGGCTGCCGCGTCTCCCGCTGATTTCACGGAGGCAATCGATAGAGCAGAGATTGCGTTCCGCGAATATCGATTTGCACCGAGCTACAAACGCTCCGAAGCGCTGCAGTTCATCTCGTCCGAGATCGCCCGCAGAAAAAACGAACTCGCCGAGACAATCACATGCGAGATGGGCAAAGCAATGAAAGACTCGCTGGCTGAGGTCGCACGAGCGGTATCGGTCTTTGCTATTTCCGCGGAAGAAGCAAGGCGGATCGGCGGGGAGATAATTTCAATGGACTGGCAGGCAGGCGCCGACGGTCGCTGGGGGTTGGTGCGACGATTCCCGATGGGAGTGATCGCAGGCATCTCTCCGTTCAACTTCCCTCTCAATCTCGTCGCTCACAAGATCGGACCTGCACTCGCGTCAGGTAACACGATCGTGCTCAAACCGGCATCCAAAACCCCGATTATCGCTCTTAAGCTTGCCGAGATCATCGACAAGACGGATTTGCCGAAAGGCGCAGTGTCGATTCTGCCCGCGTCATCTCAAGACGCACAGCCGCTTCTCACCGATCCACGCGTGAAGGTCATAACTTTCACGGGGTCGTCGCCTGTCGGCTGGAAGATTAAGGAATCGTCGGGCAAGAAACGGGTCGTGCTTGAGCTGGGCGGCAACGCAGGCGTGATCGTCGCTGATGACGCAGACGTCGAATATGCCGCATCGCGCATGACCTTCGGCGGGTTCGCTGTGGCCGGACAAAGCTGCATTTCGGTTCAGAGAGTCTTTCTGCATGAGACGATATACGACAGCTTCATATCTAAATTCGCCGACAAAGTGACGGCTCTGAAAGTCGGTAACCCGCTCGACCCCACGACCGACATTGGCCCGATAGTCGAAGAGAAAGAAGCGGAACGAATCGAAAGCTGGATCAGCGAAGCTGTGCGCGAAGGCGCGCGAGTATTGGTCGGCGGGAGACGCGACGGTGGCTTTGTTCTGCCGACAGTCCTTGCCGACGTCAAGCCGGATATGAAAGTTTGTGCGCAGGAGGTCTTCGCGCCGCTTGTGGCAGTCTCGCGTTACACCGATTTCAAGTCCGCGGTTACCGAGATTAACAACTCGGCATTCGGCTTACAGGCTGGCGTATTCACCAATCGCATGACCGACATCTGGTACGCATTCGAGCAAATAGAAACCGGCGGCGTGGTGATAAACGACGTCCCGACCTACCGCGCCGACCACCAGCCCTACGGCGGCATGAAAGACTCCGGCTTCGGCCGCGAGGGGGTTCGCTATTCGATCGAGGACTACACGGAAATCAAGATACTCTCGATGAATATTGGGAATTAGCCCAGAGCTTCATGGCACCCGAGGGACATGGCACCGAACAGTGCCGTGCCCCTACTTCAGAAATATCATCTTCTTCGAAAGCTGCTGATGATCTGAGCGAAGTATGTAGTAGTACACTCCCGACGCGACTTGTTGGCCCGAGTCATCAGTTCCATTCCAGAATGCTATGTGAAACCCTCCACGCTCCAGGCCGTTGATCAATGTCTTGATCTTCTGGCCAAGCATATTGTATATGACCAGTTCGACCTGTCGCTCAGAGACTCCCCACAACTCATATTCTATCGCTGTCAAGCTGTTGAATGGATTGGGGTAGTTCTGTTCGAGGTTGTTCAGGTTTGCAGGCAACTGCCCGCGCTCATCGACTTCGTTCGCGTCTGTTGGAAGAGTGTCGCTGCCCGCGTAGACAAACACAAACCCACGACCGTCACCAGAGAGATCTGAGCCGGATATCGCTAGGTCATCAATGCCGTCACCGTCGAAATCACCGGCTGGTCCAATTGATTCGCCAAATCTCTTGTCTGACAAGGGGGTCGTCCCAGAAGACGGCAGAATGAGATCAATGTCGCCGTTCATCACGCGGTAACCATAGTAGATGTAAACTATGCCTTTGTCGAATCCCCACGCAGGGGAAGCTACCGCCAAGTCATCCCAACCGTCATGATTAATATCCCCCACGCGGGCAATCCTGTCGCCCATAGTTTCCAGAGTTGTAGTGTCACCCAGAATGACCGGAATAGTGTCAAACGGATTGCCTCCATAATAAAGACACGGCCACTTCTCTCCGACCACAGCAAAATCACTGAACCCGTCCCTATTCAGATCTCCCACAGGAGTTATGTTATAGCCGAAGGTCCGAGGACTTAGGCTTTTCCACGGCCCCCAGAAAGTGACGTCCGGAAGCGTGTCTATCGGAATGCGACCGAAGATGATTGAGACGTATCCGGGGTTATTGGTCTTGTGGCCCGAAAACCCGTAGTCCATCAACCCGTCGCCGTTGACGTCACCCAATCCTGTGCCAACAAAGAAATCATCGTAGCCGTTACCCTTGTCATAGATTGTGATAACGCCATCGCACATCGTATCCAAGAGGTTCCCACCATAGAAAATGTAGAACCGTCCATCGATAGTAGGCAGCTCACTGTTAATTGCGGCAATTACAATGTCATTCTGAGAGTCACCGTTCACGTCACCGGATGCAATCGTATAGCCAAAGGTCTGAACAGTGTCGCGGCTGTTTCTGAGAAGAAAATCGGCTGCTGTTTTCTCAAGGAAATTCGCTCCACCAAACCAAATCTCAACAACATCGACAGTGTCCTGGTATTTCTGGAGGACCGCGAAGTCTCTGTGACCGTCACCATTTATGTCTGGAATCCAATTGTAAATCGAAGACTCATTGTAGAGCGTTTTGACCGGGGTCTTGTCAGGGAGTAGTTCCCCAGAAAATACAAACACTCGCTTCTGCAGAGCCGCCTCACATGCAAACAACTCGCTGTGGCCGTCACCGTCGAGATCGCCCGGAGACAGGACGTTGTAGAGAAGATAAGCCTGCTCCGTGTCAGCTCGATAGTAGGTGATGAGGTCCAGCGGCATCTGGGCGTGCGCTGCTGGCATGATCGTCGCAGCGATGGTTGTGACAAATGCAATCTTCCAGAAGATGCTCTTCATGTCAGACCTCATCAGGACTACGTGATCAATCTACGCCAGAAGCCCGTATTGTCAATCTCGAAGGCGAGATCGGGCGTTCATAGTCAAATGCAATCGGGACAGACCAGGTGGTGTTTCGTATCCACAACACGTAAAAAGACTTGACACACGCGAAGCGTGAAGCTATACTCCGAGTGAGACGCAGGGATTGCTATGTCCACTGCACGGAGGCAGGGAAAGAATTAGGTTGAGCCTGTGGAAGCGGGCTCCCGGTCATCCTTTACACATAGGAGGTAGTTCATGTACGAACTCTGGATTGAAGAACTCGAAGAGAAAGTCGCACCGGCTGGTTACAGCTTAGGCGGTCAGTAAACCGCTCCGGTGTAGATGACCGGTATTGGAGGCTGCCTCATCGGCAGCCTCTTCCCGTTCATGCAAGTTTTGCTGCCAGACTTCTTACAGCCTTTATCAGTTCGTTTCTCTCGTGCGAACTCATGTATCTTCTCACCATCTCCCGATCTCCGATGTTCGAGACGATCTCCTTCAAGATAGAAGTCGCCTGCTTGAGTCTCACGAAGGCGTCTTCATACTCCAATTGGGCCATGCATATCTTGCCGATCTGATAGTTGATTCGGCAGAGAAGCTCCCGCTGTTCGAAAGCTTTCGCCATAACCTCCGCCTGATCGAGATAGCTTAGAGCTTCACCGTGCATCTTGTCTTGGACCGCTGCTATGCCCGAGTAGAAGTAGAGGTAGCTTCTGTACATTGTGTGCTGGTCGATGCCCGTCAGCCGATCGAGCCGCTCGAGGATGTCGCCAGGTATTCTTCCAAGATCGGTGAGAACATCCAGTCGCAGAACAAGAGTCTCACAGAGCTCGACGCCTAACTTCAGTTGCTGAGCTCTGCGCTCGGCCTCATCCACTGCTGCGATAACCGCTCCATGCTCAGAGCCGGAGATGAACTCGAGCCTTGCGGCATACGTGCGCAGTCTGACAAGCTCTGGGCAAGAGTCAAATGGCGATACAATCATCCGCGATTTGCTGATGCACTCTGCTGCGACTTCAACCTCGCACAGAGCGAGGTGGACTCGGGCTTTCAGCAGGAGACTTCTTGCCGCAAACGGCTTGTCCGTCACCTTGTTCGAGAGGTCGACTGCCTGATCGATGTACCCCAGAGCGGTGCCATAGAGCCCCCGCTCCGCGTAGATTGCTCCCAGCCAGAATGAGAACACGCCGAGATGAGGAATGTCATCGAGCCGTCTTGCAAGCGCAAGCCCCTCTGCCGAGACTTCTTCGCAGCGCTTATGCTCCCCAAGCCCCATGCAGACCTCGGCGACGTTTTCAAGATTGAACAGGAGTTCTTTCTGCGCACCGATCCCCCGATTGATTGCCATCGATCGATTGAGGAAATTCAACGCCTTGCCCGATTCTCCGATCTGCATATAAGTGATCGCCATGTTGTTGTAAGTTCTGGCGATTTCCGGCTGGTCTTCCAGTTTCTCTTTCAGCTTGAGTGAGCGGGTATAATGCTCTATCGCGTCCTCGTGAGACCCCAGCACATTGTAGGTCGTGCCTATGTTGCTCAGGGTTGAGGCGATATCTCTCAACGAATTGAGTTGTTCCTGAATGGTCAACGCCTCTTTGTACTTATTTAGCGCGAGTTGGTATTCAGAGTTGATCCAATAGATGTTGCCGATGTTGTTCAGAGTATGGGATATCTCGATTCGGTCATCAATGCTTCGGTATATCTCAAGCGCTTGCATCAGCGCTTCAATGCCTGCATGAAAATCGACTCGCGATTTGTGGATATCCCCCAGGTCTTTGTATGTCTCCGCAAGAAGCCGAGGATCGACGTTCTGCAGTTGGGTGATGCGAGTGTATTTCTCCATGGCGGCGTCGGTTTTGCCCTGCGCTTTGTAAAGATCGCCGTAGGCCATGAGCAGCCGACTCTCTAACGACGAGTCCGTTGTCCCCAATTCGCGCATTGTTCTATCGCAATGGTTAAGCAGCTCTTCCGGGTCTATGAATACCGTTCCCGACGCTCCGGACCTCTGGTACTCGATTGAAAACTCTATTGCCTTTTCGACATTCCCGCTCAGGCAGTAGTGCAACCCGATCATACCGGCTTGCATCGACTTGGAGAAGTAATCGTGGGCGACCAGGTGATCTGCGATCAAGCGATGCAGCGTCGAGACCCGCTCTCCGTCAAGTCTGCTGTGAAGAACTCGCTGTATCTGAGGACGATTCCAATGATAGCTGCCTTCGCTCGATTCCAACAATCTCATGCGACTGAGCTCCGCGAGAAATGCCTCCGCTTCTGAGCTCTGCAGATTGAGGACCTCTCCGGCCATAGCAGTAGTGAACTGGTGGCTGAACGCCGACAAACTCATAAGACTCGCCGTGAAATCAGGCCCGAGAGAGGGGACATCCCCCATCAGCACATCTGATTCGTCTGTTGTCAGCGCATTCGCGGCGGGAGGCACTTTGCGGGCGACAAGCGTTCCGACCGGCGTCTCCACCAAGCCTTCGAAGTAGAACCGCCGAAAGAGTTTCCGAGCCAGTTCAAGGTTGCCGCTGCAAAGCTCTGAGATTGCGTCGGCAAACTCTGCGCCATTGGACTCGGCTGCAAGCAGGGAATCCAGTAATCGATTGACTATGGCATGATCGACGATGGCCGGCAGACCCGATATTTCGGGTTCGACCAAACCGTAGTTGCCGATTCTTGCGATGAAATCCGTATGCGACATGCATGACTCGCCTTCGCGCGATCGAATCACATGCAAGTGCACGGAGCGCGTGGAATTTGTACACGTGTCGGCAGTATCATCATCCGACGCTCTCACATTGATGAATCTTGTCTGAAGCGCTTTGGCGGCCAGATCGAGAGCAGTCTGAGCCAGCAGGTCGCTTGTGCAGAGCAGGCGAAATCCGCTCGTCTCAGTCTCTTGGAGAGCGGTAGTGAACTCCGGTGAGTGCATCACTGACGAAGCTACCGCAGACTCGAAGTAGAGCGAGGTCTCGTCTTCCTCGAAATCTTCGGGTCTCAGCCCTGACGACTCCGCGAGTTCGACGAAGATTGCAGCCGTGGACTGCGGCCGATCAGCGGGATTCTTCGAGAGCATTCGCATGATCAATTGGATTACGGAGTCGCTTACGGGGAAGACTGTGCTGGTAATCGCCGGGGCGCTCCTCTCCAAGTGTCCTGATATGATCTCAAGCGGGTCTGTACCGCTGAACGGCAGCCTGCCGGCAACTAGTTGATAGGCGATTACTCCAAGGCTGTAGATGTCGCTTTGCACGGACGGGGCTGTGCGGTTGAACAGCTCCGGAGCCATATAGTCGATCGTCCCGGCAAGTTCTGTCGAGTTGGATGGGTCATAGGCTCTGGCAAGGCCGAAGTCGAGAAGCTTGACCGATGGAGCATCGTTGCTCCAGGCTACTCGAATGTTGTCAGGCTTCAGATCGTTGTGTTTGTAGCCAAGCCGGTGCAGCAAGCCGAGCGCGGAGCATATCTTTGCAATCACCGCGATGAACCGACCGCAATCAGCAATACCCGCCGTCAGTCCAGCCGGAGCGCCCTGCGCAAGTTCCATGGTGAAGAATGGCCGATTCTCGCTGTCATAGCCGAAGTCGAAGACCTTGACAAGTCCTGGATGCGAGACGGACGCCGCGAGTAGGAACTCCGCTTTGAATGCTTCTTCATCAGCGAGCTTGCTCGGCTCACACAGCTTCAATGCCAGCCGTCGTTTGAGAAACCTGTCTTGTACTTCGAATACGTTGCCGCCGCCACCCCCTCCGATGGCGCCGACAATATCGTACCGCTTCGGCAACGACAAACGAATCTGTTCCATCCGAGCTCTTCCTACGGCTGCGTCACTGGCATTACTAAGCGGAACGTCGATCCTTCGACTCCGTCGGAGATCGCTGTTATTGACCCGTGGTGACTTTCCATTATCCTCCGGCAATTAGACAGCCCGAGGCCGTGCCCCTTTTCTTTGGTCGTGAACCTTGGCTCAAAGACCTTTTCGAGATCACAGATCTTGATTCCGGGCCCGTTATCGGTCACCTCTATTGCGAGCTCTGATCTCGGCACGTCGTAGGAGACAGTTACGTGAATCCTGCCTTCTTTGCCCGGAACAGCCCCAATGGCCTCAACCGCATTATTTATCAGATTGAGCAAGACTTGGTGCATCTGCCCGACATCCAGCTCCACGAGAGGAATATCCGGTGGTGTTTCCACTTCGATTTTCACGTTCTTCAGACTCCGCTGAGGCGCGATCGAGAAGAGCAACTCCTCGATCAGGTTCTTTACGTCATACTCGACGATCTCGGCTTCCAGCTTCGAATAGTCCATGAGGCTGTCCGTGAATCTCTTGATCTTGGATATGTTGTCGAGGATCGACACAACGTTCTTCTCGATTCTGTCCAGCAAGCCTTTTCGAACGTTGATCTTGAGGAGTTCGGCGTTGTTCGACACAATGGTGAGATAGTTGTTCAGCTCGTGTCCGATGCTTGCAGCCATTTCGCCCTTTGCGACGAGACGCTCGGACATGAGCACGTAGTTTTCGAGAAGCGCTTTGTCTGTTACGTCCTCAAACGCAATAACAAGCCCGCTGCGTTCGCCTGCGCCATCTTCCATCGGGCTGATCTTGACCGCAAGAACCTTCTGTACGTCGTCAACGAGGAGATAGTACTTGTCATCCTGATAGGGTTTGCCGGTTTGGACCACGTCTTTGGCTACCTTCTCCCAATGCGCTCGCACCTTCTCCGGCCACAGCGAAGAAAACGCTACACTGTCCGATCGAGAATCGTATTTGACCGGATGAATCCCCGACCCGCTCAGTATCGTTGCGGCAGGCGAGTTGACAGTCGTTACGCGGAGATTGTTGTCAGTCACGATGATGCCGACGGGAGTCATGTCAACGACGTTTTCGTTGTATCTCTTCTCTTTGAGAAGGTTCTCGTAGAGCTTGGCGTTCTCAATAGCTATGGCGGCCTGTTCCGCGAATAGCTCGAACAAATAGAGGTCGCTCTGGAGGAATATCTTTGCGTCCGAGCTGTTATCCAGGTAGACCACTCCGAATATCCTGTCCTTGACTTTCAGGGGCACGCACATGATTGACCGCAAGTGCAGCTCGAGAATGCTCTGCTGTTTGGCAAATCGCTCATCTGCCTGAGCATCCGACGCAAATACAGGCCTACCGGTGCGGGCGACCTCGCTCGCGATCGAATTCGATATCTTGAAGTCTTCGTCGAGGAGTTTCTCTCGCTGGAGATTGTACACGGTCTTGAACTGCAGATTGCCGTTGTCGTCCAGCAGCATCAGAAAGCCGCGTTCGGCCTGGAGCAACTCAATGGATCGCTTCATGACCATTTGGAGGATGTCGTCGAGCACCAATGTCGAATTGATCGCTTTGGAGATCTCCAGAAGCGCTTTCAAATCGACACTTCTCGCCTCCGACCGGGCCTCTTTGCCCACGAGTCGCGGATTCTTCCGAGTTATCTTATCGAGACTGGCCTCAAGACCGAAAAGAGGGTCATCAGCCTGAGCTTGTTCTTCGGCGACCGCGGCAGACTCAGCTTTCTTGAATCCCGGGATGAAGATTTTCGAAGTCGAATCTGATTTTTGCGGTTTCGGTTCGAAGGATGTCATCTGGTTACCTCAGAGAATGGTTGCTCGTTCAGTGACATAAACTGACAATGTTAATATCGGAAGAGGGGCCGGAAAGTTTAGGGGTGCTGGCTGCAACCTTTTGTAGTGTCGCTAATTAGGCGGGGACAAAGTCCACTTCAGCGCCCGCGTCTGAGGTCACCAAGTCTAAACCTCGCCGTATAGTAGCGTTCGGTTTCGCCGCCAAGACCGGCTATGTCCCACAGAAGTCCCACAACGCTCTCAGTCAAGGAGGGCTTTGTTTCCACGACAGAATCGCGATCTGAGCCGCCTTTGCCGGTTTTGAGCCATTCCTGAGCGGTTTGGACATCGTCCGAGCTGAGATTCCTGTACCCCACAGTTACCTCGACATAGTAACGGCTCAGTGAGTCGAGATCGTCCACCCTGCCAAGTGTCAGCAAGAGCCTGTCTTCCAGCTCCTGCCTCAAATCGTCGAGTGTCAAGGCGGGACGTTGGATAAGCCGACCGTCTGGGCCGCTGAATTCGAAATCCGTCTTATCATCCCAATCGCGGTGTATCACCCTGAAACGCAGCTGGCAGGCTCTGATGGTTTCGTCGCGCCACAGCTTCGAGTCTTCTCGGAGGAAAACGTCGACAGTGAACGTCAGAGGGTATCCGTGGCCGAGCTTTTCGATTCGCTCCGCGGTGATTAGTCGCTCGTAGTCAAGCGTTACGGCAAGACTGTCAAAATAGGAGAAGACAGCTACTTCAGGTGATTGTGCTCTTGCGGCTTCAAGACCTGATAGGGAAAATATCCCGATAATGCAAAGCGCCAGATTCCTTAACAGCTGTGCGCACATCAGAAGGATCTCTGAAACAGAACCCATATTTTGGCGGATTCGTCAGAGTCGTCAAGGGATTTCGCCACGTCAATCTTGATCGCGTCAGTTATTCCAACTCTCAGCCCTATTGAAGAGTGGAAGTCACCGTCGGAGAAGATGCTTTCCTTGCTGCCAGTGGTCTTACCAAAGTCCAGAAGCAGTGCGGTCTCCAATTTTGGACGCGGGAAACGGATGACATACTCGAGATTGCCCAGGAGCATCTGGTCGCCTTTAATTCCCTTGTGATCGAGTCCCCTTATCGTCCTCGATCCGCCCAGATAGAACGACCTGATCAAGGGCAATTCTCTGCCTGCTATCCCGTATTTCATTCTAACATTGAGTGCCTGGCGGCGGGTAAGCGGCTGGTAACGGCGAATCTCGGCTGTGAGTCTGTCGTATGCAAGATCACCCTTCAGGTCGTCGCCGGCAGCGCTGTAGATCAGCTCGCCGTACCAGCCTCGCGTCGCGAAGTCGTCTGCATCGCTGTTGTCGAACCTGTACCATGCGGTCAATTCGCCAAGCTTGCCGTCGAACTCCTCCATCCTGCTGCGTCTCTCGACGGCCGGCACTGAGGAGAAGTTGGCGCGAAACTCCTTGCTCGAACCGAAGAGAGCCCAGAGCTTAGGGTGATGATCAAGCCAATCGAGTTTCACGAACTGATACGCGACGCCGACTTGGTTGTAGGAGGATGCATCGAACGTAATATACATCCGTCCGCCCTTTTCCTCGTAATAGTCTGCATTGTCCTCGGCTGCAAGAACAGAAAGCAGCGTTGTCTCGAATATCGGAGCTATCCACTCGTCGTCAGTGGCGGTGCGCCTGAAAAAGCTGCCGCCGAGTCCGAAGGAGTACTTCTCGAATATTCTCTGATGCACGCCGACCTCGTGCTGCCACTTCTCGGACATGAATGCATAGCCTCCCGACGCGAAGACTGTGGGTAGGAGTGAATCAGGGTCAGAAAATGCGAGCTTCGCTCCGAGAAAGAGGCCGTCAACCCTGTTATAAGAGAACAGCGGTTTGAAGACATTCGGGCCCCAGTCATCTCCCGGGCGGCCGGACCTTCTGCCGGAAGTGCGCTTCGTTCCCTGTTGAGATACGATTTCGCCGTACACCGTCGAACCGGACTCGATCTGGACCGATCCCTTGATAGCAGCAACGTCGCCGCGCACGATGCCCCCGTGCGCGATCGTTACTTCTCCGAAGACAGCCACCGCATTCTGGTTAACCTCGCCTCTGATCCTGACGTCTGCACCAAAGCAGATAGCGTCGCCCCGAACGAAATCGTTCTCCTGCACAATGAGTCTCTCTCCAACCGAGATTCTGTTTCGAGATGAGAGCCTGCCGCTCGTTGTCGTGGACCGCCGCTGCTTGAAAACGACACCGATAACTCGCTTGCCTTGAGTATAAACGCTGTCTACTCTCAGATTCCCAATGGAGAACACGCCCCATTCTGTGACAAGCGAATCTGGTCTTATCTCGAATCCTTCTTTCAGGATAAGCGCTCCTGGCATGGAACTGATCCGATCTACCTCATACTCGAGATCATAGCTCACGCCGTCAGCCTCCAATTGAACTCTGCCGTCGCGGCCTTCAACTTCGAATGCCAAACGGGTCAATTGACCGGTGGTCATGTCGCCTTCAACCGCGTGAAGCCTGCTGCCGAAGAGTGCAATCAGCACTGTGAATATGACTTTGAGATTTCTCATGAGCCTAATCCTCTCCTTGCGCCTAATCATTCTGTCACCTTCCGAAACCACCCTGCATTGTACAGCAGATTAGGTGCCAATGTCGTATTCGTGCTGTACCGCATAATGTTAGCAGGGGCCGAGATGGTTCGACGGCAGATGGCAGTTGACATTTGCACATCATCGCTTGGGCTCCGGATGTCATTCTGACAACAAGCCGAGCTTCTTCAACTTTCGGTAGAGATTGCCTCGGTCCATACCAAGCTGCTCGGCGAGACGGGCAATGTTTCCTCCCGCTGTCTCCAATTCCAATTTCAAGAATCTCTTCTCAAAACCATGCACAGCATCTGCGAGCCTGTTTGAACCATTTGAATCCGACACCTGAACGTCATCTGCTGCGCTGCCGAGGCAGTCTCTGACCTCAGAAGCGCTTATCGTGTCTGACTGCGACATATAATGCAAACGTTCGACAGCGTTCCTGAGCTGGCGCACATTCCCCGGCCAATCGAATGCTACCAGAGTGTCGAGAGCTTCGATTGACATCTGTTTAGGATCAAGCGCTTCGCTACTCGTCAGTTTGGACAGGAAGTGGCTTGCCAACAACGGGATATCGTCTCGCCTTGACCGCAGCGGTGGGACGTCTATTGGGATAGTGTTCAGACGAAAGAACAGATCGGAGCGAAATCTCCCGGACTGTGCCAGCTGTTCGACTTTCTGGTTCGTTGACGCCATAATCCGCACGTCGACTGCCGTCGATGTAGATGATCCGAGCGGCTCGATCTCTCCAGATTCGATAGCTCTCAGAAGCTTCGGCTGAAGGCCAATCGGCATATCCCCAATTTCGTCAAGCAGCAGTGTTCCGCCATCCGCAGACTTGAACCGACCGTCTCTGTCTCTGACTGCGCCCGTGAATGCTCCCTTCACGTGGCCAAACAGCTCGCTCTCGATAAGCTCCGAAGGCAGCGCGGAGCAGTTGACAGTGACAAAGGGCGCCGCTGCCCGTCGTCCGAGGAAGTGCAGTTGTCCCGCGACAAGTTCCTTGCCGACTCCGGTCTCGCCTGTAATAAGCACCCGGGCGTCGGTGCGTGCTGTCTGCTGTATTTGTTCTGTCACATGTCTGATTGCAGGTGACTGCCCCACGATTCGGTAGCGCTCGAGTTTGTCCGCGAGCAATCGAGTGTTTTGCTCTTTTAGGTGCGCGATCTTGAGGCAGTTCTCGACTACCGAGACTAGTCGCGCGGGCTCGAATGGCTTCTCCAGAAAATCGCACGCTCCCAGCTTGATCGAATCCGCTGCTTGCTGTAGAGATGCTGCTCCGGAAATGATGACCACTTCAGGAACTCGCGTCGACGCCATGATTTCTCTCAGCAGCACAATGCCGCTTCCATCCGGAAGTTGAATATCGAGCAGCAGGACCGAAGGATGTGCTTTCCGAAGCTCCGATCTGCATTCAGCGACTGATCCCAATTCCCTCGTGCTGAGATCGCGCTTCCGAAGGATGTGGACAACTTCCTGCCGGAATAGGACGTCATCGTCGACGACCATTATGTCAATTCGGTCAACGTTCATCTGCTCTCTTAAGTCTGACGACAAATGTCGTTCCGTTGTTTCCGGTCTCAAAGGTGACGGAGCCGCCTGAAGACTCAACCGCCTTCTTCACAATTGCGAGTCCGAGACCTGTTCCACCGGGCTTTGTTGTGAAGTATGGCTCGAAGATTCGTGCCGCTATTGCCATGTCTAACGGCTTTCCCGGATTATGAATTCGCACCTCATGTCCGTCAGACTCGACTGAAGAAGCTACGGTTATAGTCTGGCCCTCTTGGGCTGCTTCACACGCATTCTTGATCAGATTGATGAATGCTTCTCGCAGCATGTTCTCATCGCCGTATGCCTGCGTTGCTCCGTCGGGGAGCATGACGGAAATCCGCCTTCCCTCGAACTGAGATTCGCACATCCTGACGGCTGAGCGAAGGATCATACTCAGGTCAAACGGTTCGGAGGATGATTCCGCCGGTCGACCATAAAGAGAGAAATCCCTTGCGGTCTTCTCGAGAATCTGGAGCTCCGTCCTGATCGTCTCAATCGGAGACTGAGTTTCGGCAGGTTCAGCCTTGTGATCCTCTGTAATCCTCGCCAGCGCAAGTTTGACAGGCGCGAGGACATTCTTGATGCCATGAGAGATTACGCGCGCCGTATTTTCCCAGGCTGCCTTTCGTTCCGCCTCGATCAATCGTGCAGTTGTGTCCGACAGGCGCGATGACATTCTGTTGAACCCTGCGACAAGCGAGCTTATCTCATCATTGCGCTGATAATCGAGGCGAACGTCCCATCGTCCCGGTCCTACGGTCTCCACAAGCCGCTCAAGTTTTGCGAGTGGTCCGGTGAGGCTGTTGGCGGTTATGCGGGACACATAGAGAATCACCAGCAGATAGAGCAAATTCGACACGCCCCAGATCAGTCTCACGAAATTGCGATCCGGGGAGCGCAACAACTTAAGCTGCTCATACTGCCTGATATCAACGCCAAGTCGAGTCCTGGAACTCAGCAAAGCGCCAGGCAGTAAGTATCCCGCGATCGCTGCATAGCGTTCTCCTCGTTTTGCCGCAAAGACATATGTCTCGCCCGCAATCTGGATAAAACCCGTTGTGTCTGGAGTTCGAATTGCTGCCAAGAGGTTAGCCATCACAGCCCGGTCACCCGAATCCCGCACTCCTGCGAAGGCGATGCTGTCGTCGGTGATTGCTGCGGCGAAGTCGAAGCCGCTGGCCGTGAAATCATCAGCGGACGAGCAGTGTCCGCACGCCATCATTCTCGTGCTGCACCCAACTTCGACCATCTTCAAAGCCATGTCGGCCAACGAATCGGCTGTAGCAAGCGCCCGTGAGATTCCAGGGGCCGTAACTCTCTCCCGGCTTTCGATCATGAGCTCAAGGCCGAGATAGGAAACGACAGCAACCGGCAGGAATGAAAATAGAAAGAAGGCGAGAAAGAGTTTGTTCTTGAGTCTCATGCCCTAAAACGTTCCGGGAACTTGTCTCTCAGAAGTGCAATAGCTTGCCGGTGCGATTCAAATGCTATCTCGTCGTCAGTGGGAATGTCGTTAAGCCCGAACCACCGAGCCTCAGAGGCGTCGTCTCCCGGCTGGAGATCGCCACTGACGCGTTTTGCGAAATACAACACCAGAATCGCACGAGTTCGCGGGTCATCGTCTCCCGAATACACGTGAAACAGCTCGCCAAGATCGATGTCGAGATTGGTTTCCTCTTTGATTTCGCGAACAGCTGTCTCTTCGGGGGATTCGCCCCACTCTATGAAGCCGGCAGGTAGAGTCCACTTGCCGATGTACGGTTCATGCGCCCTCCTTACGAGGAGGACTCTACCACGTTCGAATATGACAGCGCCCGCGGCAGGAGCAGGATTGCGGTAATGGATGAAACCGCAGGACGGACACTTAGGTCGCTGGACGCCGTGGTCAGACATGAGCCGAAGTCCGGCAGCGCACACCGGGCAAAACCTGTAGACTGTCAGATCGCCTCCACCGCTGAACTCGCAAATTTTCCGGTACGAGTCAGATCGACGATAGTCCGATATGTGTCAAAATGCAATAAGAACTGCCGCATCAAGGTTCCGCAGTCACGCCTTCAACGCTCCAACTTCCGTCGATCTTGCGAAAAAGAAGGGTTGCCGATTCACGCCTGTATTTGTCGGTAACATACTCTATCAGGAGCGAGGTCATCTCCTCGAACATCACGAATTCAGGCTTTCGAAACAAGAGATGGGGTATGATGCCACCCGACACCGAGCTGTAACGCTGCTTGGCGGTGAAGTAGAGCGGAGCGCGGGCCTCGATCAGGATTATCGGCAGATCAACGAACTCTGGCATCGCTATCTCGTCCGGCAGAGATAGGTATGCTACTGTTGGCTCGTGGAGATAGGGGACGCCGTAATATGCTGACCACGATGTATCTTCACGGGGCTCGATATTCTTCGGATCGTCAAGATGCATCAGATAGACAATCGCAGCCCGATAGATTTCGAACCTGGCTTCGTTCGGCAGCGGTTTCCCGAGTGGCGAGTAATCCACTCCGTCCGACTTCCCGTCCGCGTCGCTGTCCGGAAGACGGTTGGATGTGAGAAGCTCAGCCTCTACGACGTCCGGCAACTGGTCCTTGTCGGCATCAGCCTCCAGGCCGGAGATGTCGAACCGAAGCCTTAACGTATCCGGCGTGGACGACGTGTCAGGCTGCTCCAGGTCGTAGTCGCGGTAGTATCCGGGATCGATATTGACGAATGTTAGGTTCAACCGGCTGTCGCGTACCTCGAATCGGAGTTCATCGAACACATAGGCGTTCATGACGCAGACAGGCTTCTCCCACCCGCTTCCGTCTGACCTTACCGCCCAGAGGTTATCTTTGCCGGAGAATCGCCTGGAGACAAACAGCCCCCAGTTGACGCCTGATGTGTCAGTTGCGACATAGGCGGGCGAGAAACCGAGCGGCAAGTCCCAGCTGAAGACCGACCTGGGACGGTCCGAGTCACGCTCATCGTTTGGGCATCCGCTGACGAGGATGGCTAACATGCAAGCCAGGAGGAGAGCGCAGGATGACAAGATCGCACGGTATCTCACGAACTTAAGATGCTGCATACTGCTCGGTTAGCAAGGGGAATCTCTGCACACAGCTCCGGGCAAAGAGCTTGACAAACTCGCGTCGTTCAGCTTGATTTGCTGCGTGTGCTACTCGATCTCATTCCGTGCCATGAAGGTATGCCTTGTCTGGGACGTTCCGGAGTATCTGTGACGCCTGTACAGGCGGTGCTCAGGTCTCATAGAAGCGAACGGGACCACGATCCGTTTAATGGAATTATAACACGCGACGCACGTTGAAATCTGCTGAATCCCGATGCCGATTCTGAAAACGATAGTCGAACCATCTGACCGGATAATGAGGCTGCCGGCATCCCTCGGCTCTGAATTCAGCGGCATCAAACGGCGGCTTAGCGCTCGGGGGGTCAACTTGATAGACCTCGGCACGCTTTCCCCGAGTGTTCCACCGATAGTATCTGAATTCCTGATGAGGCGAGATCCCCCGCGTCCTCTGAGCAGGTTAGAGGCCGATTCGGTTGAGAAGCGACTGAAAGAGAAGATATCGGAGTGGATTCTATCCCGATTCGACGTCCGCTTCGAGCCTGACAGGGAGATAATGATGACCACTGGCAATACACCGGCGGTCTTCTGCTGCTTTCAGGCGTTTCTCGGTCAGGGAGACCGGGCGTATATCCCTGATCCATCGTATCTTCTGTACCGGTCTGCGGCGCTTGCTGCAGGCGCAGAAGTTGTGACCTATGAGTTATCTCCCCGGACTGACTTCCTTCCCAATCTGGAGAAGCTCAGGGCGACTGGGTCTCGCAGCAGCAAAGTGCTTCTGGTGAACTACCCTCACAATCCGACAAGTTCGGTAGCGGATGAAGTCTTCTATGAACGGCTTGTGAAGTTTGCTCGAAAGAACAACCTTCTGGTGCTGTCCGACGCGGTGTACAATACTCACGTATGGGGACGACACGCACATCCAGCGCTTGCCGCTACCCCAGGCGCAAAGTTCTCGTCCGTAGAATTGTTCACGTTTTCATTCATGTTCAATTTCCCCATGCTCAAGCTTGGCTTTGCTGTCGGCTGTGCCGAGTTTCTCTCTCCGATCGGCAAGCTTCTGCACGGATTCAACATCAGACCATCCGGCTACGACCTGCAGGCGGCTGACATCCTCATGGACAGCTGCGAGGAAATCGTCGGATCTGTGGCTGGATCTCTTGGCGAGAACCGGCAAAGGTTTGAGTCTTACATTGCGCCGCTTGGCTGGGAGCTGCAGCCCTCCCACGCAACTCCGTTCGTCTGGATCAAGCTGCCTCGGCGGAGGCTGTCGCTGAACTTCAGCAGAATGCTTCTTAAGAGAACGGGAGTGCTGGTACTCCCCGGAATTTCGTTCGGCGAGATGGGCGAGGGATTTATGCGACTCTCCATATCCAAGCCGCCCGATGTGCTCGATGCAGCAGTGTCGCGCATACGAGAGCATTCGAAAATCTATCAACGAAGGTACCGCAGGCAGGGTGATTCAAGTGGCAAGTGACATAATCCGGCTTCACAACATGATGTTCTACGGCTATCACGGAGTATCGCCTGCCGAGAAGGAGACAGGAAGGCGATTCGAGGTCGACGTCGAGCTCTATGTCAACATACATCCTGCATCCGAATCCGACAAACTCTCCGACACCGTGAACTACACTCAGGTGTATAAGACCGTCGAGGAGATTTTGTCTCGTGAGCATTTCTCTTTGCTGGAGACTATTGCTGAACGCCTTGCGGAGGCGATACTTTCGAGATTCCACGTCGGATCAGTCGCAGTGCGGGTGCGCAAGAAGATTCCGCCCATACCGGGGAATCTGGATCACATAGAGGTAGAAATAAAGCGGCCTCAGATTTGAGGCTTGATCCCCATGGAGTTGAATTGGCTGAACCTGCAAAAGAAGTGATTGTTTTCCTCGGGCTTGGGTCGAATCTTGGGGACCGGATGGCCAATCTTCGCGAAACGATCGCAAGGATCAAGACGCTGGGCGAGGTGAGACTACTGAGGATCTCCCCTGTTTATCAAACGGAACCGGTAGGCTATGAAGCTCAGGACGACTTCCTCAACATGGTTATCCAGATTTCCACATCGCTTTCCGCGAGTGATCTTTTCGAGCAGACAGTTGCAATTGAGAGGGATTTGGGCAGATTCGAGGCTACACATAAAGGACCGCGCACTGTCGATATCGATATGCTTCTGTACGGCGACGAAGTCATAGAGACATACCGGCTTTCTGTTCCTCACAGGAGGCTTCTGGAGAGAGAGTTTGTTCTCCGGCCGTTGTGCGACATAGCTCCGGGCATAAAGCTTTGCCCCTCGGGAATACCGATCGAAGAAGCTCTCGGGAAAGTGGAAGGTGAGAAACGAGTCGAGAAGATAGCGGACGATGTTGGAATTGGAGGGGTCGTCTGATGACAGATCATAGATACGTTGCTGTAGAAGGCCCCATCGGGGTCGGAAAAACGAGTTTCGCGCGGATTCTCTCTGAGCATATCGGTGCGCACCTCATCCTCGAGAAGCCGGAAGAGAATCCGTTTCTGCCGGACTTCTACAAGAACAGAGCCAAGTTCGCGCTGCAAGTCCAGCTCTTTTTTCTTGTGTCTCGATATCAGCAGCAAATGAAACTGATCTCGCATGATCTGTTCATGCAGAAGATCGTCACCGATTACACATTCGACAAGGATAGGATATTCGCGCAGGTCAACCTCAACGAGAAGGAGATGTATCTTTACGACAAGATATCCGAGATGCTCGCGCGGTCTGTTCCGCAACCTGACCTGGTGATATATCTGCAGGCCTCGACGGAGAACCTGCTTACGAGAATCAGAAAGCGCGGAGTCCCTTTCGAAAAGAGCATAGACGCAGGTTATCTCGATGAGCTTACAGAGGCTTACAACTATTACTTCTTTAACTATGATAAGGGACCTTTGCTGGTAGTCAAAACGGACGAGATCGACTTTGTCGAGAATGAGGACGAATTGAAAGACCTCCTCGCTCAGATTTCGAAGCCGATCAAGGGAACACACTACTACGTCCCTCCGGGGAGAGCGTTTATCTGATGCGCCGGAAGTATGAGGCAGTGGATTGGCTGGTTGTTGTCATACCGGCGAAAGGGACTGTTAAAAGAGTCAGATATGCGTCAGGAGTCGCGATGGGTCTTGCGACCCGCCTCGGCGGGGCGTGTGACCCGTCGCTCTCACAATCTCTTGCGGGCAGGTCACAACCGCGGCTTCGTCGCAGTCAAGACCTGCCCGAACATCGGATGTCCCGGCATGGGTCAATGCCTCAATACAGGGCATTTCAACAATCCTGAAAGCCGGAGCCCAGGGCATGGTTTCCCTGTGTCCCGCTTCTGGGGTTGTTGTAAAATCCCTTTGGATTGTCATCCTGAGGGGGGTACTTTCGACGGAGGATCTTCTGTTTGATGAACGGCAACATGGATCAGATTCTACGCTGCGCTCAGAATGACACAACGCGGGCTTTTTCAACGGTCGCTTCCGCTGGGATGACGAGGTGCTGCTTCGCTGCGAAGAAGAGTCAGGGATATAGCTTTAGCGAAGTGAGTATATAACATGGCTGGATCTGGACGAATTACCATACTCGATATCAAAAAGAAGAAGCTGGACGGTGAGAAGCAGGTCTGGATCACTGCTTACGATTTCTTCACCGCAAGGCATCTCGACAGAGCCGGGGTCGATGGTCTACTTGTCGGCGACAGCCTGAACATGGTCTTCTACGGCAAGCCGAATACACTTTCTCTTACCCTCAATCAGAGTCTCTATCACACGGAAGCCGTCGCAAGAGCCGCCGAGCACGCGATCGTCATCGGAGACATGCCGTTCTTGACGTATCAGCAATCTATCGCGGAGGCGATAGCGAACGCCGGAAGGTATCTCAAAGAAGCCGGTGCGCAAGGTGTGAAGCTGGAAGGCGGAATCGAGATGGCTGACACGGTCAGTAGACTCACCGAGATCGGAATCCCGGTCATGGGACATGTGGGACTGACTCCGCAGTCAATACACCGGTTCGGGGGTTATCGAGTTCAGGGCAAGGATGACAGTTCCAAATCGTACCTCATGGAATCTGCCGAAGCTCTACAAGCTGCTGGCTGTTTCGCGATCGTTCTGGAGGCAATGAAACCAAGTGTGGCTGCGGAGATCACTGAAAAGCTGACGATTCCCACGATAGGAATCGGCGCAGGCGCGTCTGTCGATGGGCAAATTATCGTGATCAACGATATCATGGGTCTCGACGATTCGTTCGAGGCGAAGTATGTGCGGAAGTACTTCAACCTCGCGGACAAGATCAGGGAAGTCGGCGAGAGATTTGTCGCAGACGTCAAAACAGGGGATTACCCGTCGAAAAAAGAGACTTATTGAGCGCAGATGCTGCTCAGGCAATGTAGATCGCATACTCGCGCTGTTAGGAATCCTGAGGTTGTCCCAAAAGGTGCGAAATGCTTGATTGGAGTGGGTCGGGTTCCGGATTGCGCTACGCGCAAGAAGAAATCCGACACGGACTTGTCGGCCTTCTGCGTCACGCACCGCGTGACTCCGGAGGCCGACCTACTCACTTATGGGACAGCCTCAGGCTTCCCGAATCCGAAAGACGAAGATTCGCAATCAGAGTGCCATGAGAGTTATTAGGAGTTCCAAAAAGATGCAGGCGATCTGCCTCGGACTGAAGCGAAAAGGACGCAAGATCGCATTCGTTCCGACCATGGGCGCGCTTCATGAGGGGCATCTGTCGCTTGTCCGCAGGGCGAGAAAGCTCGGCGACACGGTTGTCGTATCGGTATTCGTCAATCCAACGCAATTCGCACCAGGGGAGGACTTCGCAAGATACCCTCGTCCTCTTTCAGCTGACAAGCGACTTCTTGTAACGGAGAAGGTCGATCTGCTGTTTCTTCCGACTGCTTCCGACATATACTCAACCGATCACAGCACTTTCGTCGACGTTGAGGAGATCAGCTCCATCCTGGAAGGAGCTGCCAGACCGGGGCACTTTAGGGGGGTCGCCACGGTCGTTGCCAAGCTGCTGAATGTAGTGTGCCCTGATGTGGCAGTTTTTGGCCAGAAAGATGGCCAGCAGGTAGCCATGATCAAGTCTATGGTGCGCCATCTGAATTTTCCAGCCCGAATAGTGGTAGCTCCCACTGTGCGCGAAAGGTCCGGGCTTGCGATGTCCTCCCGCAATCGCTACTTCAACCAGGAACAGTTGAGCCGTGCTTCGTGTATTCATCGTGGGATGAGGGCGGCGGAAGCGCTTGCGATCGCTGGAGAAGAAGACCCGGCAAAGATCGAAGCCGCAGCGAGGAGCGAAATCGAGCCAACTCCGGGTGTCAGGATCGATTACATCGCGATTCTCGACCCAGATGACCTTCGAACGCTTGATCGAGTCGAAGGGAAAGCAGGCATTTTCGTCGCAGTATGGCTTGACGGAGTGAGGCTTATTGACAATATTATCGTCCGGCCATCGAGAAGGGGCCGCAAATGACTATGGGAACAGAACAGTACATACATGTGTGCCGCGCGAAGATTCACCGCGCAACCATCACGAACGCAGACCTGCAGTACGAGGGCTCGATAACTATCGATTCCGACCTGGTGGACGCAGCAGGTTTGTTCGCGTATGAGAAAGTTCATGTCCTGAATCTGAATAGCGGGAGCAGGATCGAAACATATCTCATCAGAGGCGAGTCAGGTTCGGGCACTGTCTGCTTGAATGGGGCTGCTGCCAGACACGGAACTCCCGGCGATAGAGTGATAGTTATTGCGTACTCGTTGATTCCGGTCGAAAAAGCTGCCGGATTCAAACCCCGAATTGTCCTTGTCGATCAGAACAACAGAATCAAGAAATAAGAGAAGATGTCAGTAAGCAGTTCCGGCCTTGTTGCCGTTGTTCTTGCGGCCGGCAAGGGCAAGAGAATGAAGTCCGATTTGCCCAAGGTCTTGCATAAGGCTGCGGGCAAATCTTTGCTGGAGCATGTGCTGGACACACTTCAGAAGATCGACGTTGACAGAACTGTCGTAGTTATAGGTCACCGTGCGGAACAGGTTCGGCAGGCAATTCGGCGACAGGGGATCGAATTCGTCGAACAAACCGAGCAGCTCGGTACGGGACACGCTGTGCAAATGGCAGAATCAGCGTTGAGCGGATTCACAGGAAGAGTGCTGGTGCTTGCGGGTGATGTTCCATTGCTTCGGCCGGCGACATTGCGTAACCTAATCGGCGAGCACGCAAGGCGGAAGGCGGCAGCCACCGTACTGACCGCGATCTTGCCCGATCCGACCGGCTACGGGCGAATCATCCGGGATAAAGCTGGCATGATTTTGAAGATCGTGGAGCACAAAGACGCCACTGAAGCGGAGCGACAAATTGCCGAAATCAATACTGGGACATTCGTTTTCGAAAAGGAGCCGCTGTTTCGAGCGCTGGGGAAAGTGAACAATCGCAACAGCCAGGGCGAGTATTACCTGACAGACGTTATGAAGATATTTCTTGAAGAGGGCATCCCGACAGCGGGCTGTTGCGCCGAAGACTATCGAGAGACAGTGGGAGTGAACTCTCCGGAGGAATTGTCTGCGCTTGACCAGTACCTCCTTAAGGCGTTTTCGCTTGACAAAGATTAAACATGGGCTTACTTGCGGCGTATAATAGTACGGTCTCAGTGAGGCAGTTGATAGAATGAGATACCTGATAGCCATATTCGTTGTTGCCATTGCCGTTTCGGCCGGGGTGGGGCAGAGCGTCGACGTGAAATCCGATGCCGCATCACCTGCTGAAGCCATCGGCGCCAATCGCTACGAAAGCAAGTTCTCTTTGCTCGATCCGAGCAGGTTTTCCATGACGCACAGCTACACGTTGTCTTACTTCTCGGTCGGCGGTCATGGTCAGACTCTCGGGTTGTACGTGAACTCGATGAGGTATCAGCTGTCGAAGTCTCTTGATCTCGGCGTTGCTCTGGGTTGGCTCCATCAGCCGTCGCAGGTCTTTTCGCGTAATGATCGAGGGGTCACGAACTATGGTACGATTCTACCCAATGTTCAACTCCTCTATCATCCGAGCGAGAAGTTTCGCTTTCTCATTAGCTTCGAGAGTCTCCCAGGCGGGTATGCCGGAGGTCGGCAAAATCCATTTTGGCCGCTGAATCCGGCCGCCTTTTGAACCACTCACTTCCTTTAGACGATGTTTCGAAGAAAAAGACCCCTTCCCTTTCACAAGCAGTACCAGTTGAGAATAACGCCGAAGCCAAGCAGGAAACTCAACTATGCTATCGGCGTACTTTCGATTGTTGTGCTGGTGTTTGCTTCCTCTACGATGGTGAAAGTACTCACTGGCGAGACAAAGAGCTTGCCCCCCATTGAAACCGCCTATGTCAGAGTGCAAGTGCTGAACGGCTGCGGGAAGAAGGGGGCTGCAGCAAAGGCTGCGGATTATCTTCGACGAGCGGAAGTACCGAGTATGGAGTTGGACATTGTTGACGAGGATAATTTCGAATCCTATGACGTCTCTGAAACAATGATCATATCGCGCGAGGAGGGAGCCCTCGAATACGCGCACAGGCTGGCGGCTGCCGTTGGCGCCCGAGCGGAGAATGTCGTCTATCAAGCGCTCGAAGACAACTACCTCAGCGTTGATCTTACAGTGATTATCGGGAAGGATTTTGACACGACGATCCAGAAACTTGGGTCAACATCAAGGTAGAATGGTCGAATCCTCGACAGAAAGGAGTCACCCCAGGCGATTGGCACTGAGCTCTCACGATCTATCTCTCCTTGCCGGCGATCTCGCCCGCGCCAAGAAGGCATCCAACGTTGTAATACTTGACTTGCGCCAGTTGACTTCGGTCACAGACTTTTTTGTGATCTGCTCAGGAGCGGCGGATATTCATGTAAAGGCGATCGCGGAGAGTATACGCCAAGGTCTTGCCGAACACGACCAGAAACCCTTGCACACAGAGGGTATGGCACATGGCACCTGGGTCTTGATAGATTACGTCGATGTTGTGGTGCATATCTTTCTCGAAGAAAGGCGCAAGTTCTACGGACTTGAGAGACTCTGGGGAGATGCACCTATGGAGAAGCTGGAGGACGAATAACAAACACTGGACAAAACTTCACATTCCCACTTTGACAAACCAGATCCTTGCAGGCAGCGAATATTAGCAAGTTAATTCATAAGAGCAGAGGTACTTCCTCATGGACATTGTTGACCTGAAAACAAAAACAATCGCCGAGCTTCTTAAAATGGCAGAAGAGCTCGACATTCCTGGCGTGTCAGGACTGCGCAAACAAGAGCTAATCTTCAAGATTCTCGAGGCCCGAACTGAGAAGGACGGGTTGATCTTTGCTGAAGGCGTATTGGAGATTCTCGATGAGGGATACGGATTCCTAAGGTCCGCAGATTACAACTATCTGCCGGGCCCTGATGACATCTATGTCTCTCCCTCCCAGATCAAGAGATTCGACCTCCGTACGGGCGATACAGTATCCGGTCAGGTGAGACCCCCGAAGGAGTCGGAACGATATTTCGCTCTTCTCAAGATCGAAGCCGTGAATTTCGAAAACCCCGAAATCGCGAAACACAAGATTCTGTTCGAGAACTTGACCCCGCTCTACCCGCAGGAGAAGATCAAGCTTGAGTATTCGGTCTCGGAATATACTACGCGAATCATGGACTTGATGACTCCGATCGGCAAAGGACAGAGAGGTCTGATAGTGTCGCCGCCCAAGGCCGGAAAGACGATGATTCTTCAAAGAATCGCCAACGCGATCACCTCGAATCATCCCGAAATGAAGCTCATAGTACTGTTGATCGACGAGCGGCCTGAAGAGGTCACCGAAATGAAGCGCTCCGTTCGCGGCGAAGTGGTTTCATCGACATTCGACGAACCAGCGGAGCGGCACGTTCAGGTGGCTGAAATGGTGATCAACAAGTCGAAGCGTCTTGTTGAGCATCAGCAGCATGTGGTGATACTTCTCGATTCGATTACTCGTCTTGCTCGCGCGCACAACGCAGTGGTGCCCCATTCAGGCAAGATTCTGTCAGGCGGTGTTGACTCGAACGCGCTTCACAGGCCGAAGAAGTTCTTCGGTGCGGCGAGAAATATCGAGGAAGGCGGGTCACTGACAATTATCGGCACGGCGCTAATCGAGACCGGCTCGCGCATGGATGAAGTGATCTTCGAGGAGTTCAAGGGCACCGGCAATATGGAAATCGTGCTCGACCGCAGACTGTCCGACCGAAGGATATTCCCGGCGATGGATATCAATCGCTCGGGTACGCGTAAGGAAGAGCTGCTTCTTACTGCGGACGAGCTAAACAAGGTCTGGATCATGCGCAAGTTCCTTGCGGAAATGAATCCGGTCGAGGGGATGGAATTCCTGCTCGATAGAGTCAAAAAGACCAAGTCGAACACGAAGTTCCTGGACTCGATGAAGAGCTGAAGAAACGGGAATCGCTGCGAAATCGGAGCAATTGGCGTCAGTCTGCATTTTCTCCGCGGTGAACACAACGCGCACGAAACGACGCGACACCGAGTTGTCGGGCTTCTGCATCATTCGCAACAGCGGATCAGCCCAGAGGCCGACCGACTAATGTCTGAGTCAGCCCCTTTGAGCCTCTCTACCCCATCATGGCTCCACCCAGCGCCACTATGCCCACGACCGCTCCAACGACAATGTAGACAACTATGCCGACCACGAGCGAAATCACGTAGTAGACAACCTGCTTGTCTGCTGGCGGCTCTTTGATGGCTTTCATGCCGAGCCATAGCAGGTAGAGCGAATAGAGCCCCAGCAGCGACAGCACGGCCAGCGCTGGAAAGAGTGCGAACACACCGGCAACCCACGATGCCGTCATCGAGAAGACAGCGACTTTCATCGAGCCGTTGAAGTCTTTCTTTGCCCCGAACGATGGCGCGAGAAGGTCGATTATCAACGCGAAGACGATGACACCCACGATTGACATCACGTAGTACATGACAGCCCAGACAAACCCCGGTCCCATTGCGACTCGCGAGTGCATTCCGAGCACATTGTAACCGAAGACTGCCCGTCCAATGAATCCGGCGACTGCCGGTATTGCCGCGAGAATGACGACGTATTTCGTGATCATGTCCATTGCCGAAAGGTTCTCTAACTTGACTGCTTCCCACTACTTCGCGGGAGTGAGCAGCATCCTGAACGCTCGTGCCAACGGGTTCATAGATCCTCCTTGAAACGCAAGCGAACACGCTCCGAGCGGCAGCTATTTGTCTGGAGTTATGCGATTACAAACGCCGATGGCAAGTGGAATTAGAGGTGCTCAATCTGTCTGAGCCTGTTGCGGGCATGATCCTGTAGAATCACACTCTGGTAGCCTGTCAGTAGGCGCTGGTATGCCTCTTGAGCTTTTGGGATATCCCATCGCTGCCAGTAAATGTCTGCGATTTCCTTCTGCGATTCGCCCCGCCAGAAGCTGTCTGGAAAATCCGAGAGAAGCCTTTCGAAGGTCGAAAGAGCCGATTCGCTTTCGCCGCGAAGCAGGTAGAGTTCACCAAGTCTGTATGTTGCGATGTCGCTGAGCTTTGCGCCGGACTTCTCGGAAATCGATCTGAAAACGGACTCTGCGGAGTCAGACTTGCCCTGCACGATCAGAAACTCGGCATCGGCGTACGAGTCCAACTCGATGCGGTCAAACTCTGTGTTTTCGTTAATCATCAATATGCGCTTCAGGCAATCATTGACGTAGAGACCCCTGCGGAACTTCACAGTCAGCGACGCATAGAGACGTTTCGCTTCATCGAAGGAATGCTCGAAGAACTTCACTTCGGCCATTCTCCATGCAAGTCGTTCCTGGTCGCCTTCCGGCAGCTTGGCAGCGTCGACTTCAGCGTAGAGACTGTCGGCAAGAGCAGCTTCGCCTCTCGCAAGATGGCAGTCAGCCGTCCGCAAACGAGCTCGATGATGCCACCCTGAACGCCAGGAGTCCTCGAATACCTTCTCGTAGTACACCAGCGCTGAGTCGGGGTCTCGCTTCGTAACCAAGAACACTTCGCCTATGCAGTAATACGCTTCCTGAATATCACGTGGGTCTGGAGTTCGATCGGCAATCTGATTCAGAATGACGATCGCAGAATCGCCCTTTCCGAGCGATGCGTACGCGGAAGACAGCAGAAAGAGCG
>JAGVNY010000207.1 GCA_020053015.1 Candidatus Zixiibacteriota bacterium | reverse complement strand
TTTCGGAAGCTCGCCAACGAAAGATCTACGCACGCATCTCCGGCTCAGGTTGACACCGTCAACTTTGCCGTTATATTGGCACCGCTATGGGTGACTTGCTTGAGAAGATCAGACCGCAACTTAACGAGCAACAACTCGATGCGGTAACCACAGCGGATGGGCCGTTGCTCATTCTGGCGGGAGCAGGTTCGGGCAAGACTCGCGTGCTGACATACCGCTCGGCGTACCTGATTGCCGAGTGCGGCGTATCGCCTTTCAACATCCTCGCGGTCACGTTCACGAACAAGGCGGCAAATGAGATGCGCACACGCATGGAATCGCTTGTGGGAGCCGCCGTGCGTGACATGCAGGTCTCGACTTTTCACTCTTTCGCCGCTCGGGTTCTGCGCAGATTCGGCGATAAGACCGGCTTAGGCAGAGACTTCACCATATATGACGAAGAAGACGCCGTAGCATTGCTCAAACAATGCATGGTCGATCTAAACATAAATCCAAAAGCCCACTCTCCTCGCAAAGTGAAGGAGTACATCTCCTCAGCCAAAGACAAGATGATCGGGCCTGATGCGTACAAGGCAACAGCTGCTTCGTTCTTCAACAAGATCGTTGCGGAGATTTATCCGAGGTATCAGCAACGGCTGCAGGATTCATCCGCGCTCGATTTCGATGATCTTCTCTACAGAACAGTCCAGCTTCTGACCGCATGCACCGACGTTCTCGAATCCCTTCAGAACAAGTATCGATATATCATGGTAGATGAGTATCAGGACACGAACCACACGCAGTACCTTCTTGTAAGCAAGTTGGCAGCACGTTACAAGAATATCTGCGTGGTCGGCGACGACGATCAGTCGATCTATGGATGGCGTGGCGCGGACATAGGTAACATCCTCAAGTTCGAGGATGACTTCCCTGGCTGCAAGGTCGTGCGGCTCGAGCAGAATTACAGATCAACGCAGACCATTCTCAGAGCAGCATCGAATGTCGTGAGCAACAACTGCTCCCGTAAATCGAAGACTCTCTTCTCGAAGGGCGAACTCGGCGACAAAATCATTCTGCTTTCAACAGATGACGACGCTTCCGAGGCTGGCGCAGTTGCCGATAGCATTGAAGATTTGATCAGAACAGAGAAAGCGCCGAGAAGCGGCATTGCGGTCCTATATAGGACCAACGCCCAATCGAGAGCCATCGAAGAGACGCTCAAGAAGAGGTTTATCCCTTACACGATAGTCGGCGGGATCAGGTTCTACCAAAGGAAAGAAATCAAAGATTCGCTCGCCTATCTCAAAATCATCAGCAACCCGAAGGATATCATCTCATTTCGCAGAATCGTCAACTACCCCTCGCGCGGACTGGGCAATGTAGCTCTGGCAGCCATCGAGGCAGAAGCCGCGTCGAAGAACCTCAGTCCGGTCGAGCTGGCGCTTGTTTCAAACGGGGATTTCCTGCGGTCGCAGGCGAGAACAGGATTTCTGCAGTTGGCAGGTGTTGTCAGGTCGCTCATAACGGCTAAGAGGGACTTGCCGCCGGACCGATACGTCGAAGCTGCAATCAACATATCCGGCGTGCGGGCCGAAGTCATGACCGGCGATGCAATTGAGTCCGAGTCGCGCAAAGAGAACCTCGACGAGCTGATCGCAGCGGTGAAAGAGTACTGCCAGCAAAATCCAACAGCCGCTATCGAAGCCTTCCTCGAAGAGATTACCCTATATACGGACGTCGACTCATGGGATGAATCTGCTGATGTGGTTACTCTCATGACTCTGCATTCTGCAAAAGGTCTCGAGTTTCCGGCAGTCTTCATCACGGGACTTGAAGAGGGACTTCTCCCACATTCCCGATCGCTCGACAAAGACCGCGACATTGAGGAGGAGCGGCGGTTGTTCTATGTCGGGATTACTCGTGCTCGCAATCACCTGTTCCTGACTTACGCACGGTCAAGAAGGCGGTTCGCATCGGCTGTGTCCAACGAGTCCCGCTTCCTTGCGGAGCTTCCGGCGGAGACTCTCCGTTTCGTCAGCGCTCAGAAACATGCCAGCTATCCCACCCAGAATATGAGCGCTTCGCTCCCAAACACGGCGGTATCTGCGGATAGATACCGACACCTTGCAGTCGGCAGGTGGGTGGTACATCCTACCTGGGGACCTGGACGGATCATCGCTCGTCAGGGAGCCGACGAGTCAACTATGATTGACGTCATGTTTCAGTACGTGGGGAGGAAGAAGCTGCTCGCCAAATACGCCGATCTCGAAGTCAAGGATTATTAGAACACCCGGTCATACGTGTTCGGCGTATACAGCAAGTGGATACACGCAGTCCGATGGCACAGTCTGTCCAGCGAGGCATAGCATGGTGCGCTGCTTCCCATCATTGCGGGACTTATCCCGGTCTATCAGGCAGCCGTAACGGCATTCCATGCATTTCTCGGTTTGAATCGTCAGCGCTGAGGCGCTTGCGGCCGCCACCTCGGCGCCGGATCTCGTCCACTCAGGCTGATCACCTTCCTCTGTCAATTCCACCCTGTGAACATGAGTGAACACCAACCGTCCTCTGTCGAATGTCGGCGTAGCCCTGCACAGAACCCGGCTCCCACTCCCCAGGTGCAGCGACGATTGAGTCTTCTCGGAAAGCCTCGCAAAACAGAAGTCGTCGAACATGTCGAAGTTCACGTAAGCAGCGCTCAGCACCGCCAGCCAGCCGGAGAACACGTAGCGCTCACCTCGACTGCTACCGACTACTCGGAGGTTTGGCTTGACGGCAGTGATCGTCGCATCGATCTCCAGCTCTCTTCCGACAATGCTGTCAAGCCATAGGTCGAATTCCTCGAGGTCGGCACAGAACCGCCGGTAGTCCTCATCTGACAACGTTAGTCTTGGTGACTGCTGAAACTTCTCATCGAAGAATTGCTTGCAGCTGAAACATAGTCTGCCGACGTGCTTCAGGCGCTTCGGACACGCATGACCTTTGTCGAGCAGTCTGCACTTCCACAGAAAAACCATGCATCCGTCCGGATAGCACTTCTTCTCGTGCAGAACATGATAGGGAGTAACCGCACTTCCGAATCTCTGATGAGACGAATGCGGACAGCTGAAGACGTCAGACCGCTTGTAAAGGTTCGTGTATATCTTGCGCATACGATCTCCGAGTCGAGCAAGCTATCAAATATACGTACTCCGCTGATTAGCAAAGCGAAAAATCAGCATGTCTCGCGCTCGCCAGCATTCGTTCCCAATTTGACTTATTCAGGCGTCAAACCGCTTGTCTCACCCTGAAACGCATGGATAGCTGTCGCTTACGGTTCTGCTCGGCCAATAACGTATGGTCGATACCCCACACTTCGATCGATCTGCTGTGCGCTGAAAGTACAGGAGCGGCAGCCTGCGTTTCCCTTGGCGCCTCGGCAATCGTTGCTACACATGCGTTTAGGCGACACCAAGGCCAGCCTCGTCAAATAGGCAGCTCACGGCACCTGGCTTGCATTTCGTGGAATCGGAATCAAGAAAGGCGGTGCCGATGAAGGTCAAGTTCACTCTCACAATGGACGACGCAACCGTGTCGGGCGGCCACTATGACAGCATCGTGATCGATTGGGTCTCCGATATGGCTCAGGACGAAGTACTGCGACTATCGCAGCAGTGGATCACTTCCCAGAACTTTCTGACCCAAAGAATGGTTGGACTAAGCAGAGTAGGTGAATCGTCGTTAACCATAGAGCCGATTGAGGAAGCTCAGTTGTAGCGGACCGCAAGATGACAGAGAAGGTCGAAGGATTCCTCTCTCAAGTACCTGCTATGCTCAGCCATGTCTCGGACTACACCGGGCAGTTCGAGAGTTTTCTCCACGACAATTTCGGCGCACTTTCGCCCACAGTCGTCTATCTGACAATCACCGTGATAGCGCTACTCCTTCTGATCTATATTGTTAAGCTCGCAGTAAAAATGACCTTGTTCGTGGTGCTTCCCACTGTCGGATGTTCGCTGATTGCTCTCTACGCATTCCCGTCGGTGGATCCCTCCAAAGTGCTGCCCATTGCGGCAGTCTTCTTCTCCGCCTTGTTCATCTGGAAACACTGATATATCTCGCCCTCGGTGCGCTTGTGCATAACCTGCACCCTGCCATCTAAGATAGACATTAGCGTCCCAGTTCAGGCAATTGTCTCGTTCCGGAAACCTGTT
>JAGVNY010000035.1 GCA_020053015.1 Candidatus Zixiibacteriota bacterium | reverse complement strand
TGCTCATCTGGCACGTTGACGACGGAGTCAGCGGCAATGATGACGAGTGGTACCCGGGACATACATCCTACGGCCACTACAACGTCGCGCTCGTGCAAGCCGACAATCTTTGGGGACTTGAGAAAGGACTGAGCAGCGGTGATTCCGGCGATCCTTTCCCCGGATCAAGTGGCAATACGGCATTCTCGCCTCTGACTTCGCCGAACTCCGATGGGTATGGCGGATCGAACTCGCTTGTGGGCGTGACCAATGTCTCGGCGGCAGCCGACACCATGACCGCAGACTTCTTCGTCTCATTCGTATCCGCAACCGAAGATGATGCGCCCGCCACGTTGCCCGAATCGTTTTCGGTGAGCCAGAACTTCCCGAATCCATTCAACGGCTCGACGCGCATCGAATACAGCGTCCCGAGCGAGGGCGAAGTCACCGTTGAGATATTCAACATCCTTGGACAGACTGTCGCGGGCTTCAAGACATACGCTGAATCGGCTGGATCCCAGTCCATCGAGTGGGACGGCCAAGGATCAGACGGAGATGAAGCGCCGGCCGGCATATACTTTTACAGAATCACTCACGATGAGCAATCTACGGTAAGAAAGATGCTCTTCCTTAAGTGACAGGAAACTGAGCCCCGACTGAAGACCGAGTCATTGGCCCTGTTCGGCCGATGGCTCGGGCTCAGTTGCACCGGAATCAAGCTGCCCTTCATCTGGCGCGGCTTCTGGTGCATCGACAGCAGGCTGTTCACGCAACGGTCTTCCTCTACCGTTCTTATCTTGCTGTCTCTTGTCTTTCTTGAGCTGGGTGTAACAATGCTTACACCTTCTCGGCTCCTCGACGAATCCTTTCTCCAGAAAGTACTGCTGCGCGCTCACGGTAAATACGAACTCTTCTCCGCATTGAGCACATATCAGTACTTTGTCCTGAAGAGGTGCGAGTTCCATTGGTTCCCCCCGTGTCGGTGTGAAGACTCGTGTGGCCTCTCGGAAGCTTCCTTTCCACAAATGAGTGAAGACTCATAAACAACAATCATTGATTTGTACCACAGCAACCCTCTTGAAGGTAGGCTTCATTAAATGATGTTCAACGTTTCAGTCAACAACAATCTGAAATGCGAGCTTGAGACCGCGTGTCGAAACCGTATGTGTTTCGACATACGAGACGAACAGGCTTTTCAAGGGACGTTGGGAATCCCGAGTTTGTCGCTCAAGTTGCAAAGCGCTCGATCGGAGTAGGTCAGGTTCCGGATTGTGTTGAGCGCAAGAAGAAACCCGACACGGAGGACTACCCGCCCACAGTAGAACTGTGGGGCACCCCCGCCCGGAACCAACAACACTCTTTATTCAGAGAGAAGGTTCAGACATGAATTCGTGAGCGAGCCGGACAAGTGCTTGCCGAATCAGTCACCGCAGCAGCATCATCTTCTTGACCTGGCTGAATGATCCGGAGATAAGTCTGTAGAAGTAGATTCCGGTCGGGAGCTCATCACCGGCATCGGATCGTCCATTCCAACTGACTCTCTTGTAGCCAGCCGCCTCGTGGCGGTCTACCAGGACTGCCACAGTCTGGCCGAGGATGTTATGAACGGTCAGCGTCACCTGGCCATCCACGGGAAGTGTGTATTGGATGTATGTCGTGGGGTTGAACGGATTGGGATAATTCTGAGAGAGTGAGTGCTGACTCGGAACAGCTTCCAGCTCTATGTACTTTTCGATGAGGCTCCTGATCAATCTGGCGGACTCGTTTGCCGGGTCATCTCCCACCGCAATGTAGATTCGCTCGAAAGCATCTCGGTATTCTCGGAGGTCGTAGCTCTGCTGAAGGAAGCTCATTCCACCCCACGAGTGAATCTCTCCCCAGTTGATTCCTATTATGCTCACATCCTGCTCGTTCACAGCGCCATCACCATTGCAGTCGGCGTACGTTGCGGGGAGCTCGCTCCAGGACTCGGCCGGGAAAATCTTCCATGACTGGCCTCCCGCTCGAGTCGGTCCTGTAATGCCCCAGAAGACACCGATAGGCAGCACATCGGCTTCATTCACGACACCATCGTTATTGGCATCTCCCGGGTGTACACCCGGACCTGTCTGGAACTGAAGAACCAAGTCGTCAACCGGCGAACCTTCGGCCTTACCGTTCCTATTTCCATCGAGAGTGTTTCCTGCGAGATCGGAGGTCGCACCGCTAAGAGTCGCAGTTATGCCATCCAGCGGCGGCAACGTAGAATCTGCCTCGAATCTCAGAATCCACTGACTCGGCCCTGATGACAAATAGCGCACTTGTCCTTGGACTCCGCCACCCAGCCGAGAGCTACGGACAGACATAAGTTGCGCAGGCGATAGCACGAATGTGTCGATCGGTTCACTAAGGACGAAGCTGATTCTGGAGTCAATGAGTACGTCCTGTTCTCCCGGATCAGGATCGGAAACGCGCACGAAAGGCAACACGCGCTCAGAGATACCGATTCCGCTAAGCTGTATTGAGTACTCGGGCAACGACGGATCATCAGAGACAATGGTCAATGTCCCGGAATAGACTCCAATCTCCGAAGGCGTGAATGTCACGGCAACATCCCTGAACGACGGACCCGGCGGTATCTCGAAGTTCGTAGGTGGGACAATCCCGAATGTCCCCGAAGGTTCAACTCGGATATCCTGAATCCGCAGACCCATCTCGTCAATGAAGGAACTTCTGTTTGTAATTCTAAGTGACAGCTCCGCCGTGCTGTCAACCTGTGTCGAGTCAAACTCGACTATCTCCACGGAAGTTGTGATCAGAGTCTCCGGCAGCGCCTCGTAAGAGAGGATGACCGTATCAGCAGGCATTCCCCCCGGCGCTATGCCTACCAAAGCCGTCCGGTAGGCCTTCGCAGGCACATCTCTCGACAAGATCACCTGAACACTGGAGCTCTGGCCCGCCTTCATGATGGAATCGTCAATGGAATACGTGATGCTGCCCCGCGAGGGATGAACCTGGGTCACGGGCCGGATATCGATGACGTTTCCATACGGACCGATCAGAGTGTCGATGCGAAAGTCGAATGTTTTGGAGAACCTACCTGGAAGCGAATCTGTCAATTGCAGATCAAAGCCGTATACGCGCACGAAGTCCTCTTGCAGCAGCGTATCGGGAATATCGCACGCATTAATAGATGCCAGCCAGACATCGAATACCCCAGGCTTCGTGTACTGCTTCAGCAGTGGCTTCTGCTGAAACGATCCCGTCCCGTCGCCAAAGTTCCATTCCCAGTCCGTCGGGTTGTTGCGGCTCTGGTCCGTGAATTGAACTGTCAGAGGAGCAGAGCCAGCCTGAACATCTGCACTGAAATCTGACTCAGCGTTGGGCGCAACATTGATATACTGCGATCTTATGAGTGAATCGGACGCACAAATGTTCGAGACCTTGAGCTTCATGTTGTACAGCCCGCCCTGTGCGAAGACGTGGACAGGGGCCGAATCGGCAGAGACCGGCGAACCATCGCCGAAATTCCACGTACGAGACGTTATGCCACCGGCCGAGAGATCAGAGAACTTCACTGTCAATGGGGCGCAGCCCGAGACGACATCGGCGACGAAATCAGCGTTCGGCGTACCGGCGATGGTGATCAGGTCATCTCTGTAGGTCACTACAGTGACACAGGGCGTAATCGCGTAGAGCGTGACTGTGTACTTGCCTACTTTGTTGTATGGCTTCTGAACGTACAGGTTGTTATATGCGAACGTTCCGTCACCGAAGTCCCAGAGCAAGCTGTCATAATGCCCTTCGACGAAGCCATTGAACGTTACAAGCATGTGCTCGCATCCGGAAGTTGGATTCGCCGTGAGAGCAGCTGTCATGCTGCAGTCGGCGAATTCGTCCGGACCGATATCTACAAGCTGCTCGATAACGCGCTTCTGCTCGTCGAAATCCGTTGGTGGCAAACTGACTGACAATATGCCGGTATTCAGGCAGGGAGATGTCTCCAGCAAATGGAAATCGCCTCCGGCATAATTAACGAACCGCGGATCGCCGAAGACATTGCTGCCGAGATTGAAACAGCCCGACATAGCGGTTTCCTCGGACACATCCGGATAGAAGCAGCTACTCCCGAAGGAAGTCGAAGATTCGCCGCAGGAGACGTCTTCCGATTCCGAGGGGAGGTTGTTGAAGAAGATGTTATTGAGCACATTGCCAAACGAGCTCGATAGCGCATAGATGGCTGAACCGTAGGCCGCTTCATTCTCTGCGAAGAGGTTGTTGACGACGGTCTCTCCCGTTTCGAGCAAAATCGCGCCGCCGAAGCCGTACGTGAAGAACTGCGCCCGGTTTCGCAACAGGATGTTGTTGGCGATATACGGGTAGTCACCCTCGTATCCATAATCTTCAAAGCTGATCCCGCCGCCATACCCCCGTGTCGAGATGTTGTCGGTGATCCTGCAATCGACAATGGAAGGACCTGAGTTGTAGCCGTATATCCCGCCGCCGCGACCGTTGGCTATGTTATTTCGAATGTCGCAATTCTTGACCGTTCCTCTCGACGAGAAGAAGCTGATCCCTGCCCCGTTGCTGTCAGATACAATTGTCTCGCAGCCCTCGATTATGCACTCAACTATATCAACATTCCAGCTATTGACGCGAATGCCGTGCGGACTTCCCTGGCGCAGTGTGAGACCTTTTATCAACAGCGGTTGGGAGTAAGGACTGGTTCCGAGGAAGCTCACGACCGTTCCGCCCTTGCCACCATCGAGGATAGCGCCTGATGCGCCACCTGAGCCAATAAGATGAACCGGTTTGTAGTAGTCTATATAGACTTGCTGATTATTGTATGTACCGGGCATGACCACGATCGTATCATAGGCCACCGCGGCATTCTGGGCTTTCGGTATGGTTCGAAATGGATTCGCCTGGCTTCCACTCCCGGTGGAATCGCTCCCCGTGATCGACACATACCAACTCGTGGCAGTCGGAGACAGAGGGCCGAGATCGGCGGCAGCAACGCTCGCAACACCCACTGCAAGCAGAACCATTGCTTGGAATAGGCCTGACCACATGAACACTCTCGGTCGCTCATGGTTTATCATCAGTCGGTTCCTCTGATCACAACCTGCCCACCATCGAGAACAAGCCCTTCGATACCATCGACCGGACTTCCATCCGGCTTTCCGAGAGCAGTCGATGACTCAATGCCGATCCCAATGGTGGCCGTTCCCGGAACAAGCGCAGTGAAATCAATGCTCGCCAAGATACCATGTCCGGACTTTCCCTCGACCGTGACGATTCGCTTGCGGGTCACAGCAATAGCATACGTGTCTTCGTCCTGATCGAATGACGCGTAGAAGACGGTATCGTCTGTCCCGAGAAATGTCCCAGCTCTCGATCTGTCTATTCGAATCAGCGCCTCATCGTAAAGAACTCTGAATGCCGCTCCGTAAAGAGAATCCACGTTGAAGATCACGATATCAATCTTGCCCGTTTGTCCGACAGCCACCTCCTGATACAGCGGACTGACGCGCATCAGAAGCCCGACGGGGCGCAGAGTCACGACGACTCGCTGATCAAACGCCTGCCCAAGATTGACCGTGTCAGCGCCCGCATAGAGAATATGCTCATTGGCGTCCACCGCCTTCATGTCGAAAACTCTGTTGCGACCCGGTGGCACATCGAGTGAAGCAGTGACGATTCCCTGGACAACCGGAAGATCAAGTCTTCGCGATTCCAGATCTGGCGCGGAGATTGTTAATACAACGTGATCGACCAGATTCAAGACAATCTCGTCCTTCGGCAAAAGGCTCTGGAATTCGACAGCGACGGCGACATCGACTTCGGACGGCCGGTCTGAGCAGGAGATAAAGACCCCGCAAAGCAGCGCTGCTACAAGCACGGCTCTCATCATAGCGTCACCCTAATCCCCAGAGACAGCTCAATCCCGGACAAGTCGAGATTGCCATCATCCGCTGATCCGCCAAAGGATTTGAAACTCGCCGAAACACTGACTGCCTGCGTCGCCTGACGATCGTAACCGATGCCAATGCCTGCGATGTTCGATTTCCCGTGGTACTCGGCATCTGTCTCGGCGAAATCATTCGCTCCGACACGCTTGAAGTCGAGCAACACGGAACCCCTCCCGACACTCGGGTGGAGGTACCCCAGACTCGCATAGATTCTGATGTCACTGCCATAGTTGTTATGTTCCAGCTTCACGAGACCCCCATCAACGTAACGAGAGTCCGTTTGCCGGAGAACAAACCGCACTCCTGCGTCGCTCTGAAATCGCTCGTACCCAAATGAGGAACCGAGACCTATTTCAGCAATAGGGCCATTCTTGTATATGTCGACGCCGTCCTGTGCACTCGTTCCGTACAGCATATGCTTGGCATAGAGGTACCCTACGCCGAATTGATGTCTCAATGACGCGTTCGCCCCGATTGTAAGGCGATCACCCGGATCGTACTTGTCCACACCTTCAATTGGAGAGTATGACGTGCTCAAGAGATACCCGGCTCCAACGCCGACATTGAGGCGACCGAGCTCGCGAGCATATGCAGTCTCAAAATAGAGGCCGAAACCTTCTCCGTAGGTCTTGGACGGTATGTTCAGGAACTCCGACGTCAGCAGCTGGCCAAGTCCTGACTGATCTTGATCCAGTTTCGTCTTTCCGGTCGGTATGTTCAGACCGACTCCCACGAGGAACTTGTCTTCCATAAACGATTTGACAAGGGATATCTGCGTATCGTTCAGGCCCGTAATCGAAACGGTGTTTCCTGCCGAGTCCGAACCGGAGCTCGCCGTCGCTGACGAGATATGCAGTTCCCAATCTTCGCGAACTGGGATGAAGCCGTAGATCGGCATGTACCACTGATGCAACTTGAATTCTGTGCCGGCCGGATCACCTGTAATCTTCCATGACTGATAGACAAATGACGCCTCAACAGCAGGAGGTTCACCGTAGACGATCTGAGCAGTGGCGCTCCCGGTCAGGAGACAGAGAAACACCAAGCACGTTATCAGAAGACTATTCATGACTTTGTTCATACAGATCCGATCAGCTCTCGACGCGAACTTCCCAAAACTAAGGCCTGTCAGGCTCAAACGTCCCGATGACAATTACCTTGCCTTTAACCGACGGGAACACTCTGGGATCATCGCGCCGTTCAAGCACTGTCTCGCGCGTATTAAAGCCCAAGAATCCTCTTGTATCTCGCAGCCCAGCGCCCGTCTGGCGAGGGGGCGGCGCTTCAGCCGTGTGCCTCGAAATCAATGGCTTGAGCTCACTTCTTGATTCAATTGTGCCGGTGTAATCTCCGAGCCCCTCTACAGATCTCTGAGCCGACGCAGCAGCGCCGAATTGCGGGTCTTCCTTGACAGCCGCCTCAAATTCAGCCTCGGCCAGATTATACTTGCCCTCATCAGCGTATTCCAGACCTCTCGAATACGCAAGAAAAGCGAGAAGAGACGTTGTCGGAACGCTGTCCAGCCTTTCCCTCTCGTCCTCAGAGGGGGCATACCCCATTTCGTTCAGGATGTTGTAAAGCAGCTTCTTCTCCATGGCAAAGAACTGCTCGAGATCGCCTGCTGCCTCGTCTGGGTAGCTTGCAAGACCCTTGGGTGTGTTGACGATGGTCGCCGACGCAGCCAACTTCTTTTCCTGATTTCGGCTCAGGTCACCCGAAATCACGGTTGAGGCGCCCAGGAGTTTCCCGACCCGCGGCGCGCGCTCTCTATCTACGAGCTCAGATTCCGACAACTTCAGCTCTCGAACCAATTCATTGAGCCGGAGTCTTTCGACCACTGTAAAAGACTCAATCTTCGCAATGTCTGTCGCCAGCATCTCGGAAAGGCCGCGACCGAGCGGTTCGTACTGAGGATCAAGACCGGTCACCGAGAAGCCGAGGATGCCGACTGTGTTCAAAGGCAACTTCGACGCATCAATCTGACCTTCGTTGGAAATGATGGCGCGCACCTCTTCCTGAAGCCTCTGATCAGTGAGATACCTGACCCGCTTGTTTATTCGTGGAGCGAGTCCTGGATCAGGATCATTGTCGAGGTAAGCCGAGTAGACGCGAACAGCCTCGGTATTCGCCCCCTGTGCTTCCAGCGACATACCCAGAAACAAGACAGTCTCTCCGTCGGACGCATCGAGCAATGATGCCTGACGCAGCGCGTGAGCAGACTTCTCGTACTGGTCTACCTCGTAGTACGCAAACCCGAGCTGCTTCCAGACGGCGGCTTTGTCCGGCTGCTTGGCAGACGCCATCTCCAGAAGGCGTATTGCCTCATCGTATTCTTTTGCCTCAAACGCAACTCTACCTTTGTGGTATAAGTTTGCGCCGCAACCGGCAAGCAAGAGAATGGCGAATGTCAGAGAAATCCGTATCAGCTTCGTCAATAATCCAATCCTCATCCTTGCATGGCGAATGGCTCAAGCCGAGACATCTTCTTCTCGGCATCAACATATCCGGGCGCAAGCTGCAGTGCCTTTTGGTAATGCTGGTATGCAGCCGTGTAGTTCTTCTTATCCTCGAAAGCGAGGCCGCGAGAGTAGTAATAGAGAGCGTCGAAACTCGTGTCGCTACCCTTCATGATCTCCTTCTGTTCCGATTCGCTCGTCTTCGTTCCAAGGTCAGCAAGGATCTTCAGCACAAGTTCCTTCTCCAGCTTCACGACTTCATCCGGCTTGCCTTCGACGAAGTCAGCCTTGATAATCTCACCGGTCTCGACTTTAACAAGACGGGCGTCGATGCGAAATTGTTTGTCGGAGAGTTTCATAAATCCGCCCATCAACAGCGTATGAGCGCCGGCGAGCTTGCCAACCTTTACGGCCGTGCTCTTGTCGACCAAGTCGCTCTGCTGCAGCTTAAGCTCGTCGACCAGAAAGTTGATCCTGTCTCTTTCAACGACCTTCAACTGCGAGACCTTGGTCACCTCGTAAATCATCATAGAAGCCAGTCCCTTCGAAAGCGCGTCGAGGTCATCATGGTCTACTATAGAGTTGTTGTCAAAGTACATCACGGCGACAGTCTGAATGGAGCTCGGTGTCGAGGTTGCACCTGCCGGCATCGGATGGGCATCGCGAACCTTGTACCACAGATTCATTACCTGTGGCGGGTTCTCGTCGGAATCAAGCTCTGCTGCGGGGTCCAACCCGACCAGCTTAGTCAAGTAAGCTTCAGCTTGATCGGTGTGCCCTCGTCCAATAGAAGCCATGCTCAGAATCCTGAGCGCACGCGTTTCCTGCGCCTTGGCGAGCTGACCTGAAGTGAGGATGTCCGTGGTCTTGATGATCGCATCTTCGAAAGCGGCTTTGTTGTACAGGGCGAACGCACTATCGAGCTGTGATTCGGCATTGATTTGCGCCACGAGAATAGTCGGAGTCATCAACACAATAACCGCTGCAAGACAGACTGAAATAGAGCTTCTCATCACCCACCCTCCGGTATACGGTTCAACTCAACTTAGATTTTAACAGCAAACTCGGAACCGCGCAACAAAAAACTGCTATCACTCACGCCGGATTGGCGGACAGTCGAAGAGCGCTCTCGGACATCTCTTTGGAAGGGGTAACGCCCAACGAATGATATCCAAATCGATTTACCGTGTAGAAGCCAGACTCTTCGCTTCGCTCAGAGTGACAGCTTGCGGGGTTCTTCAACAGCCCCTAACGCTTGGGTCTGAGACGAAACTGAAGGCTAATTCTATCCCCTGCTTTGACGTGCACGATCCGGGGTCTGTCGACAGCCTCGAACCCGGGCTTCGCCACAGTGATCTTGTGTGGGCCCTCTACAAGTTGGATCTGCGTAGGCGTCCCTGCATCGATCTTCCTCTCGTCGACGATGATGTTTGCGAAGTTGGGCCTGTCTGTACCCAGGAACTCCGCTCCGATCTCAACCGTGCCTGTTGGGCCGTTGAATTTGTAACTTCGGCGTTCGACACCTTCAGCGAACATCACCTCATCATAGAACGACTCACCTTTGAAGTGCACTGAGATCAGTCGGCGTCCCGGCCTGATCCCGTCAATCTCGAAAGGGGTATCTTTCATCTCATGCCGTTTTCCGTCAACGACCACTTGCGGCGGATTTCGGTAGTCATAGGGCGAGACTTCAACGACCAGCCTCCCAAGTCCCTCCTTAGGCTCAGCCTGTGGAATCGCCGCTACGGTTTTGGTGTCGGTCGGTTCCGGCTTGCGCTCTGCAGAGTCAATCTTACTCGCAGATGTTGCACCTGCGCCCTCCGAGACCAGACTGACTGAATCAACTACGAGCAATTGAGGCGATCCGGCGGACGAATCGTCTTGAGGTTTGCTTGCACTCTCTGCAGTGAGATCACCTTTCTCTGCAGTACGCTCATCTCCCCCGCCGAACAACAAATAGCCACCTATCGCGATCGCTGTAAGCAGTATAACTGCTGCTATCCAGTAGAGCGATCGGCCCGTGCGCCGCTGCGGTCTAAGCACATCGGTCGACACCGGCATTCGGTCCACCGGCGTGATGCTCGTTTTCGTCTTCGCATGCTGGTCAAGATGTGGCTCCCTTTCGACCGGCTCTGCTGCCGAGAGCTTACGCAGATCCGATGCCACTTCGGCCATCGACGCGTACCGGTCCTCGGGGCGTTTCTCGAGCATGCGCAGCACAATCCGGCTCAACTCAACAGGCACATCAGACCTCAACTCCAGCGGATCGATCGGGGGTTGATCGAGATGCGCGCGCATTACGACGAAGTCCGAATCGTCGGTAAAAGGCACCTTGCCGGTTATCATCTGATAGAATGTGATACCAAGTGAATAGATGTCGCTTCGAGTGTCTACCGGTTTGCCTTCAATCTGTTCGGGCGACATATAATGCAAACTTCCGACTCCGGAACCGGTCTTTGTGAGCTTGGAATCGCCGAGGATCTTCGCGATTCCGAAATCTGTGATTTTCACCCTGCCGCCAGTGTCGATCATGATGTTGGAGGGTTTGATGTCGCGGTGCACCACGCCGCTTTCGTGCGCGTAACCAAAGGCGCTGGTCATCTGAATCGCGAAACTGACGATGTCGCTGATGGGCAGATTTCCCCCGCGCTTGATCTCTTCGTCAAGATCGCCGCCATCGACATATTCCATTACGATGAAGTGCCTGTCTCCGGCAATCTCGAAGTTGTGAATCGTGACGATGTTGGGGTGGCTGAGCCGAGCCATGGCCTTGGCCTCGCGTCGAAACCATGCAGACAGCCGTTCGTCCGACGCATACTGCGGATGAAGTACTTTGAGAGCCACAACGCGGTCAATCATCGGGTCGAGTGCTTTGTACAAAACGCCGAACCCGCCCTCGCCGCGCTTCTCGATGATATTGTATTTGCCTATCTGCTCTTCTGCCATACGGATTTCTATCCTGTTCCGCAAAACAAGTTCCGACACTCATCAGAATCAACAAAAAAGCCACGAATGCGTTTTAGTCGCT
>JAGVNY010000238.1 GCA_020053015.1 Candidatus Zixiibacteriota bacterium | reverse complement strand
GTCCACAAGAGCGGTCGCCGATGTATCCGTGGCCTTTGCGACCACAAATGACGCGCTCGACTCACGTCCCACAACCGCGACCGGAACATCACTCTTCTGAAGAACCACAACTTTGGGTGTAGCAATGGACGCAGGCAATTGATTGCCACTGATGTCGATCAGATCTGCATAACTAACCTGCTGCATGTCTCCGCCGAGATACACTTGCCAGAACAGGATGCGCTTGTCGCCCGAATCCTCTTCCGTGGCGAGAAAACTCCCCGCATATGCCGAGAAACTACCCCAAACAGATAAGTTCTCGACCACCCACATTCTGCGACCTCGAAGATGCGCCAATGTGTTATTCATTTCGCCCTCCTATCGTGCCGTCCTCACAGGCGATGCCATCCGTGCCGACTTCTTGGCATACGGCGCAATGATCTCTTCGCAGTCACGACGATACTTCGTCGAAAGATCAAGCAACGATGAAGAAGTCGCAGACCTGGAAGCTGTAGAGTAGACGCTCGACCTCAATGCCTCCGTTGCCTTAATCTGCATCAGTATGGACACCGCGAGATAAGTCTCGGCCACCGTGACGGCTCGGACAGCATCATCTACAACTGGCTGTTCAAGCCTACCGTCGAGAAGAACCGATGCTTCAAGTATCGCGTTGGCGATGATCTCGTCAGAGAAGACACCGCTTTCGATCTGATAGCTTATAAAGATCTCCTGGCCGTCCGCGATGACTCCCTCATCGAGGCGCGTGATCTCGCCGTTTTGGTATGAGATCGCGTAGTCTTCGCCCCTTGCGAAGAGGGTGAAGAAATCGTACCAGATTACAACCATCTGGCCACTTGCGATCGCACCCCCTGTGACGCGCCTCAACCGCCCATTCGCACAATCGACCACGTAATCCGTGTTCTCTTTGTAGATTGCGCCCATCGAGCTGTCCTTGGCAACAACCACGCTTTCGGGAACGAGATTCGCCCGCGTGAGGCTCACGTCGTCGTCATGCAGTGTCGTGACTTCCATTTCGGGTGCAAGTTGCTCCTTCGTCATGACTCTTTCGGAGTCCTCGACCAGACCCGCATGCGGCAGACTCAGCGGCAATGTCCCGGTCAGCTTCATGCGATGTAGCTCGATGCCTGAAGACGACCTCGTCGTTTCGTGAAGATGTTTGCGAACTAACTCAGGATTGGTGTACGCCATATGTTACCTCAAGCCGCAATCAGGTATGAAATGTTCGACGCACACGTCATCTGCGAGCCGATCGGACCGGTCGTGAAATCAGACGTTGCAACAGCTTTGATCCAAAACTTCGCCGAACCGTTCACCAGGGACGTCTGCCAGTCTGAAGGCGCGGAAGCCGTGTCATCCCAGAGACGGATCGTTGAAGGCGAGCTGCCGAAGTGGTATGCGCCGCTTGTTGGATTGAATACCTTCCAGTCCGTTCCATTCCAGTAGTACCAGGCCACCGTGCCGCCTGCTCCGGTGGTCGATAGAGTCACCACGACAGCGCTAAATCGTTCGCTCTGTCCCAGATAGACCGCGTCGCCCGATGACAGAAGAAGTTTGCCCGTGCTGTCGTGGTAGACGTCCGCCGAGGTTCCGTTAGCTGCTGCCGATGTCTTGTCACTGAACTGAGCGGCAGCAGATGGTCTGCAACAGAAGACCTTGTCAAACGGGGCGATTTCAGCCGACACCGATGACGCAGCAGTAAACGACGCCCCCTCTCGATGGCTGATGCAAGGTCTAACCTGTCCCGTGCCGACCTGCTTGCCGAATACGATGTAGGGAACGCTCTGCCTGAAGTACAACACGGGATTCATTGCACACTCTGTGTCTATGCTGAGCACTCCGGACCACTGCGAACCGTCGAATTCGCGATAGCCTAAAATCGAACCGTCGCGAAAGGCTACGCCAAGCTTCAGGTCAATCGAAGCTGCCCCACAGAACCGACCCGCCAGATCGGCGCCCGTGTAGACTCCGACCTCGTCGTCGAAGAGCGCTCCACTGATGTGCATTCTGCGGTAAGCCAGCTTCGTACTGCCGTCGCTGTAGATGCAGTACACATGGCTCGGACGGTACACAAGCTGACTGTAGCAGGATGTAGCTCCCGATGTGAGCGCTGTTCCCGGATCCGACTGTCCGGTGCCCCAGGTTACGCCGTCGTCGGTAGATCTCTTCACATTCACGTAGCAGATTCCACCCGACTCTCTCGTGAAGCTGACCCAGAGTCGTGAGTAGACGTCTTTGTGGAGCGATGGATAGTAATTGGAGTCGCCGTCGTAGATAGTGCGCTTCGAGCCCGCGCTCCAGGAGCCATTCGAGAACGAGAGTTTCTTCAGCGCCAGATCAAGCGAACTCTGAACCGTATATGCCACGTACACGTGACCGCTCTCGTCCATGTGGGCCGATGGCGGGAAGTTCGCCGCATCGGTGATTATCGCGGTTTCCTCCGACCACTGCGTATACGGAGGGTCGCTCCAGACGCAGACGATCTGGCTCTCTGTCTTTGGATACACTGCAATAGCTCGTCCCTGATATGCTCCGGACGGTACGAAGAACAGCTTGCGCTGGGTCGACAAGCCTCCGGCGAAGTATGCGCTTGATGTTGCTATTTTCTTGATCATCCGATGTCCCTTCTGTTCTCGGTCGGCGCCGAAGCGCGGCAACCCGCACCCCGGCGCCTTTACACACAGGAGATACCAGTCGCTAATCTTGCTCAGCCACGCAGCTATGCGAATACCGAGTCAAGCACCAGCGAAGCCTCCGGCACAATCTTGGCGTATGCCACCGACTCCGAGATCACTGCCTCTTCGAACTTCTGTTCTATGATCTTGTCGAACTCGACTATGAGAGGTTGGCTGCGCACTTCTTCGATTGCGAACCTGTTGTCCAGACCGATCACAACATCGGTGGGACAGTCATCGCAGCGGATAATTCTTGCTCCGAGCGGCGAGACCAACTCTCCGCTTGTCTGGAACTTGAATCCCACTGTCGGATCCTTGTACTCGGTCAGATTCAGCAGCGTCCGCACCATTGTCTTGTGGCAGATCACAGTGTTCAGCTCATACGGAAAGAACTCCAGATAGAACTTCACGAGATCGTCATAGTCAAGAGTTCCCGACGAATCCGTGTTTATCACCGTCGCGGCGTTGCCGTTGCCATCTCCGAGCCTGATCGTGTCGGCGATCAACGACACCTTGTCAGCCTGAATCCTGAATCCGATGTACCAGAGGATCACTTTGAATTGTGCGGTCGTGCGGTGACGAAGCGCCTTGTATGACGCCTTCAGCGCGACACCGTAGTCCGGAATGGCCACCGTGTTCTTCTGCTCCGTCACGACGATCTGCGGGATTTCGCTCCCCTCGCCAACAGGCCGCATCGACAGATCGGTGTCAGTCGCGGATGCGTCAATGTACAGCGGCGTGTATCTGTTCGTTGCGACGTCGCTTGCCGACGCCACGAGTTTGCCGAAATCGCTTCGAAGCGACATGCCGTGTTTGATCTCACGCATGATGAACTCCGGAAGCAACATGGCCGCGTTGCGGTAAAACAACTCCACGGTTGCCGGATGCTTCCCTCCCGTCCTGATTCCCTTCAGGAGCAGTTGCCGCTCGAATGCGTCGAGCGGGGAGCCGACAGGCGATGGGTCGTACGGGTCGGATTCAAGAAGTTCCGTCAGCGTGATCCCTCTCGCTTGCGCATCGAGGTACATCTCTCTGTTGATCTCGATCTGCCTTGTGCGCGACAGATCGACATTGCCGCGCGCGGGTTCGTGGGATGCAAGCGCGAGCAGGTTCTCGGAAATATCCGTGTTAATCATCTCATCTGTGTTCACTCTTCTTCCCTCCGTTACGGCAGATAGATCGTGCAACTGCTTGTTCCGCTGACCGCCAGGACCGTTCCTCGAGCGATGTTGCCTCCAGCGGGATCATATGCGGCCAACGCGGTAGCCTTCTTTACCGTGCCACTCGCCCCGCCGATTACTCTGTCACCAACTGCCGGGTAGGTGGTCGTGATCGGAAGAGTCATCACTCCACCGATCTGCACCGTCGCTGCTCGCTTGCCATCATCCGAGTCTGTCAACGTAAGCGCAATCAGCTTGCCAATGATCGCGGCGCCATCGGTGGCGGGTCCGACTTCAAAATTGCCCGTGAGCTTCACCGCCTTACCGACATCCGCATCTCCAAGGTCGTCCGCCCCTGCCGTTTGGTGAATGTTGAACGTCGCGAACAGAGGCGACAAGGTTTCAAGGTTCTGTGCTCTTGCACTCACTGCTGTCTCCTTTCCTGTGATTCTGTGCTGTCAGCGCAATCGAGACACCCTGCTGCGGTTGCTCTCCGAGAAACCTCTGCAATTCGGGTACTCATACCCACTTCATCCGATTGTCGCACAGCGCATGTGTATGTCATCGTTCTACCCTGTACTCAGCTGCCAGAGTCTGATAGCTCGAGGCTGAATTCGTTCGTCTCGGTAGTCCATCCTGCCTGCGCAACTTTGAAAACTCCGCTCTCGCCCTTCTCCTGACTTCGATCAGCTCTGCAGCAGTGCGAGCCTGGAGTTGCTTTGACAGTTGCTCGGAGTCGGCGAGCATAGTCGCGTTTGTCAGAGCATGATTCGCCTTCACGAGCGAGATCACCTCTGATGCGATGTCTGTACGCAGGACGTTGAGCTCGTTCAGCCGACTCTGCTGAGTCTTCAGAAGCCCAAGAGCTTCACGCAGGCAATTGCCGATGGAATCCAGATCGATCTCCGTCAGCTTGCCCTTTTCAAGAACTCCGAGATAAGACTTTATCTCGTTTCTGATTCCTTCTGTTTCCATACCGTTCTCTCCGTCAGGTTCAACATTTGTTTCTCTATCGAATCGAGTCTCTTGTCGAGCGCTTCGCCGAAGCTGCGGAATTCCTCTCGAGTCAGCGCTTTCTCCTCAAGGATTATTTCTATCCGAGAGAGTCTGCGATCGAGACTTACTGCCGTTGAGAAATCCGCCTTGTCTGCGAGATCAAGCTTGATACCGTAGATGGTCGTAACATATCCCGCAACCACGCCACAGGCGGTCACGATGAGCGGCACTATGAACTGGATCACGCGCATCGAGATGGCAGAGCGGCTGTCGTCGCCGGTGTTTTTGTTGACAGGCATACGGGCTCCTGGCAGAATTGCCTGAGTTAAGGGAGGTGCTATATGAAAGCGCAATTGGTCGTCCTGTTGTCGATGTTATTGATTCTCGGCTGCGGAGACTCTGCCACGAATCCAGATGAGACGCCCGGGGCGCTCAATGCCGTCAAGACCCTGGGAATGCAGGAGGACTTCGAGTGCCTGTATCTGCAGTATGACTCCATTTTCACATATCCGCCTTTCAGAGTCGTGGTCGACACGACGACACTGGTCTTCTCTGCCGCGGCCATTGACGAGAACCGCGACCGAATCGATCTCTGGTTCGATTCCGTAAGAACCGCCGCGATACGTATCACCTCAAACTCTGTGGTGAATCTGGGCTATTACAGACGAATCGCGGATCGAGACTCCATCCAGTACTTCTCCGAGCCTGCCGTTATCTTTCCGAATAACGTTCAGACAGGGACGATTTGGGAGGAGTATGCCCCGCCGATTTCTGAGCCGGGTCAAATGATCATAACTTCGCAGTTGTTTATCTCGTGGGGATTCGATGTCACGCGGACATACTTGCGACGCGAGGACGTGCTGACTCCGATGGGGCTGTTCAATTGCCATGTGGTGCAGTCCGACTACAGACTCCACGATCAGGAGGATATCTTCAAGACCGAGTTCGAGTACTACGCAGATTCTTACGGTCTGGTCAAGCTCTACTCATCCGGCAGGTTTGGCAGCAGCCTTGTCGTCATGGTCTCGCGAGGCGACTTCAACGACATTGAGCTGTTTTGATAGTGTCTCGTTATGCTCACAGCGTGCTGTGCTCTTTTCGTGAACGGTTGTAGCTAAGGGGTAGTATCACCGATGGGAAGTTCGCGCTGGGTCGTTGCATCCCTCATGCCGCTCGGTGGAGCAACCACACTCGCTCCTTGAGAAGTACCGCAGGGCGAATCACGAAATCCCCTTTGATCGCTCTCCCTCGGAACGAGAGAATCCTGCCACCGCTATCCCCATCGATTTCGGCGACATCACCACGTTCCAGACAATGCCGAAGTTGAACATCATCGCCATTCGGCAACCCGTGCCCGACCAGAGTCTTGCCAAGCAGAAGCTGTTTGACGGAGAAGCTCGTGAACAAAACGCACAGAGATTTGGAGTCAGAGACGAGTCTCAGCGCGGCCTTGTCGGGAGCCAAAGCATAAAGCTCGTACTGCTCAGAAGACTCCTCACTCGATCGTCTCAGCTTCGAATCAGGCCGGAAGTATGTTTTGAGGTTATCAAGAACCGTTATCTTCTGGAGAACCACATGCCGCCGCGTCGAATCCAAGGTAGCATCGACATACAGTGTGTCACCAATGTCTGCCGGAATTCGGGACTCATAGCTGCGGAACACCACGTCCGGTTCGCTGCCAAATGCGAGATCATAACAGAAGCGACCCGCCTGGTGCCGGATAATATCGCGCACTGTGAGCAAGAGCCGAGACTGCGGGCGATAGGTGAGCCGACTGCCATCCATGACGATTCCCAGTCCCTCGTGCGGAGCGATAGATGCAGCCTGCGCAAGACCTGCCGCGTCGTTGACTACCGTTCGCCTGATGACGTCGACTCCGCAGCTCTCGAGCCTATCCAGCGTTGACTTCGAGAGTTCGTCTCTCCGGTTCGCATCCGCGTAGAGCTTGATTCTACACCTGCATGAGCGACCAATGGAGTGCTGAGCATTCTCGACGGCATACAGTGGAAGGCGGCTTCTTCCGCGCATGAAGACAACTGCCCCCTCCGCCTCACCGAGAACGACCAGCTCGTCTGAGCCGAGTGTCACGATCTGCCGAATGGCTTCATGATCGGCCCATCTGCCGGGAAGGTCGGTGTAAACCTGCCTGTCGGTAGCCGTGATCCTGATTGGAATGCCGTGATAGACTGGCCATGTAGTCGCTTCGGAATCGATCATCTCTGCGGCAGCGAGATCGAGTATGACTTCGCCCGCAGGTCCGTTGTAAGCGTGATCGGAGTTGCACGAACCCGAGGAAGTATCCTGATGCATCTTGAGTCTCGTTATTGCAGTTCCCGGCACAGCTCCTCGGTACACAAGCGAAATCTCGTTCACCGTCTTGATGCCTGCGTAGATGAAGTGGCAAACCTTGATATCGCCGAGTTCATCGCGATAGGTCTTGCCGGCGAGATGGCTGCACTTCCTGATGTCACCCCCACAAATGGAGCACTCCGGAACGCTGAAGCTAAACGACAGCGAGCACTCGTTGCAGATTCCTCCATCAATCTTCGCGCGGAGATCGTCGGCTTCTGAACAATCCTTGAGCCAGTAGAACCACGCTTTGGCCCATTTGGCCCCACTGCGTTCAACAAGCTCGGACTTGAAGCATCTTCCTATCGGCAGCTTCGATTTGTCATGCCCTATCATGACCGGCACACCGGAAATCAGACTGCTAAGCGCTGAAAGGTCTTCGCTCCTAAATCTTCCACCCTGAGTATTGACTGCATCCGACGTAACATACATCGCTCGAACAAAGACGCCGTCCCGTGTCAACTTCGATCCGACCGGAAGCGAATTGTTGATAAGTTCGAGCATCTCCGGCGTCGGAGTCGCTCCAGAATCGGCGAATTCGACAGTGATTGTCCCGTTTGATCCGTCCATATTACAGTTCCTCCTATTGTAGCTGAGCCGATGGATTCTCCTCAGACTCAGTGTCGAACTTGCTGCACTTGCACCGGCTGACGGCCTTTCAGCCGAAACTGTGCAACTCATTGCACCTGCAACTGCACATGGCAGAGTCTCGTCGATTCTTGTTTCTGGCAATCCATTGTTACATAACGAAATCCTTGTCAAGACTCACAGTCGTACCGGCGGGCATCATTCTTGCTAAACAGAGGTTAGAATGAGATTAGAATATTGAGATAGCAACCAGAGGTGATATATGGATCAAAGCTCTTCGGTCAACAGATGGCATCTGGCAATTCTCGCGGCGCTAATCATTGGCATGGTACTCTGCCTTAGTTGGACCCCGGCATATGGTTTCGGTTTCTCCAAGGCCGACCTCGCTGCGGGATCGGGCAGCGCGCCAGTGGGCAATCCTCCATCAGGCACGCCTGTTGGGAATGGCAGCACGCCAATAGCGCCGACGACTTCCTGGACAACCACCTTTGCTGATTCGCCCGAGACATGTCCACCTCCGATACCGGAGCCGGGCACGTTGATCCTGCTCGGACTTGGTCTGGCAGGTGGGGCTGCTATTAAGAGACTTAGAGGATAACGAGCGCCAGCTCGCGTATCATACACTCCAAGAACGCTTCACGCAGGCCCGGTCACTATGTCCGGGCCTCATTGTATCTTCGCCGCTCGCGGAATAAGTACCTTGCCGTCAGCCTCTCGATCGGGACGTCCTGCCGTCCAGCAGGCAAGCGCAAGGGCCATGACGAAATCGCACAGTCGATTGTCTGTCCAGGTAGCGTCTCGAAGCTCCTGCACATTTGACCACAGAAGGCCAGAATCCGCCTGCTCGAAGTACGGATACGCAATCCTCTGCCTTTCATGCATCAGCTGCAGATTGGCCAAAAGGTCGGCTTTTGCCTTGCCTCCCCCAACAGCGAATGAGTAACCGGACGCACCGATGTCGGACAACTGGCTGAGCACCACGTCGCCCAGCCCGGTTGAGTCAATCAGCACTTCACCGCCGTAAACTCTGTGAACCTTCTTGATTACAGCTATGACAGAGTCCCAATCGCGTCCCTGAAACCGCTCGATATGTACGACCTGAAACGGCGTGACAGATAGATCGATCGTTACGCCCACAGTGTATGTCACCTTGCGGGCGAGATCCCAGCCGTGGCAGTATCGGTGGCCCTCGACAGGCGGAGCCATACCTGTCGAGCGCGCAAGTGCAGCCTGAATCAATTCCTCCGAGACTATCTCGTCTCCAGAATCCACGAACTCGCCCATGATGTTCTGGCTGACAACAGCCGAAGACAGAGTGTCCATCTTGCGCTGCAAATACTCGCGGCTGACGTGCGAGTTTTCGAATGTCGAACCAGTCTGCACGTAGCAGGCTCCTGTCCGACGCGCCATCTCCTCAGCCTTGGTGTAGAACCAATTCTTGCCTTTCGGCGTGGAAATCAAGTCGAGCATACCATGTCTGTCGGCGAGACGCATGGTGACAACGTCGTTGATCACGTACTCCGGATGGAGCTCAAACGCGGCTTCATCGAAGCTGAAGAAATCATAGTCGTTGCCGAGAAGATGCTCTCCTCGATTCTGCGTAGAGCGAGCCGTGAAGACTGCCCCATTGGCGAAATAGAGCTGTGGGTAGGGAGACCATCGCACGCAGTTGACGAGAACCTCCATCAACGGCTTGCCTCGAATCAGCCTCAGAACGTTGTTAAATACGATCTTGGCTTGATCCATCGTGATCGAGGCATTGACAGCAGTGTATCTTCCAGAGGAATCGTACTTGAGGCGCCTTAACCTGAACGTGCATCGATGGATGATCTTGATCGCCTGAACGAAAGACTTGCCCCACCGATTGCCCGTAACAAGGAGATTTTCCGGGCAGACAGAATTCTGCAGCCATCGTATTTGCCCTTCGTGCGGTTCGACCTCAAGGAATTCGCGCGCGAAAAGCACGGGATCGGTGACCGCAAGGCGCCAACGGTTATTTGAGGCGAGTCTTGTCATCTTCTATCGTACGGCCATGGCGCACCATGCCCTGTGGCAACAGCCAGTAGCCAGTAGGTCCGAACCCCTGCGGTTCGGACTACCTGTTGTTTGTGGTTGGCGTACGTCCTCGTGCGACAACTTACGCATCGTGGCAGACGGGACGTCCGCCACGCACGTTACGGACATGGCGTGCCATGTCCAATCGCACACGGCTCACCCTACAATCCCCAATTCGCGCTTTGCCGCATCGCCGTCGATCAATCCAGCATCGAGTTTCTTCAAAACGTTGTCGACATGTAGTCCCTCGGCGCGCCGACGATCAAGCAGCCCTACATTGACAGCGTTCTCGAACCGCCATTTGCAGTCGAGATCGATCCCCCTAAGTGCAAGCTCGATACGTGTGATCCACTCCAGAAACTTCGATGCTGCGCTTTGGATTGTGCGGAGTTGTCGCTGCAAGAGCTCGAAGTTGAATTCCGCCCATGTTTGAGTCGACCCGTACGAGTAGCCTATCATGAATGGCGCGAGGTGTGTCCCTGCGCAGATGTCCTCTATCATCGATTTGTGATTGATGTACCATGACGAAGACGATGAAATCTTCGATGCGGGACCGATGTACGCGATCTCGACGTCATCCCAGGTTATCGGATTGTCATCAGGTTCGATATCGCGAAGCATCCGCACGGTCTCATCGAAATACTCATTGGCTCGGGAAACGTAAGTGTCGTCGGTCTCGCCTGCCAGCCGCTCAGGCGGCCTGATCCGTACGTGGATGCGATGATAGCCTGCGTTGTGCATGCTTCGGTTCATGTCCGATACGAGCGCCTGCTCGATGCGCGCAGCAAACGGCACAGACGACAACAGTGATCGTCCCCACGGTTCCACCGAGGAGCCGTCGAGACCGTAGAAATACGTGGAGGGCGCAGCGAGATCGATCTTGCGGTTCTCGACTTGCTGGAACATCTCCCAGTCGCCGGACCGATTCAGATTGAATCTGATTGTGGCGGGATCGACGAAGTAGAATCGTTCGACCCCAGTCCCCGTGGGATCGACAAGCAGCTCACCGCAGACTGAACCGGTAGTGAAAAGGGAATTGAAGAATTCCACAAGGAGGGCGTCAATCCCGCCAAATCTCTGAGGCTTGTTGTCGTAGACGCGATGCGAAAGACTTTCGATCGCAGCATCGGCTTCACGTGAGGCGACGGCTTGACCGCTTCTGTCGTGAATGGAGTACTGCAAAGGCGCTGCAGCCATTCTGACCCATGTCCAAACCGCAGCATCGAGAGCAGGTAAGTTATCACGAAGAAAACGGTACAGCCGGACACGAGCCTCATGCGCATCGATTCCGGTCGGGCATTGAAACTGATAGTCGGTTGGCTGTGGCATACGCTTCGACCTCGGCTTGGATCCGAACGCAACCCGCGATGAGGAACGCGCCAATCTCGCAGTTCGGTTCGGTCGAAGCGCTTTGTTGTGATCGACTCCGATGAGTGCTCTAAGTCCGCGTAACATCAATGCTCCTTCCGCCTGTGGGATTCTCGCCCACTGACGCCGCTGCTGTTCCAACCACCACAGAATCTGCGTTGATATTGTACCTTTATGAAGTAGCGACTGTGGCCCGGACATCTGTCCGGGTTTCATGGGGATGTGTGGCCGGGAGCTTTGCTCCCGGTTTCAAAGCGCGCTCGACCTTCCTCGTCGCTGAATTTGTCATCGTTGATCGGCAGAGATTTTCTGAAACCCGGACGAACGTCCGGGGCACACAGGGTGACAGTGCATCGTTGCACGCCGATACCGAATCGATAATCAGTTGGGCGGTACCGAACCAATGATCAGTAGGGCGGTACCCGAGCAGTCCCGCTCCCGGCGGGGCTGCGAAGTGGTCCCGCCTATCCTGCGGCGTCGGAAATCCCGAGGCTGTCTAACGGTAGCGAGATATGCGATTGTCGTAGGTCGGGTTCCGAGTGACGCGAAGCGGAACGAGAAACCCGACTACAGCTTGTCGGTTTTTTCTCCCGACTGGTGCCCCGGACATCTGTCCGGGTTTCATGGGGTTGAATAAACCCGGACGAACGTCCGGGGCACACAGGGTCACAGTGCATCGTTGCAGGCCAATACCGAATCGATAATCAATAGGGCGGCGCCGAACCAATGATCAGTAGGGCGGTACCCGAGCAGTCCCGCTCCCGGCGGGGCTGCGAAGTGGTCCCGCCTATTCTGCGGCGTCGGAAATCCCGAGGCTGTCTAACGGTAGCGAGATATGCGATTGTCGTAGGTCGGGTTTGGTCTTCCCCCGAAGAAGTGGACACAGGGAGAAGGTCGGTATATTTTGACCTGTGGAGGTGTCCGGATGTCGAGAGAACGTCGTCAGTATAATCGT
>JAGVNY010000055.1 GCA_020053015.1 Candidatus Zixiibacteriota bacterium | reverse complement strand
TTCGGAGGGGGGATTCAGGCCAAGAGGTGGCTGTTGAAACACGAAGGGATTGCACTATTATAGCCTTCCCAAAATGACTTCAGGTTCGCACATGGAAAGGGCATGACAATGGATAATCGCATTGTGAAACTCGCTGATGTCATGGTGAACTACTCGTTGCGGCTCAAAAAGGGGGATTGGGTCAAAGTGCAGGGCACCCCATCAGCGATGCCGTTCGTAAAGGCCTTTTTCAAGAAGGCCGTTGAGATCGGAGCAAATCCGTACTTCATACCGGTTGTGGATGACCTGACCGAGATAGTGCTCAAGCACGGCTCGGATGATCAGTTGAAGTTCATACCGGAGACAATGAAGTATGAAGCTGAGCATCTCGATGCGCTGATGGTTGTATTCGGTTTTGACAATACCAAGTTCCTATCGAACGTCGATCCCTCCCGTCAGGCAATGGCACAGCTTGCAAGGAAGCCCGTCCAGGAGCGCATCTTCGATAGGATCGCAAAGGGCGAGCTGCGCTGGTGTGGAACCGGCTTCCCGCTTCTCTCCGCCGCCCAGGATGCTGAAATGTCGCTGACAGAATACGAGGATTTCGTATACACAGCCGGATGCTTGCACCTTGACGACCCGGTGGCGCACTGGCAAGAGGTCTCGCGCAAGCAGGCACACGTTTGCTCTTTTCTTGATTCAAAGAAGGATTTCCGCATAGTGGCAAAGGACACGGATCTTTCCTTTAGCGCGGCTGGCAGGAAATGGATCAACTGCGATGGCGCTCAGAACTTCCCGGACGGAGAGGTCTTCACTGCTCCGATAGAGAACAGCGTCAATGGTCACATCCGCTACTCGTTCCCCGCGTGCTATCAGGGCAGAGAAGTGCTCAATGTACGGCTTGAGTTCAAAGATGGCAAGGTAGTCAACTTCTCCGCCGACAAGAACGAGGAGTTTCTCCGGCATATGTTGGACATCGACGAGGGAGCTCGCTATGTCGGCGAGATCGCAATCGGCACCAACTACGAGATCAAGCGCTTTTCGAAGAATACGCTATTCGATGAGAAGATCGGTGGCACCTGCCACCTGGCAGTTGGAAAGGCGTTTCCGGAAGCTGGTGGATCCAACAACTCGGCTCTGCACTGGGACATGGTCTGCGATCTACGCGAAGGCGGAAAGATATTCGCCGATAGCGAGATAATCTATCAATCAGGTAGGTTCCTCAACGGACTCCTGTCATAGCTTCACTGCTACTACAACATTCCAAATATGAAGGGCCGTCTGTCTACACAGGCGGCCCTATAATCTGCTCAACTCTCTGCGTCAGAATTTCAACTGGAACGGTCTGCTCGCAAGCGGTGGGTAGGTGATGTTCCTGAATTTGTTGAATGGCGCTCCAAAGAACGTCATGTCCTTAGTAATGCCGACGCTGCAGTCCACAGTGGCGCCCTTAACAAAGGGTATGTCGTCCGGATGGCCGGTATTCAGCTTGCGTTTGATCTCGAGCGTCCAGGTCTTCTCCACGTTGTCATACGAGCCTTTTGCCTCTATTTCCCACAGGCTTTCATTGTCGCTCGGAGTAACTGACTCTCTGACTGCATAGCCGGGAAGCGTGAAACCCTGAGGCCAGAAGTGAGGCAGGCCTTGTGCATCGAAATATAGATCGCGAAATGCTACCATCTGTGAACGGTAAAGAAAATCGCCTGTATAGGCTGAAGAATCCTGGTGCATGAATTCCGGACGACCGTCGGGCTGCATATTACGCACCCAAACGCCGACGTTTTGAACGTTGACGTCGTAGGTGAAGCGTTCTCCCCCGGCATAGTGAATGTCATCCAGAGTGTGAGTTGGATCGGTCTGTCCCGCTTTCCAAATCCAGGCATCTACCATGTCCGGACCGCCGTTCTCCATGTACGTGTGAAGACTGTCGTCAATCTTCTCAATGTGGCACATCTCCCAGCAATTAGCTCCGACCGAGTTATTTCTGCCGTCGTCAAACATTGCGAAGAAGAAGTCCTGCCCGCCGTTACCGTGGCCCTCATTTCGAACTGAAAAGTCGCCGTTCGAATTGTACCAATGGAACTGGTCAGGGGTCACGTCTGCTCCGGAAGTATCGCTCCATCCGGCAAGCAGATAGAAGTACTCCTCGTCAGCAACTGCCTTGAGACGCATCAGCATCGGCTTCTTGTCGTCGGTGTCTGAAATGACATCATCCACACCCTCGAGCAGGCTATCGTCGAGCACGACATAGTGCTGCTTGACTTTATCCCAGGCAGCGTCAGCCACGCCGTCGATCACGATCTCCTCGCCCGCTGGCAGCGACGTCACGACGAGGGTTCCGCCAATGTCAACTGTGACCGGCTCGGTTGTGTCCTCAGAGCAAGACACAATCACTATCATAAGTGCGAACAGGGCCATGCCAACAAGCTTCGGCCAGTGCTGTCTCAGCATTTTCGTTCTCCTATTGTGCAAGACTTCGTCCCACAATTATACGGCGCAACTTACAGGTGGTTCGACCATTTGTCAACATTGAATCGCCGCTTCGCAGCGTGGAGTCAGCCGCTGACTGGATACTCCATCAGACAGATTTCACGATGATAAGAGTCAAATCATCCGGCTCGAAATCTTCTGCAGTGAACTCTCTCACGGAATCGACCAGCATCCGTACAAGATTCTCGGAGGAAGCCGAACGATTGGAAATCAGCAGGTCGAGGATACGCTTTTCCCCGAAATGCTCGCCTTCGCGGCTCGTGGCTTCCGTCACGCCGTCAGTATAGAAGACAAGCATATCCCCAGCCGCCAGATACACGGGACATTCCTCGTATTGGCAATCATTCGTGATGCCAAGCGCTAAGCCGCCCTCTACCAACTCCTCGTACGAACCATTCTTTCTGATCAGGATCGGCGGATTGTGTCCTGCATTTGAGAACGTGAAGATGCGGTTCTTCGAATCGAGAACGCCGTATACAGCGGTAACGAAACCTCCGCGATCCACGCTTTCATACATCAGGCGATTCACTTTCTGAAGAATAGTGCGGATCGCATAGTTATTTCTGATCTCCGCAATGAGTGACGCCCTGAACGCAGCCATGATTAGAGATGCAGGCATGCCTTTTCCTGAGACATCCGCAATCGCGATGCCCATCTGGCGCTCGACGATCTGGATAAAATCGTAGTAATCCCCTCCGACCTTCTGCGATGGTATATTCGTTCCGGCAATGTCGAAACCTGGGATAGCGGGACTCTTGCGCGGAAGGAATGTCTGCTGGATCATTCTCGCGACGTTCAGCTGCTCTTCAAGCTTTCTATTTGACAGAATCTCGCGATAGAGCCTAGCCCGTTCGATCGATACCGAGGCATGAGACGCGAAAACCGTGAGAAAATCGAGATCATTCTTTGAATAGGCGTCGAGCTTGTCTGACTCCAGATTAAGCGCGCCAATTATCTTGTCGCCGGTCTTGATGGGCACGACCAGCTCCGACAGTGTCCCGGGTCTGGCATCCTGATATATCTTGTCTCTCCTGACGTCCGGCACGAATATCCCCTCTCCATGCTGTACGACCCACCCTATCAGACCTTCTCCAACCTTGAGTCCGAGTCGGCTTCGACTGTCCTCACCGAGGTAACCGCGCCAGACGCGTGGTTCAACTCGATTGGTTTCTTCTTTGAGCAGAAATATCCCAACAGCGTCGTAGTCGACGACGTTCTTGAGCGCCGTCATCATGTTCTCGAGGACTTCGTCAAGTTCCAGCGACAACGACAGTATCCGGGCCGATTCGAGAAGCAGATCATTCTGCCTCGATTTGTGCTGCATCTGCTCATATAGCTCGGCGTTGTCCCATCCAATTACGAAGAGATCAGCCAGCGCTCGCAAGAACTCGGTCAGGTGCGGAACACGGACGTGCTCATCCGGCAAATCATACAGATCAAGATACCCGAACAGAGAATCTCGACGCATGAGCGGAATACGCATTCTGAGTTTCGGATCGATGTCGAAAGTAGATCGGAGGATTGCTGCGGTTGGGTCATCCGGCTCAACAGGCAGAGTACCCACTGGCGTGCTTTTCGCGGAAAGCAAATCAATGGCGCCCACCGGCAATGATTCATGCCCTTTCCTGCGCTCATGCGACAGGTACAAGTCAAGGGTATCACCCGTAAGGCCCCTCAGCAGTATACTTGCTGATGGGGACGTAGACACGCGTCTCGATTCCTCAAGAACCGCATCTACAAGCTCCCCCTTGTTCAGCGTTAGGTTCATTATCTTGGCGGTCTGAACCAGAAGTCTCAGAGAGCCAAGCATGTCATCGTCGGTACAACTCGTCATAATACATCAACTACCCTGCGCATTCTGAGGCGACTGCTCAACTGCGCACTTCTTGTTTCGGCAGATCCCGGCGATAGCTGCAAGCCCGGCAACGGAACCCACTGTCATGGCTATCACGACATACCAGTCACATCCAGAGACAATGCTCATATAATCAGTTGACCCTTTCGTATTCACAACCACAACGCCAGCGATATTGGTTGCCAAATGGCCCAGAGAGCCTGCCCAAAACGTACCGGTCTTGTACGTCACGTATCCGAAGAATGTTCCAATGGCGAAAATCGAGACGAATGACCAAGGATTCAGATGCACAAAAGCAAACAGGAGGGATGAAAGAACAATCCCGGTCCACACATCATATTTCGCAATGAGGGATGACAAGAGCACACCTCGAAACAGCATTTCCTCAGCTATCGCAGGAAGCACGGCAGCAGCCAGTATCACGTAAACCAGCCCGACAGGGGAGTCTGCCGACAGCAGTTTGAAGATGTAGCTGACAAAGCTCTCCGGGACAGGAAAGATCGAATTTGTGAAATCGTCGAATACCGAGCATGAGAAGTTGAGCATGACAGCGACTGCGGGTACAAGAAGAACAAGTCTCCAGTCACGCAATCGATCCAATTTGAAAAGAGCTGATCTGCGTTCTGGCCGGACGAGGACAACAATCAGCGTCGGTGCAAGATAGCATGCGAT
>JAGVNY010000149.1 GCA_020053015.1 Candidatus Zixiibacteriota bacterium | reverse complement strand
GGCAAGAAGCCGACGAAGCCTGCCAAAAAGGTCGCGGCAAAACCATCGAAGAAGGCACGCACAAAAGAGGTATCCAAGGGCAAGGTCAAGCAGGTCAGGAAGACTGCAAGCAAGAGTTCAACCAGGAAGCCAGTCCGCGGCCGTAAGATCGCAGGCAAGCGCAGATAGAGCGCAGGAGTATTTCGATGACAGACACCCCAGAGAAAGTGGAGGAGAAGGCCAGCCCGCAGCAGTCGGAACCTGTCAAGAGCAAGTGGGACGCCGAACACCCTCCGCTGACAATCTTCTACCACTGGTGCAAGGCATGCAATATCTGCATAGCTTTTTGCCCGCAGAAGGTTTTCGAGCCAGATCGAGACGGCAAGCCCAACATGGTGCGCCCGGAGGATTGCACTCAGTGCGCATTCTGCTGGCTACACTGCCCGGATTTGGCCATTGTGAGCAACGAGAAGTAGAGGAGCGGCAATGAGCAATCAAGTTAAACTTCTTCAAGGGAATGAAGCCTGTGTTGAAGGCGCTGTGCTCGCCGGTGTCCGCTTCTTTGCAGGCTATCCAATCACACCATCGACCGAGATTGCTGAAGGAATGGCGCGCAGATTGCCTCGAATCGGTGGAAGATTCATCCAGATGGAGGATGAAATAGCATCGATGGCAGCAATCATCGGTGCGTCGTGCGCAGGCAGCAAGTCGATGACTGCGACGTCGGGGCCGGGATTCTCTCTCATGCAAGAGAATCTTGGATATGCGTATATCACTGAGACGCCGTGTGTTGTAGTTGACGTGCAGCGGGGGGGGCCATCAACCGGCTTGCCGACGAAGATCTCGCAGTCGGATACTATGCAGGCGGCGTACGGGACTCACGGCGACTACTACGCAATTGTGCTGGCGCCGTCGAGCGTGGAAGAGAGTCTTCACCTGACTGTCAAGGCGGTGAATTACTCCGAGATGTACCGCACACCCGTTATCGTGCTGCTCGACGAAGTGCTCGGCCATATGAGAGAGAAAGTCGTAATTCCTGCTCTCGATGAGATCGAGGTTCAGGAGCGGAGGCGTCCTGCGGTGCCACCGGACTGGTACAAACATTACGCGATAACTGCGACAGGAGTATCGGCTATGGCGAGCTTCGGCGAGGGGTACAGGTTTAATGTGACCGGCCTCACTCACGACGAGCTCGGTTTTCCGACGGCAGTTCCGCGCGAAATCAAGGCGATGCTCGACAAGTTGAAAGACAAGGTTGTGAAGAATGCGGATGCAATCGCGGAGTTCGAGTCAACAGAAATGGACGACGATCCCAAAGTTGCGATTCTGTCGTATGGCATAGTATCCCGGGCTGCCAAGCAGGCGGTAGCCATGGCTCGTGAGCAGCGTCTCAAGGTCGGCGCTATCAGACCAAAGACGATCTGGCCTTTGTCGGAGAGCAAAGTCCGTGACCTGCTGAAGCCTGTTCGTCAATTGATTGTTGCAGAGCTAAACCAGGGTCAGCTCATCAATATGGTCAAGCAGTGCATTGACAGGAATCATACCGAGCTGATACCGCTTCAGAAGTATGACGGCGAACTGATCACGCCCAGTGAGATTCTCCATAAGATCAAGGAGGTGAAGCATCATGCAAACTAAGTCTGACATTGTGCACCACTACCTCCGACCGAAGAAGAAATTCCCGCACGTCTGGTGTTCGGGATGCGGACTTGGAGTGATTCTCGGGTCGTTGATCAGGTCGATTGACGCGCTGCAGATGCCCAAAGACGACATAGTCGTGTGCTCAGGCATCGGATGCTCTTCACGCCTTCCGGTCTACATTGACTTCAATACGCTACACACAACGCACGGCCGTGCGATCGCATTCGCTACGGGTGTGAAGTTCTCCAATCCGAGGCTGAAAGTGATAGTAGTGACGGGGGATGGCGATTGCCTCGCAATCGGTGGGAATCACTTCATACATGCGTGCAGAAGGAACATCGATATTACCGTGATACTTGTCAACAACTGGATCTACGGCATGACAGGCGGGCAGTTCTCCCCGACCACACCGACGGGCAAGATCGGTTCGACGGCGCCGTACGGGAACATCGAGCAGACCTTTGATCCGACCAAACTGGCGATTGCGGCAGGTGCAGCATATGTGGCAAGATCGACCGTTTACCATGTTGATCAGCTTGACAAGATGATCAAGGGAGGCCTTGAGAAGAAAGGCTTCTCTGTAGTCGAAGTCATCTCGAATTGCCATACCTACTTTGGTCGACTCAACAAGGAGGGCGACGCAGTAGAGATGCTCACTTGGATGAAAGCTCACGCGATGCCGATTCAGGCTGCCCGCAAGCTCCCACCCGAAAAGATGGAAGGCAAGTTCGTAACAGGTCTCCTCCACGATGAGGAAAAGCAGGAGTACTGTGATAGATATGCGCAGTTGTCCGAGGATCTGATGAAGAAGACGGAAGCGAGGCCGTGAGATGAAGACTAAAGAGAAGCAAGTGACCGGTAGCGACAGGTATGAGATTCGTCTTTCTGGATCAGGTGGGCAGGGTCTGATTCTCGCAGGAGTCATGCTCGCGGAGGCAGTTGGCACGATTGACGGCAGAAACGTCGCGCAGACTCAATCCTACGGGCCTGAAGCCCGCGGAGGGGCGTCCAGAGCCGATGTGGTGATTTCGGACGACGAGATATCCTATCCCAAGGCGATGAAGCTCGATCTGCTTCTTGCCCTGACACAGGAAGCCTGCGACTCATACTACCATGACCTTAAAGAGGACGGAACGCTTATCATTGACTCGCATATGGTGACTCAACCTCCCACTCCGCGATGCTACGGATTTCCGTTTGTGCAGCTGGCGAAGAGCGAGATCGGAGTGGCAATGGTGGCAAACGTCGTTTCTCTTGGAACGATCTGCGAGTTGACGGGGATAGTCTCCAAGCAGGCGCTGACCGAAGTCGTGCGCAGACGCGCACCTCGTGGAACGGAAGAGAAGAATCTGAAGGCCCTCGAGCTTGGCTTCCAGATCGCGAAGAATGTGAAGAAGTAGCTGGCTGGCGTATTTCGAGATGCTTTACCGACGCTGTCAGGAATCCGTCTCTGACAGAATTCGTGGAGTTGGCAGCGTCTCAGAGACAGGATCTAGATGGAAAAGACACTTCTGATAATCAAGCCTGACGCCACTGATCGACACCTGACAGGAGAATTCCTTCGGCGTGTTGAGAGCGCACGATTCGTCATACTGGGCCTCCGAATGCTGCATCTCGATGCCGTTACCGCTCGCAGATTTTATGCTGTGCACGAAGGGAAGCCGTTTGTCGATGCGCTTGTTGACTACATGTCATCGGGCCCCTCTGTTGCTGTTGCGCTCGAGCGGGAGAATGCGGTCAAGGCGCTGAGGGAATTTGTTGGCGCCACCGATCCCGCGAAAGCCGCCTGCGGCACGATTCGGCACGATTTCGGTCTCGACATTCAGCGCAATTCTGTGCACGCGTCCGACGGGCTGGACACGGCGAGAGACGAATTGCGGTTCTTCTTCGAGAAGCTATGAGGAGCGCTCGGCGTCGATGACTGTCAAGTTGCCATACGGCGACTGTGAAATAGCGGTCGAGGTGCCCGATTCGAGGTTCGGTGGCATTGTGGAATTAGGGGGAGTGCCCACCTTGCCCGATCCGCATTGCGCTGCCGACGACGAGCTGACTACGGCAGGGCTCTCTCGTTTCATCGCTGGCGTTCGTCGACTATTGCTTGTGGTTAACGACACTTACCGAATGACTCCGACACCTCTCGCGTTGGATTGCCTCAGTCGGTTTATTGGAGGAGCGCCGGAAGTGAGAATGATCGTAGCCACCGGACTTCACGCTCGGCCTACCGATGAAGACGTCAAGACCATACTTGGATCTCGATTCGCGATGGACAGAGATGAGATCAGTTTCTCGGATGCTTACGACCGTTCGCAATTCGAGTTGATCGGAAAGTGGAAAGACGGTTCAGAGATACTGGTGAACCGCGCAGCCCTTTGGGCAGACAGAATCATAGTGATCGGGTCGGTCGAGCCACACTACTTCGCCGGCTTCACGGGAGGCCCGAAGTCGTTTGTTCCCGGTCTCTGCTTCTGTAGCACAATAGAGGCCAATCACAAACTCGCGGCGGACATGAGCGCACAGCCGTGCAGGCTTCTTGGCAATCCGGTAGCAGAGTCCATCAGGGAAGCGGTTGGCTTCCTGGATCCGCGGAGGATATTTTCCTTGCAGTTCGTCACCGATTCAGTCGGTGCCGTCGCCGGTGTCTTCGCTGGCGACCTTCTTAAGAGTCACGATCGTGCGGTGGAATGTTCCCGACGGGTCTACATGCGGCCGGTGAAGAAGCGCTTCAGGGTTGTGGTCGCTGCGCACTCTCGTCCCCTGGACCGAAATCTGTATCAGCTGCAGAAAGCTTTCGAAAATACGGTGTCCATTTTGGAGGACGGTGGCGAGCTCGTGGTATTATCGGCGTGCAAAGAAGGCATCGGCAATGACGAGTTCTATCGTATGGCAGAGATATATCCCTCGCCCGAGTCGATTCTGTCGGCGCAGGATGCCGCGCGCAACCTCGGGTTTCACAAGCTGTACCGTACTGCGCTGCACCTCAAACGCATCCGGATCAGCGTGAAGTGTGAATTGCCCGATGAGACCGTTCGCAGAATCTATCTGGAGCCTGCAGGCGATTTGCAGAAGAAAGTGAATGAACTATTGTCGAAATATGGAGACAATTCTGAAGTTGTGTTTGTCAAGGATGCAGGCTACTTGGTCCCATGCGTGGACAGGGCCGCTTAGCATCAAACCGAACAGGAGGACTTATGCGGAGGAAAGTATCTGTTATCGGCGCCGGAAACGTGGGCGCCTCTGTCGCCCAGTATCTTGCGCAGAGGAATCTCTGCGACATCGTGCTGGTGGACATACCTGAGAAGGAAGGGATGCCTGCCGGGAAAGCTCTCGATCTGATGCAGGCCGGTCCCGTGGACAATTATGACTGCACGATCACCGGGACATTCGATTTCGCGGCCATCAAGGGATCTGACATAGTGGTAGTCACCTCCGGGTTGGCCAGAAAGCCCGGTATGTCCCGCGAGGACTTGCTCAAAGCGAATGCGGACATTATCAGGTCGGTGTCCGAGAACATTGTCAAGCATGCTCCGAATTCGATGGTTATCATGGTGGCCAATCCTCTCGATCTGATGACTTACCATGCATGGAAGGTCACCGGTTTTCCAACCAATCGCGTCTTCGGGCAGGCAGGAATTCTCGATTCCATCCGATTCAGGACATTCGTGGCAATGGAGCTTGGAGTATCGGTTTCGGATACGCAGGCAATGGTGCTCGGCGGGCACGGGGACACAATGGTGCCGGTTCCGGCATATACCACAGTGGCCGGAATTCCGATCACTGAGCTCCTTCCCGAAGCCAAGATTCAGGCGATCTGCGACCGAACCAGAAACGGTGGCGGCGAGATAGTCAAGCTGCTCAAGACCGGTTCGGCGTATTATGCACCGGCTCTCGCCACTGTTGAGATGGTGGACTCAGTTCTTGCCGATCGCAAGAGAGTATTCCCTTGTTCGGCTTACCTAACCGGCCAGTTCGGTCTTAAGGACGTGTACATCGGTGTTCCGGTCGTGCTTGGCGCGAACGGCGTGGAGAGGATTTTCGAGTTGAAGCTGAAACCCGCTGATCTGGAGCTTCTCCAGAAGTCGGGGAGTACTTACAAAGAGCATCTCAAGGAGCTCGGTTACTAACTGCATTGAAAGGACTTAGAAGTGAGTTATAAGCTGATAACGCCTCCTTCTAATGGCGATAAGATAACCGTGAAGGACGGCAGGCTTAGTGTTCCGGACAGACCCGTGATCCCCGTGATCGAAGGGGACGGAACGGGCCGTGACATCATGAAGGCGTCCAGACGAGTCATTGACGCCGCGATAGAGAAGGCATATGGCGGGAAAAAGAAGATCGTCTGGTTCGACGTGTTTGCGGGTGAGGCCGCAAACAGCAAGTACGGCGAGTGGCTCCCCGAGGATACTCTGACCGCGATGACGGAGTATGTTGTTTCCCTCAAGGGACCTCTTACGACTCCAATCGGAGGCGGCATTCGAAGCCTCAACGTCACTCTGCGCCAGGTTCTCGATCTCTATGCATGTGTGCGTCCCGTGCGCTATTTCCACGGCGTCCCCGCGCCTGTGCATCATCCCGAGAAGATGAACGTGATTATCTTCCGCGAGAACACGGAGGACGTGTACGCAGGTATCGAATGGCAGGAAGGAACGCCGGAAGTGAAGAAGGTGATCGACTTTCTGAACGGCAATTTCGGTCTCAAGATCCGTTCGGATTCCGGCATCGGCGTGAAGCCTATGTCGATCACTGGCACAGAGCGACTCGTGCGCAAGGCTATCAAGTACGCGATCGAGAAGAAGCGCAAATCGGTTACCCTCGTTCACAAGGGGAACATAATGAAATACACCGAGGGCGCATTTCGCGATTGGGGATACAAGCTGGCTGCACGCGAGTTTGCAAATGAGACGATCACCGAAGACGATGTTACTACCAAGCACGGCGGCAAGGTCCCTGACGGGAAGATCATCATGAAGGATCGAATCGCGGACTCAATGTTCCAGCAGATTCTGACCAGAACTGACGAGTATGAGGTCGTCTGTACGCCAAACCTGAATGGAGACTACCTGTCGGACGCTTGTGCGGCTCAGGTCGGAGGTCTCGGCATGGCTCCCGGAGCCAACATCGGCGATTATATCGGACTGTTCGAAGCCACCCACGGCACAGCTCCGAAGTATGCCGACAAGGATATGATCAATCCGGGGTCGGTTATTCTTTCGGGCTGCATGATGCTTGAGTATATTGGCTGGGATGATGCGGCGAACAAGATATACCACGGATTGCAGGAGACAATCAGGCAGAAGACGGTCACTTATGATCTCGAGCGCCAAATGCAGGGCGCAACGAAAGTCGGGACTTCGCAGTTCGGGACCAACATCATCAACAACATGTAGTACAGTGATTTCTGATTCGGCGTGCATGCGGAGAAAGCTTCCCCGCATGCACGCGTTGTCGTTGGCACAGTTTGTTCGTCCAACGGGTAGGCGCTGAATGAACACGGGCACTCACAGCCATTTGCATGATTCGGATATTGGCTTCAACTCGTGGCTCAGTAGGTTTGTCCTCGGGCTTGCGTGCATAGTAATTGCATTCGCCGCAGCCTTTGTGCCCTCGGGAACACTTCTGATCGGAGTTGCGGTCATAGCCTTGCTCTGCTGCGTAGCAGTGTCTCGCAACGGCTTCATAGCGCTTCTGCTCACGTCGGCAGCTTTTGAGGCGATGATTAGACCTTACGGCACCTACAGCCTTGTTCGATACGCCATCTTCTCTGCAATCGCGGCTTCAATCTACCTCTATATCTATTTCCACAAAGAGCGATTCGAATTCCCTCCAAGTCGCCTATTGCTGCCGTTTGTGATCTTTGCCGTCTGGCTGATTATCCGCACAGTGTCGGCAGTCAGTCCGGAGCAAGGATTCCAGGCAGCAGTGGTGTTCATATCTTCAGCGGTGGTGTACTCGCTTACTTATCAGCTTCAGGATTCTCCCCGGAGATTTCGAACGCTGTTGTTCGTACAAACAGGAATTGCGTTCGCCTATTTCGTCGTTGCGATGGCGTTTCACATATCGCAGGGCGGCGCGAGACTCGGGATACTAACCGTAAACCCGAACGTCATCGGAAACTTCGCATATGTGACCGCGGCGCTGGGCCTCTTCGCATTCAGGTATCACAGAAACCGAGTACACAAGACTCTATCCGCAATTCAGGTCGCAGCGATGCTGTACGTGCTGATTCTGGCAGGATCTCGAGCATCAATGCTGGCCTTGCTGGTGTTTGTCGGGGTCTTCATATGGCTCATAGGTCACAGAAAACTGGCCATCGCAGGCCTTGCGGCGGTAGTTCTCTCCCTTCTAATTGTAATCGGCTCCAAGTACTCTTCGGGTGTCTTTCACAATATGGGCGTCATGCTGCGGGTTTCCTCAGGATTCTCATCGCGGATGATCCTGTGGGAATCAGCCCTTCAACTGATCGGTGATCATTCTGTGATAGGCGTCGGTGCGGGGAGCGTGAGCGAAATATACTCAGACTATGTCAGGATGACCGATCCAAGAGTGGCTGCATATTCTCACGGCGCGGTGGGGGCCGGTAATGTGCATAACGGGGTATTGAATCTGACGGCCCAATTCGGGCTCATCGGTTTGGCATTGGTTGTATGGGGCTTGTTAGCCTTCTTTAGGTACATGCTTGCAGTTCGCAAGAAACACAGCTCAAATGGGGAGACTGTTCTGCTATCCTCATACCTGATAGCCAGCGTCCTGGCTATGCTGACGCGAAGCGTGTTCGAATCGAGCTTGCCATACGGGATATTTATTCTTGAGTTTCCGCTTGCCGTGTTCGCGGCCGCATCGCTTCGTCAGTTGGTGACCGCGACCGAAGGCGGGTCGGCAGAGGGAATCAGTTCTGTCACGTCAGGGAGATAACATGGCACAAGTCGCAACGCGGGTCGCCATAGGTTCCGACCATGCAGGTTTCAAGTACAAAGAGAGAATCAGAGAGCATCTGACCGCCAAAGGAATCGCAGTGTCGGACTTCGGGACAGACTCGGAGCAGTCGGTGGATTACCCGCACTTCATCAAGCTGGCGGCAAACGCGGTCGCTTCGGGCAGGTGCGATGCCGGCATTGTCCTTGGAGGAAGCGGCAACGGTGAAGCGATGGTGGCGAACAAAACCAGGGGAATCCGGTGCGCGCTTTGTTGGAGCGTGGAGTCGGCGAAGCTTGCGAAGGAACACAACAACGCCAATATGATATCACTTGGGCAGAGGCTGATTTCGCTTGAGACCGCACTTATGATAGTCGATACGTGGCTTGCGGCCGAGTTCGGAGGCGGCCGGCATCAGCGAAGGCTGGAGCAGATCGCGGAGATAGAGATCGTCTCATTTCGCGATTGATTGTTCTCGAGAGACTTGCGGTTTGACTTCTCAGAGACTATTCTTCGCAGAGGGCTGCAACCGAGAGACAGGATCGATTGCAACGGAAGGTACAATGAGCGAGAAAGGTAAACTGGACTACAGCTCGGCGGGCGTGAGCCTCGAACGCGCGGATCTCGCGACCGAGAAGATCAAGTCGTTGGCCGCGGCAACGTTTACGGACAATGTGGTTGGAAAATTCGGCGGATTCGGAGGGGCGTTCAGCCCCGATCTTTCCAGATACCGCACACCCGTCCTCGTATCGAGCTGTGATGGCGTGGGGACGAAGCTGAAGATCGCATTCATGACGGGTGTCCACAGTTCGATCGGATCCGATTTGGTTAACCATTGCATTAACGACATTGCGGTCTGCGGTGCAGATCCTCTTTTCTTCCTCGACTATATAGGCATGGGTCGACTTGATCCAGACGTGGTGGAGCAGATAGTGAAAGGACTTGCGACTTCCTGCCTGAAAGCAGGTGTCGCGCTTGTTGGAGGCGAGACAGCGGAGATGCCCGGATTCTATGCCGATGGCGAATACGATCTCGCGGGCTTCATCGTCGGCGTGGTTTCGAAGGAAGGTGTACTCGACGGCACCCCCATAGCCGATGGTGACGTCGTCATAGGGTTTCAATCGGTCGGGCTTCACACCAACGGCTATTCGCTGGCCAGGAAAGTGTTCTTTGAGAAAGCGCGGTGGACCGTAGACAGGCACGTGGATGAGTTCGGCAGGACTCTGGGCGAAGAGCTGCTCGTACCGCACCACTGTTATCTTGATGAGATCCGCAGGCTAAGAGAATTCAATGTTCGCGGAGTCGCCCACATTACCGGTGGTGGAATCCCGGGCAATCTGAACCGAATAATCCCGGACGGGCTGTGCGCTCGGGTCGAAGTCGGTAGACAGAGCATTCCGCGAGTCTTTGACCTGATTCAGAGGCTCGGTGACATCAAGTCCGAGGAGATGTACAGGGTGTTTAACATGGGGATCGGCCTTGTGGCAGTTCTCTCAGAGTCTGACTCCGGCAGATTCCTCGCCGCCAACGGGGCTTCGACCAAGGCTTTTCCCATTGGCAGGATCATTCCGGGATCAACTCCGGTCGATATGATGTATCTGACCTGAGCGTATCTGGCACTCATCGGTCGAGGATCTGGAATCCCGTGCAACACGAGCGACATCACCGTATCTCCCCCCAATCCGCGCGTTTTTGCTTGTTAGGTGTCCAGGTGGAGAGCTAATTGCCAATTCCGGTTGCATCCTTTGTCGACCGACGGTGAGAGATGAATCTTCCTGTTTCCGATAGCCGCTTATCTGCCCGCCTGTGCACAATGGCATCCGATTCTGTATTCTATTTTGTGACTCTCGTGCGCGACCGTGACAAGCGATTGGTTCTCATTTCCGCAGCGCTGATCTCCGCCGGCTTCGCACCGCTTCCGTTCGGATTCCTCTCCTATGCGGCACTGATGCCGCTTATCGTTGCGCTCTCTGGCAAGGGGCTCAGGCGCGGGTTTCAACTCGGGTATCTATTTGGATTTGAATTCAGTCTGTTTGCACTCTATTGGGTCGCGAATGTAACGTTCTTCGGCGCCATCGCTATGGTATTTCTACACTCGTTCTTCTATGCCGCAATCGCCGGAGCGTTCGCCTGGCTATGCAGCCGCAACAGACGATTCCTGCTGAGCTTCCCGTTCGTCTGGACGGCCGTCGAGTACCTGCGGACTCAATCGCAGTTTGCTTTTCCTTGGTCCAATCTGAGCTACACGCAGTCGTATTATCTCCCACTTATCCAAACGGTGGACATCTGGGGCGACATCGGCTTGTCGTTTTGGATAGTGACGATCAATATCCTTCTGTATCTGGCCTGGAAGAGCAGAAGACGCCCTGTCGCAGCGTCTGTTCCTGTACTCATAGTGGCCGGGTTTCTCGCGGGCGCTCTGATCTATGATAGAGGACAGGGCGAGTACGAGGCTGACATCAGTGTCGCACTATTGCAGGGTCACTTTCCTCCGGATATCAAATGGGACTGGGAGATTCGCGATTACACCATGCGTGCATACGACAGCCTGACACGCGAGGCTGACGCACGGGGGGTCGATCTGATCATTTGGCCGGAAACAGCAGCGCCTATGTACCTGGTTGATGAACCTGATTACTACCATCGGATCCGCAGGTTAGCGGAAGACCTGGAAGCCTACGTGTTGGTCGGGACACTCGTGCTTGACGTTACTCCTGATGGCCAGCGCAGCTACTACAACGGCTGCTACCAATTCACACCTTGGGGACAATTGCAGCCTCCATACAAGAAGACAAGGCTCGTGCCGTTCTCGGAAAAGGTGCCATACTCGGACTACTTTCCGCCCATCAAGCAGATTGATCTGGGCCAATCGGACTTCGCGTTCGGCGATTCACTGATGTTGTTCCAGCATCCGAAAGGGATGTACGGGTGCCTGATTTGCTTCGAACTTGCCTTTTCTGACCTCGCAAGGCAATTCGTGAATCGCGGAGCAGAATTCCTGGTAACAATTACGAACGACACTTGGTTTGGGAGGACATCCGGACCCTATCAGCATATGCAAATGGCTCCGTTCAGAGCGATAGAGAACCGGATTTGGATCGCCAGATGCGCCAATTCCGGGTTCAGTTTCACTGTCGATCCGTACGGCACAAAGCACGGCACCAGCGACTTGGAGAAGCGCACTGTCGTGTTTCAGAGGCTCGGGCGGATCGGCGCTGAGACGTTTTTCACCAAGCACGGCCTTTGGCTTCCAAAACTATGCGTCTTAGCGACATTTCTGTTTCTTTTGGCGGGTATCGCTGTTAAACTTCACTGAGGATTGAATGCGATTCCTACGCTCGAATATTCTATTGGTTCTGCTGCTTCTCTTGGGCGTATCGTCGGAGCTGCGGGCAGTGTCTTGGAAGACCTTTACCGATTCCCGGGAGGTCAACTCGGTTATTCTGTACGAGGGTGACATCTGGGCTGGTACAGGTGGAGGTGTCCTCAGATTCGGCACGGACGGTTCCAATCTCGTCAAGTACACGAATTCTGAAGGGCTGGGCGCGAATGATGTGACTGCTGCAATAGCCGCCGGAGGGTATGCATGGTTCGGCTCGCAGACGGGCAGGCTTTCGCGCTTCGATGCCTCCGATGGCAGTTGGAAGGTGTTTGTGCTGAGTGATCGGGATGGCAATGCAGTTTCGATCCTGGACATGGCGGTTTCAGGCGAGTACTTGTGGCTGGCAACCGGAATCGGTGTCAGCAAGTTCGACATGTTCCGAAATGGCGGAGAGGTGAAGGAGACGTACCGGCGGTTGGGCGGATTTACACCGGAGATGCCGATACTCTCGGTCTTCATTGACGGCGATATCGTGGTTGCTGCGAGCGAGGAGGGGATTGCCCGTGCAAGTGTGTATGACGAACTGCTTCAGGACTACACCCACTGGACGACTTTCACTCGAGCAAACTCGATCGGTTTCCCGTCAGCAGACATAATGTCAGTCGCACGCTGGAGATCTGTGTACTGGATTGGAACATCGGGAGGTCTTTACGACCTGATCGAGACAGACACGGTGGACTCCTGGCATTTCGCCGGATTCAATGAGACGAGCATTGGTCAGTTGACCGTCTTGGATGACACGCTGTGGGCAGTCGGTTCTGATCGCGTTGTCCGGTCTGCTTCAGAGTCTGTTTTCGAAACGTATCCGATTGATGGGCTGCCTGATGTGGAATTGATGAGCATCTGCATTCTATCTTCGGAGAGAATAGTCGTTGGCTCAAAGGAAGATGGAGCGTTCCAGCAGACAGGTGTTGATATCTGGAGGCAAGCGCTTGTGCCGGGGCCTTCTTCGAACAGCATCGTCGGACTGGGACACGACAGCAAGCGCACACTGTGGGCTGCTGCGAGGGCGCAGGACGTGTCAAGCTTCGACGGGACTGAGTGGAAGCACTTTGAACTCCCACGGGCCGAAGGTGGCCAACGGGCGCTTGCTGTCGACCATTTGGACAACGTGTGGGTAGGGACTTGGCAGCTCGGAGTGTTCAGGATTGCAGGGGATTCCATCGTCCGCTACGATACAACAAACAGCTCGCTCTACGGCAACAGCGACGCTGATGGTGGCAATTACATCGTAAATCTCGGTCTTAGCGTGGACGATAACGGTCGAGTTTGGTATTCCTGCTATCGGGGCCATCCGATGCGACCGGTTAGTTTCTGTGATCCGTCGACAGACACGTGGGACTACTACACCAACCGTGAGGGATTCTCCGATCATTTCATACAGTCGATTCATGTGGTCGGCAGCACGCTTTACACAGGATTCGAGAACGCCGGTGTCTTCAAGACCGAACTGGGGGATAATCCGTTCAACCATTCGGGGATCACGAGTCGGCAGTATACAACTAATGATTACCTGCTCCCATCTGACAACATACGCGTAATAACGAGCATTGCTAAGGCTAACCCCTCGGATCCGGCGGATACCGTGGTCACCGTCTGGTTCGGCACGAATGCGGGGCTCGCATACTATGATGAGGATTATGACAGGTTCTTCAGGGTAACGCTGCCTACCGGGGCAGGGCCACAGGTCAACGCGCTTGAAGGAGATCTATTCGGCAATCTTTGGATCGGGACATCGAACAGCCTTGTTCGACTCGACGCTAACGGACAGGATTTCGATGTATTCACGACCTCCAATAGCGGCATAGCCGGTGACGAGGTGACATCTCTTGATCACGCGGGTGACGGCTATCTCTGGGTGGGAACTTCGTCCGGGCTGTCGCGCCTCGATTTCGATACGAGAATCTTCACGCAGGATGTCGAGCAAGTGATGGCGTTCCCGAATCCGGCGGTCGTTCCGGACAATGGTCAGGTGTTGTTCAACTTCCTCGGAACGGCTGAGGTCTCCATTTTTACCGTTGCAGGGGAGCTGGTCAGGGAAGTCATCGTGGATGACGACGAAGGCTGGGATTTCCGCAATGAGGCAGGCGAATTCGTAGCCAGCGGCCTGTACTTATTCCACATCAAGACCGCAGATGGGCACAGCCATACCGGAAAGATTGCGGTCATCAGAAGATAACCATGTCGGGTACTCTGATCGTCAGAGGCAGCGAGGCGATTTCCGCAGTCTCCGAATTCGAGAACAGCTGTGAACGAATCGGCCTGTTCCGGACTTCTGAGTGGCTAAAACTGTGGAATGCCTCGGACTTCGAGGCATGTGCTCTTCTGCTTGCGGACGGCGGCGCGACGGTGGGCTTGTTCCCCTTCTGCGTTCGACGCCGATTCGGTCAGACCGCGTGTTACTCGATGCCGGACGGTATGTACGGTGGAGCTGTCTCTGTGGATACTCGGGGAGTGCATGAACTGGAGACCGCCTTCATCCGATTTGCTGCCGACGGTGGGTTTTCGCGAGTCAACGTTGTTGAATTCTCTGATGAGATGAACGCCGCGTATTCGACGTTCAGGCAGAATCGGCTCGTGACACATGTGCTTGACCTACGCGTCGGTATAGACCGGATCGAGAGAAACCTGCCCGATGGCCACAGGGGAAGTATCTCCAAAGCTGAACGAAGCAAATTGGAGATTCGAGAGGTCGATTCGGAGCAGGACATCGATGATTATTGGCGATTGTTGCGCAGCACAGCCATTCGGAGGGGTCGCAGGACGCGCCATCCGAGAGAGTTCTACAGCCGACTTCGAGTGTCCTTTCCCAGAGCAAGTCTTCGGTGGCAGCTCGCTATCTGGAATGGCCAATCTTGTGCCGGGCATGTCTGCGTATGCGCTGGAAAGAGCGCTTTTCACTGGGATGCATGCTCCGATGAAATCGGGCGCAGTCTGTCCGCGAACCACTTTCTCCTCTGGCGCAACATAGTCAGTTTTGCCGGAGAAGGCTACGAATCGCTCAATCTCGGAGCCTCGCCGAAGGGTGCGACTGATCTGGCACGATTCAAGGCCAGATGGGGCGCAAAGGAAACCGAATACTTCGAATACGACCGGAGAACGACACTAAACAAGGCGCTCGGTGCCATCGGAAGCCTGGTGCGTCGATGAGAATTCTCCTCCTTGGCGATATCAGGCCCACTCACCTCAAGCGTTGGAGAGATTACTTTCGGAGCAAAGGCCACGAAGTGCACGTGGCTTCGCTCGAATGCGATCCGTCTGACTCAGACTATGAACAACTAACGATCAAGGTGCCCGTGCGATCCCTGCGATATCTGTCTTCTGGTGGCGCGGCACGCAGAGTGATCGACTGCTTCAAGCCAGATATCGTCAACGGGCACTTCCTTCCAACTTATGGGCTTTTGGCTGCTGTTTCAGGATTCAGGCCGATTGCTGTATCGCTGTGGGGATCGGACGTGCTTGTTTCAGCGCGCAAATCGCCTCTGCATCGTGCAAGGGCGCTCTGGATTCTCCGCAGAGCGCAGCTCGTCACGTCCGACAGCGCATATATGACTTCCGAGACGCACAGACTGGGTCGATTCGAAGCCCGAATAGTTACCGAGCCGATGGGTCTGCCGGAGAAGCTGCAACAACGGCTTGAATCGCACAGCCCAGAAACCGCCTCAACTGGAATCACGATCATTTCGACTCGAAGGCTGGAGCCTCTGTATCGAGTAGATGTGCTGATAGATGCGCTGATACTGTGCGGAGCGAAGCTGGGTCGATTCAGATGCCTGATCTGCGGCGATGGCAGTGAGAGAAGCAGACTCGAGAGCATGTGCCGATCCTATGGTCTCGATAGCGTATCGTTTCTGGGTTGGTGCAGCGGGGACCAATACGCCAAAGTCCTGTCAGGTGTTGATATCTATATCTCATGTTCAGAGTCGGATTCAACTTCGGTGTCGCTTCTCGAGGCTATGTCGGCAGGGGCATTCCCGGTTGCTTCCGACATACTCGGTAACCGTGAATGGATTGTTGAAGGTGAGACCGGTTTCACCTTCCCAGTCGGGGACGCATCGGCGCTGGCTGATCGATTGATCGAAGCGGCGAACAGCCCTGGATTGCGAGCTTCGGCTGCGATCAAGAATCGAGAGACTGTCCGTCAGCGGGCGACATGGGAACGAAATATGGCAGTGATAGAAGGAGCGTTTGCAGAGCTTGTCGAACGCACGAAGAAATAGTCTCCTGCTCGTGTCATACTACTACCCACCGCTGGGGATGGGGGGAGTTCAGCGTGTGGCTGCGCTCACGCGCCACCTCTCGGAGATCGGGTGGCATGTAACCGTGCTCACAGTCGATGCTGTCGATTATCCAGCTTACGATAGTTCTCTTCTGGATTGGGTTCCAGCAAGCACCAGAGTCTACCGCGCTCCATCGCAGGATATTTCGTCAATTAGAAGTCTGCTGCGGCGCAGGCAAACACATGGCAGTTCTTCCGCTAACGACCTCGGCAGCCGACTCTCTCGACTGATGATGCTGCCGGATGGCAGAGTGACTGCTGTACCGTCGATGCTTCGTGCAATGTCGGAGATAGTGGCGGATTCTCAGCCTGACGTAGTTGTCACATCTTCTCCGCCCCCTTCCATTCATCTCGTCGGGCTCTGGCTCAAGAAATTCCTTGGGATCCCCTGGGTGGCCGACTTTCGAGACATCTGGTCTCCTCAGTCGGAAACCAAGCATGCAACAAATCTCCACCGCAGGCTCC
>JAGVNY010000234.1 GCA_020053015.1 Candidatus Zixiibacteriota bacterium | reverse complement strand
TTCTTCATGAGCTCGACCAGATCGAAACAGTCTTTGCGCCTTTGTTCGTCCTTGATACCGTCGAGGAATTTCGCAACACTAACTTTCGTGGGTTTGGTCTTTAGTTCCGCCATGTTCTCTTCTCCGATTGCCGGGTGTTTACGCCAGAATCGTCAGGAGCGCGGGGCTCCTGACCTACGAACTGCGATCACCAGAATCGCTCCAGATGCAACTCTCCCGGTTCTCTAAACGTCTGCTCCCTGTAGCCTTGTTCCTTCAGAATCGCGGTCATGGCATCACACATCGCGGGATTGCCCGACACGAAGACATGCGTATTCTCAGGCGTCGGCTCGAATCCCCATGCTCCCGCAATCGCACCGCTCTTCCACACCTCCTGAACATAACCGGTGCGCCCTTTCCATGCGGGGGTCTCTTCCTGAGGGCGACTTATGAGATTGATATATGTGAGCCTGTCCGACTTCTGTGCCAGCGATTCCAACTCCGCCCTGTAGCCAAGCTCGCACGAGTGCCGAGCACCATGAATCAGAGCGAATCTTCGACTACCTGCAGAGTCGAAGTGGGATCTGATGATGCTCATGCACGGAGACAATCCGGTCCCTGTAGCCACGAACACAACATTCGCGTCTATCGGCACCCTCAGCAAGGTGAACATGCCGGAGAAGTTCTTCGACAACCAAAGTTTGTCGCCGACCGTCAGAGCGAAGAGGCGAGGCGAAAGCGTTCCATCTCTCACGAGTGTGATGTAGAATTCAATGAAGTTTCGCTCGGTAGGAGGTGAAGCGATTGAATACGAGCGCTGGACAAAGAACTCATCGGAGTGAGCTGTTCTCTCCGGTTCCGAATTGGCGCATCTCGGCGCCGATGCCGGAAGGCCGATCATCGCGTATTGACCCGGATTGAACCGCCCGATTTCCCAGTCGAGCGGTGCGACTCGGAGAATCATCTGGCTGCGGCACACTTCGGTCTTGTGAACTACGATAGCATTCGGTTCTGGAATCGCCATAGAGTCAACCCTCGGCGGATTATCGCCTGTTGAGGCCGCACTGTCAAGAAGAGGTGCGGTATTTCCTACAGAGGGCGCAGCGGTGCGCCGCTGTGAACGTAGCGGCACGGCGCTGCCCTGCCGATTGCTGCCGAGCAGCAATGGAACAAGTCCGTCTGTCCGGTGTTTCTTTCGCGGTGACAAATAGCTTGATTTTTGTTCGAAACGGAGTACATTAGCGCAGGTTTGAGAAAAGGAGAAGGACTTGAAGCCCAACATTCATCCGAAATACTTCGATACCAAGGTGTCCTGCGCGTGCGGCAACACATTTCAGACCCGCTCGACTTTGAAGGAAATCAGGGTTGAAATTTGCTCGTCATGCCACCCGTTCTTCACCGGCAAGCAGAAGCTGATCGACACTGCCGGACGTGTGGAGCGGTATCGCCGCAAATATAACATCACTGCAAAGGACAATGCGGCAGGCGCCGAAAGTCAAGCGAAGTAACGCAGATATGGGCGACATTTCTTTTGCGGAAGTGTCGCTATTATTTTTGTTTTCCGGCTTGTAGGAAGGTATCTACGATATGCCCGATTTGAGCATAGGCGGACAGGCCGTAATTGAAGGCGTGATGATGCGCTCGACGGACCGCATCTCCACCGCAGTTCGTCGCACAGACGGAACAATCGAAATCAGCAATGAGGACTTCATCCCACTTTCGAAGCGCCACAGGATGCTTGGGCTTCCGATTGTGCGCGGAGCAGTTTCGTTCGTCGAGATGCTGATCATCGGTGTCAAGTCACTCAATTTCTCCGCCGAAGTGGCTGCGGCTGATGCAGAGGGGAAGACCAGATGCGCAAACGAGGCCTCGAAGCCTTCGCGCTCTACCAGTCTGATGCTATTCCTCACGGTAGTCATAGCACTCGGTGTCGGAATCGCCATATTCTTCTTTCTTCCGCTATGGTTTTCGTCGCTGCTGCACGTTGAGAAGGGCGCACTGTCGTTCAATCTGGTTGCTGGCGCCATCAGGGTGCTGATGTTCCTCGGCTACGTCTGGGCTATATCGCTGTTTCGCGATTTCCGACGAGTGTTCGAGTACCACGGCGCGGAGCACAAGTCGATTTGGGCGCATGAGATGGGCAGGGAACTGACGCCGGAAGCTGCAAAGACTTTCACCACCCGTCACCCCCGCTGCGGGACCAGCTTCATTCTCATCGTAGCGATTACCGCGATCGTCGTATACAGCATTTCCGACACGATGTACGGCGTCGTTACCGGAGCGCCGCCCACGTTGCCCGTGAGGTTTCTGGTGCACTTCAGCCTATTGCCGCTGGTGGCGGGAGGATCGTACGAGTTGCTCAAGCTATCCGGAAAGACTCGTGACAACGCTGTCACGCGCGTATTCATTACACCTGGGCTCTGGTTGCAGTCGATCACGACCCGCGAACCGTCGCTGGACCAGCTTGAGGTCGCCATTGCCGCATTGAAAGCTGCGTTGAGAATGGAAGGGACTCCCGAGAGGGTGCCGGTCAAAGATTAAATGGGGATGTTAGAGATCATTCAGAGACTCGAGAGCAGGCTCTCGGAGCTTTCCGATCTACTTGCTTCGCCTGAAGTCATTACCGATCCCAGGAAATTGAAGGACATATCAAAGCAGCATCGCGATCTGTCTGAAACGGCCCAAGTCGGCTTCAAATATAGGGGCATAGTGAAGCAGATCGAGGGAAACGAAGAAATCAAACGTACATGCGAAGACAAGGATCTTGCCGAACTTGCACGGCAGGAGCTTGACGAGCTCTACGAGACGAAGACTAAACTCGAAGAAGAGCTGAAATTGCTGCTTGTTCCACGCGATCCGAACGACTCACGCAACACGGTCGTCGAGGTGCGCGCTGGTACAGGCGGCGATGAAGCTGCGCTTTTTGCATCCGACCTGTATCGCATGTACAATCGCTACGCAGACAACATGGGCTGGAAGACGGAGATACTTTCGTCTCACCCGACAGGCGTGGGTGGATTCAAAGAAATCATCTTTTTGGTGTCCGGTGAGGGAGTCTACGGCAGGCTCAAATACGAATCGGGTGTGCACCGGGTTCAGCGAGTCCCGGTCACGGAATCTTCCGGGCGGATTCACACTTCGGCGGCTTCGGTCGCTGTCCTGCCGGAGGCAGAGGATGTCGACATTGCGATCAATCCGAGCGAACTGAAGATCGATGTCTTTCGATCTTCTGGGCCGGGTGGGCAATCGGTGAATACCACCGACTCGGCAGTGCGCATCACTCATCTTCCCACCGGCATGGTCGTCACGTGTCAGGATGAGAAGTCACAGCTCAAGAACAAGACGAAGGCGCTGAAGGTGCTTCGTGCGCGACTGCTCGAGCAGGCGATGGAGAAGCAGCACGGCGAAATCGCGAGTCAGCGTAAGTCGATGGTGTCGACAGGCGACAGGTCGGCCAAGATCCGCACATACAATTTCCCGCAGGGTCGTGTGACCGATCACCGAATCGGTCTCACTATTCACCAGCTCGACGCGATACTTCAGGGGGACATCGACCAGCTGATCGAGGCGCTCCGGCTTGCAGACCAGCAGGAGAAGCTCAAGTTCTCCGAGAAGGAATCTCTCCCCGCTGCGGGGAACAGCGCTTGAAGACGCTGAAGGTCATCGTCGCGATCGTCGTAACGGTCGCATTGTTCTTCGTATCAAAGCATATCACCGAATCAGATCAGCCTCTGATAGAGTACAGGACGCGGTCTGGCGACTACGATCTGACCCATGTCACCACAGGTTTCCACTCTGGTTTGGATACATCGCCGGTGTTTTCGGTAAGGGTTTCGGGACCGCTGTCAGGAAAATCTCTCAAGGCAACCCTCATCTACTTCGTGGCCGACCCGACAGGACTTGGGATTCCGTCGGATACGAGCAGGGCTCCGATGATGCTTGCGGAGGACTCGCGCAATGAGTACGATGCCTCGATTCAGCCGCTTGAAGCTGGTGAGGCGATATGGTACTGCGTGCAGGTAGAAGACAGCTCCAGCAGCGTCCTCGGGACTATCCCTGATGACGCGCGGTCGTCAGGCGAGTATCTTGAATTCAGGTTCAAAGGTATTGCACCGGTATGGCTCGTGCTTCTGGTAGCCGGTTTTTTGGCGGCGGCAATGTTCTCGGCAACGCTGGCCCTTATCTCCTCTGTCATGCTCACACGCCATCCGTCGTTCATAGACTCGCTCGGAAAAGAAGCTCTCTGGACGACGATATTTCTCCTGCTTGGCGGTGGAGTTTTCAGCGCCATGCTTTCGCACGAGGTCACAGCCACGGCATGGGGCGGTTGGCCGTTCGGGGTGGCTAATCTCGCAGATACTGCAACTGAAGCAGCAGTCATCTGCTGGCTCATTCTCACGATTCTTCTCAAAGGCTCCGCTTTCAGCGCGCTGAGCAAACACAACCTGATTTCCTCATCGCGCGCTCGCATAATAACACTGGTCTGCTATCCCCTTATCGTCATAGCATATCTCGCATCACGCAGACTACCGCTGTAAGCCGCGCCGGCTGGTTTTGCGGTGTTCACTGAAGTTCCCCGTTGGAGAGGGCGAGGAAGTGGATCTGCCCGTTGAATGAGTTTTAGGCACACATTCTGAGTATTATGTCCTTCATACATCTTGACAAAGGGGATCGATGGAGTTATCGTTTGCGCGGCAGTCGAACAGAGAAACAGGAGCAACAGAGCAGCTCACTAATTGATACAGCGATGTTGATGCCCATCTTTCGCGGTACATCGGTGAAAGGGGTTTCTTCGATGACTTCGGACTCGTTCAGGAAGACTTTGCTGCTTCTCTTTGCATGCGGTATGATGGCATATGGTTGCTACCAGCTGTTCAGAGCAGATCAGGCAGCTCAAGGGTCGCTTGAGTCTTCCATAAGTGATCTGTTGCAGGGCCGTATCAACACGGCCAGCGCGGGGATCTTCGTTATAAGTGTTGGATCATTCTTGGCTCTTGCTGCAATTTTCAGGCTTCCGTCTCTGCTTGGCAGATCGAATCAGATGAACACGGCGCGTCTCGGGAGTGCGGTCGGAGCGACTGACGCTGAACAAGTCACGTCCGCCGCGACGGTCCAACGTTCCTGGCTGGTTCGGGATGGCAATTGGCGGTATGTAGGGCTGATCATCACTCTGAACGGGCTAACAGCTCTTGTTCTGATTGTTGGTTGCTTGACGCCTGGCAAGGTGGCGCCCATAGTGATAGGTGCCTTCTTTGCGCCTCTTGTCCTTTGGATTCTGTGGCTCGCAAGGATGATCTTTGTGGTTGTAGTATCTGCTTGGGAGGGATCGAGTGTCACGAGGAATCTCGAATCTGCCTCTGGTCTATTGGAAGAAAGATACAAGAATCTGTAGCTCCAGTCTGAGATTGGTCATATCCGGATCGATGGAGCCGTCGTCACTTGTGTTCATTAGCCGCGGGCGGGAGGGACGGAATGCGGAAACACGACAAGAAACATGACAGCTTCAGCATAGGCTTCCTGCGTACGACGGGAAGTGAGCACATGTTCATTTCGGTCACACCGGGTTTCGAGAATGGGCCGGGTATACAGCGAGATGGAATAACTCAGCCCCGGATGACTGACCCACATCATGTCGCATACGTGCGGAATGCCTGTAGTCTCTCACCAATACTTCCAAGCAATAAACACTATACCGATGATCCGTACCTTCAGAGAGCCGGGACATGGACTCTTTACCAGCATGTTCATCGATTCGTGGAACATCACGGCACAGATTGGCTTGTCGTCGGTGTCCAGAGCTGTGGTGACCTTACCATGAACCCTTGGCATGTGGCATACTTGGGTGCTTCGCATCATATTGCGGAGCTGAGAGGGAAGCTATGCGCGCTCCTCACAGAGGAGGATCGCGATCAACAGAGGGAGCCCGTAACTGACAGAGTCTATCGTACTCTCGTGAAATGGACTCCCAAAGCCGCTAAGGCGCTTAATCTCATGTGTCATTACGGATTCATTGACCTAAAGATTTCCAGCACACCAGGAGGATATGCTCTTGTTGCAGCAGATAGCCAAATCCGAAGCGAGTTTGGGAGGAAGCTGTCTGCGATAAGTTGCTATAACGACAAGTCCAAGGACCTGCGCGGCGTACTTGACTTCGCGTTGGCAGGCAAGCCCGTCATTCAGAACGGTATGGAACTGTCCCTATCCAACCTCATCGACCGCTTTCAAGATGTTCGTCACGTCTTCAACTTGCCGACGGTCCCTTGTCAAGGCATGTTCCGTGGCCAGAATGTGGCTAACCTGAACCTGGGGGAGTTTCAACTATTTAGCAATCTTAATGAACGCCGAGCCGCACTCCAGTCTGCCGTGCTGATCGGCTTAGACGTTGAGGATCATGTTACAACAAACTGGGAAGCTGTCAGGGATGTACTGCTCAGTCGGCATTTTCGTGAGGTGGGAGACTCACCCTCAAGGAGAGGTCATTTCCGGAGATACCCCAACTCAGATTGGGTTGAGATTTACTTTCCACACAACGTTTACCCATTCGGCGTAATTGGTCTTAGTTCAGAAGACCTAGTATGCTTGGCGTCGGGTGGTCTTTCCGGTAGAGTAGGCAACACACTTGAAGGTATCACAAGGATCATGTACGATTTTTTCGGATGCGAGGATGCAATGGTGTTGGACGAGGGGTATGATACCTTCCAGCTGGTCAATCCAATGTTATCCGAAGGTGGCTATAAGTATACGAACGAGCAGGTAGAGCAGGCGGTGCTGCACTTCACCTACGACATGCTCCAGAAGGAAATGGGTTCGTGTCCTCCTCATGAGAATCTTCCCATGAGAGACTGGGAACTGAACCGAAGTGTGATAGGAGAAGTAGAGAGGGTGTTCAAGTCCCTCAAAGTGCGAGCTGCGGTCCCGTCAGACATTATCGTTGTCAGACCGCATCGCTCGCAGATGCGGAGCGTGATAATATTCGCGATTGAAAAACACCGCACAGGAGGAAGGGCAAGACAGTCCCCCCGCTGCAAATGATGCGGATTGTCCACCTGAAGTTCTATTGATCATTTACACAGTAGTTTTGCGGTGGTGTACTACTTCAGAAGCCTCCCGGAACTTTCGCTTGCCTTTTCCCTATAATCCCGATACAATGCGTCCCGGTACCGCACCCGCAAGGGTGCGTGCCATTGGATGAAAATCGGAATCACGGATGAACCTCGATAAGCTTGCCGACATAGCTGTCACCGAAGCCAAGCGTCTCGGCGCGTCATATGCCGATTTCCGTTTCGAGGAGATCAGGTCGGAGAATGTCGAAGTCTCCGACGGCCAGCCCGGCCTGATCGACCGGAATCTATCCGCTGGACTTGCTGTTCGCGTGCTCGCCGATGGCGCCTGGGGCTTCGCCGCTACAAACGATTTGAGCGAAGAGTCTTCGCGCAAGGTCGCGACTGAGGCAGTCCAGATCGCAAGGACATCCGCTAAGGTCAACACTGCGAAAGTGAAGCTTGCACCGGTGAAGTCATCCAAGGGCAACCACAAGACCCCATTTGAAGTCGATCCATTCTCCGTCTCACTCACCGAGAAGATCGACTTGCTCAAGAGCTACGATGCCCTTATGCGCAGACTGCCGGATATCAACTCAAGCTCCTGCTTCATGAATTTCCGCAGGACAATCAAACGTTTCGTTTCGTCAAATGGATCAGATATCGCCCAGGAGCTGCTTCATAGCGGCGCTGGCGCGTCATGCGGAGTCGTGAAATCGCGGCACGAGCGTGCGGAAAGATCATTCCCGACGTCATCGGGCCAATATATGAGCAAAGGCTACGAGCTGCTCCGCGAACTCGGTTTCGAGGATGGACTGCCGAGAATAGCCGAGCAGGCTGTGGCTCTCGTGGCAGCGAATGAGACAACCCCTGGCACTTTAGACATCGTGCTATCGGGTGACCAGGTTTCACTCCAGATACATGAATCAATTGGTCACGCTCTCGAACTTGACAGAGTCTTCGGCTCCGAGCGCAACTTCAGCGGAACGTCCTTCGCAACCCCAGAGAACTTGAAGACTCTTAAGTACGGATCATCCATCATCAACGTCGTCTCCGATCCCTCTTATGCAGGTGGTCTGGCGACGTGGGGTTATGACGATGAGGGTGTGATTGCTCGGCCTGTCGACCTCATCAGAGAAGGTCTACTGGTCGGCTACCTTTCCAATCGCGAAAGCTCCGGCAGACTGGGTATAGATTCCTCCGGCGCGGCCATCGCCGAAGGCTGGCAAAATCCGCCTATCGTGAGAATGGCGAATCTCATACTGCAGCCGGGCGCCTCGACGTTTGACGACCTGATCGCCGGCATCGACGATGGCATATATATGGAGACGCCGGACAGTTGGTCTATCGATGACAAACGCGAGAGCTTCAAGCTTGGAAGCGAAGTCGGCTGGGAAATAAAGAGCGGGAAACTCGGCGCGATGGTCAAGGCTCCCCGCTATTCTGGCAGCACGGTGAGTTTCTGGAACTCGTGCGATGCCATAGGTGACAAATCGCTCTGGCGACTCTGGGGTACTCCCAACTGCGGCAAGGGGCAGCCTGGTCAGAATGCGCGGACTGCGCAGGGCGCTTCGCCGTGCAGATTCCGACAAGTGAAGGTCGGCAGCTGAGGGAATCATAGCCATGGTGTCCAAAGATCAAACACTCAGCGTCTTCCATGAGGCGATCAAGTCCTCCACCGCCGATCAGACCGAGCTTGTGCTCGACGGCGAGACGATAGGTCTTACTCATATTGCCGAGAGTCAGATTCAGCAAAACCTGTCGACAGAGGACGCCGTAATCATCGCGCGCACGGTCACAGGGAAGAGGATCGGAGTTGCCTCCACGAACAGACTCGACCTCGACTCCGTGAAGAAGGCGATCTCGGACTCTGTTGACATTGGCTCGTTCCGCGAGTCGGATGAGGCTTTTGGCTCCCTGCCTGTAGCAGCAGGAACTGAATCTCCCTCGGCGCTCATTGAGTCAACTGCCAGCTTCTCGTCCACTGACCGTGCAAATGCCATTTGGCAGATCAACAAGATCGCTGACAGAAGTCGCCTGAAGACCTCAGGGTATTTCAAGACAACTCTGAGTCGAGTCGCGGTCGTCAATTCCCTTGGCACAGAGCAATATTTCGAGGGCGCCGCAGGCGAGCTGTCGCTTACCGCCGCCAATGAAAGCGGCGCTTCCGGATTCGCAATCGGCTACGACCGGGACGTGAGCCGCATCAACGTTGGTGCGATTGCTGAGTCCGCAGTCGACAAAGCTGTCAGAACCGTTGATCCAGTGAGTCTACCGTCGGGTGCATATACCGTCCTTCTCGAGCCCCCAGCGGTTGGTCAGTTGCTGCTATTTCTGTCATTCATGGGTTTCGGCAGCTCGACTTTCGTTCAGAATAGGTCGTTCATGGCGGGCAAATTGGGTGAGAAGATCGCGGGCGACAATTTTTCTGTCTATGACGACGCCTACGATCCTCAAATGATGGGAATGCCGTTCGACTACGAGGGCGTAGTTCGCAGGCGCGTTGAGCTTGTGACTAACGGTATCGCAATGGGAGTGGTCTCCAATTCTCAAGATGCTGCTGCAATGGGAGCCGAGTCCACAGGCCATGCGCATGTCGCCACCAAGAGCTTCACACCGTACCCGAGGAACCTCGTCATGGCAGGCGGTCAAGCTGGCATCGAAGAAATGATTCGGTCAGTGGAACGAGGCCTATACATCACTCATTTTTGGTATGTGAACTACCTGAATCCGATGAAGACCATGGTCACCGGTACAACGCGCGACGGCACTTTTCTGATCGAGGGTGGAAAGGTCACGAGTGCCGTTGTCAATTTGCGCATGCAACAGTCTATTCTGGAAGCCTTCTCGAATATCAGAATGCTCTCTAAGCAGCGCGTATTGTATCCGCAATATTCAGTCGTCATGCTTGTTCCGTATGCTCTCATCGACAACTTCAATCTGACCGAGGAGACATCCTAAATGAAGCGACGCGATTTCATGCAGCTTCTCGGGACCGCGTCAGCGGCGGCGGCCGTGATGTCATTGGTTCCAGTCGTCAGCAGCGCCGCGGAGAGTGGCACAGCGCCTCGCAGCGCTGCACAATCTCGTTACATGATTCACGGCAACAAGAAGCTCGGATGCTCCGGGTTCGATTTTCCCGACGATCCGGCAATCATCGACAACGGCCTGTTCATGCCCCGGATGTGATCCGGAATGCCTGACATCAAGCTCATCGATCTGATCAACTCAGCAGCCGCGAAGCTGCAGCGCATCGACGTCGATGTGCCACGTGTCAATGTTGAACGGATGCTCTGCGCCATACTGCATTGCAGGCGAGTAGACCTCTACGTCGACAGCGAAAAGGTTGTGTCGAAGAGCGTCGCGCAGCAGCTCGAAAGTATGCTCTTTCGACGACTCGAGTTAGAACCGCTGCAGTACATACTTGGTGAGACCGAGTTCTACGGGCTTCCGATCAAGTGCGACAGACGCGCACTCATACCGCGACCTGAAACGGAATTCGTTGTTTCCAAGACCATCGAGCTACTCCAAGACAAAGACCTTGTGTACGTCCTTGATCTCGCTTGCGGCACCGGCTGCATCGGTATTGCCATTGCCGTGAACCTCCCGCAGGCACAAGTGACATTTACCGACATCTCCCAAGACGCGCTAAGTCTCGCGCAAGAGAATGCCCGACTTCACAATCTTGCAGCGAGGGTGGCATTGCGAGCAGGCGATCTCTTCTCATCGGTGAGAGGCGACGGTGTCATGTTTGATGCAGTAGTCTGCAACCCACCCTATATCAAAACAGGTGACTGGCAGCTGCTGCACCGACAAATCCGCGATTATGAGCCGAAGCGGGCGCTTCTGGCAGGTGACGACGGCCTCGATTTCATCAGACAGATGCTTGCCGAAGTGGGAGAGATGCTGGTTCCGGGCGGATACTGCGTGTTCGAAATGGGACAGGGGCAGGCAGATGAGGTACGACGTGTTGTGTCAGCCACGAAAGGCATCGAGATCGTCGAGACGTTGCAAGATTACAGCGCGATCGAGAGAGTCGCGGTGGTGCAGCGTCGCTAGCTCACGCTTCCCAAAAACCGGTCGAGCCCGCTAACAATGTCATGCTGTTGACTTCGTCCTGTCACGTGTGGGATGATTCCCCAGATTCTACCAGCGTGTGCATTGTTTCAATTCGAGACACCCCAGGGGAACACAATGCAGTACAATGTATTACCGAGAACGGTCGAACGGGCACCAAACTTGCGGCTAAAAGCATAGAAGGGAGGGCCCGATATGGCTGGACTGTCTGTAACTGCGTATTCGGGATCGCTGAACACCGTTCGTAACCTCTCCACGATGCAGCGGTCAGTGAACAAGACTATGTCCAAGATGTCGTCTGGGCTGGCAATCAATACAGCCGCAGATGACCCCGCCGGGTTGGTCATATCGGAGAAGATGCGCTCGCAAATCGGATCTATTGCGCAACAGATCACAAACCTTGACAATCTCATCGACAAGAATCGGACCGCAGATTCTTACATCATGAAGATGGAAGAGCAACTCATCGACGTGCGCGA
>JAGVNY010000174.1 GCA_020053015.1 Candidatus Zixiibacteriota bacterium | reverse complement strand
GCGCGGTTTCCACGGAGAACAAGGGATCTCTCTCACCCCAAATGATGAGTGTCTCCTGACGAATCCTCTCGATCCCTTCAAGCTTGAAAGCCCTATTTGCCCGCAGATTTCGAACTCCCGCCAGCAAGGTCGAGCACTTGTTCAGTTCGCGGATGTACTTCTCCCTTTCGAGCGCGATCTCACAGTCACCGCTCATCATCCGGCGGTAGGTGCTCTTGCGGAATCTCATTGTCACCCCCAGCGCTGCAAGATGACCAACGATGGGAATCGCAAATATCAACTGTGGTGACCTCACATCGAGATCGACTCCCGCAGAATCCACCAGTATGACTCGCGAAATAAGCTCGGGATATGCAATCGCTGCCTGCATCGCAAGCGCTCCGCCCATCGAACAACCGCCGAGTGTAATCCGCTTCAAACCCAATGCGCTGCAGAACTTGACAAGAAGTTCGGCCTGAGATCTCAGGCTGTAGTCAAACGAGAGCGGCTTGTCCGAGAGACCGTGACCTATCAAATCCGGGCATACAACCCGTGCATGTTTCGAAAGTATGGGGATATTATAGCGGAAACTGTAGCTCGAATTGGTAAATCCGTGCAACAGAACTAAGGGCGTACCATCGCCTTCTGACCGGTAAGCGATTTTGATTCCGTCAATGGGAGCGTATTCTACAGAAGCCATCCTGCCCAATTTACCGGATGGTCTGACAAGTTCAAGCAAAAACGCCTTCCAGGCGAAGTTGGCGCAACGTGTCCGGTTACATTGACAGGCGAAGATATCGCCTCTATATTGAGCGTATGCCGAGTTCGTATCCTGATCATGTCATCGATCGTGTCCGAGAAGCATCCGACATTGTGGAAGTGCTCTCGGACTACTTGCGGCTCAAGAAGCGCGGGCGCAATTACGTATGCCTCTGTCCGTTTCACCATGAGAAGACACCCTCGTTCTCGGTTTCCCAGGACAAGCAGATCTACCATTGCTTTGGCTGTGGAAAGGGTGGCAACGTGTTCTCCTTCCTGATAGAACATGAACAGATGACGTTTCCAGAGGCATTAGTGACACTCGCCAAAAGGGCTAACATCGCCCTGCCCGAACAAAAACGAGGCAGCGGGAGCGATGACAGGTTCGAACGCATATACCTTGCAAACGAAACCGCGGCTCAGTTCTTCGCAGACTCGCTGCATTCCGGCAGGAACGGCGAAAAGGTGATCGAGTATCTCAAGGCTAAACGCAAGCTCGGCGACGATATAATCGCGGAATTCGGCATCGGCTACGCCCCCGAGGGCTGGGACAATCTGCTTGCTCATGCACGAAACAAGAAAATCACAGTGGAAGAGCTATTTCAAGCAGGACTCATCGTCAAACGAGAGTCTGGCGACGGCTATTACGACAGATTCAGGCAGAGATTGACCTTCCCGGTGTTTGACTTCTCGCGCAGAGTCATCGGTTTCGGAGCACGAGCGCTTGCCGCAGCAGACTCCCCCAAATACCTGAACACGCCTGAGACACCGCTCTATAACAAGAGCCGAGTTCTCTACGGACTGAGTCATACGCGCAGCGAAATTCGCGCAGGGAGGGAAGTTGTGATTGTCGAAGGATATATGGACTTCCTGTCGCTCTATCAGGTCGGCATACACACGGCCGTCGCGGTATCTGGAACCTCTTTCACGAAGGAGCACGCGCTTCTTCTCCACCGGTTCGCCGACGCCGCGATCCTATTTTTCGACGGCGATGCGGCTGGTCAGAGCGCCGCCGAGCGGTGCGCGGAAAGGCTATTCGAGGTGGGAATTGATGTCCGCGTGGCATGCCCGCCCCCGGGTGAAGACCCCGATTCATTCGTGCGGGACCAGGGCAAGGAGGTCGTCGAGCAGACGCTGGAAAACGCATCGAGCTACTTCCGTTTCGTGAGAGAGACATGCGATCCGCCATATTCGGAGAGAAGCAGGTCCGGTCAGCAATCGATTATCAAATCGCAGCTAAGACTTGTGTCGCTTGCACCCGACGAAGTACTGCGAGAGCTATTGCTGAAAGAGCTCTCAATCGTTTACGATGTTTCGGAGGCGGCCTTGCGGAACTCGATAGAGGTGGAAAGCAAACCAATCAGCGCCGAGATCCGTCCGCGATACCTTGCGCATCCGGACCGGAACCAACTTGAACGCAAGATACTTCGGTTGATTGTCTCGCATTCGGAGCTGCTCGACGCTGCCGCTGCCAACCTCGATCCCGCTCTCTTTTCTGACACTGACTTTCGGGAGATATTCAATTTGGCAATGCTGCTCAGAGAGGATGGAATTCCGGCTGATTTCGCGAGTCTCGTCGGCAAACTCGCAAGTGACGGATCCAAATCGGTTCTCACTTCATTGATTGCGGACGAGGAAGAGAAAGGGGATTGGGACAAGACCTTCGCAGACTATCTCGCCAGTCTGAAAAGGGCTTCGCGAGATGACAGAATCAGAGAGTTGACACTCCGGATGATCGAGGCCTCAAAGAGGGACGATGGCTCGGAAGCCGACAGAATCCTGAATGAGATAAACAAGTTGCGTGGTGAGCTGTAGGTCCGCAAGGCAACCCCTAAAATCCCACCTGAAAAGAGCGAGCGGCTCAGCCGATTGTCATAGGACGGTGTAGGCCACCCGCTGTTTTCACCGAAGGTGGACGACGGGTGGAATGTTCGCATACCGACTTGCGGCTGTTGGTAACGCGAGATTCTCGACTTACCACTGGGACTCTACGCTACGGCATCTGCTCGCTGCCAAAGTACTTATCGAAAACGGCGAGAGCCTGATCGACCTTGTCTCTCTGAGCGTTTCTCCATGTAGGATTCGAGTAGCTCTTCTTGTGATGCTGCTGGAGCACCTGCTCTGTCTGCGAAACTGACACGTTCACTTTCTCCACGAATGAACCGCTTCGCGGATGCAGCCGAACCGTCCCGTCAAATAACAGCGGCATGGTCTTCATCATCGGCTTCGCAAGTACGGCGCCGTCAACAGCGACGAAATATCCATTCGGCATCGGCAGAAGCGAAAGCAGAAACAGGGTGAGTCCCAGCACAATCCACCCCCTCACAGTGCCTACAACCGCTCCGCCAACTTTGTCTTTGCGACCAAGGTTCTGAAGGTCTGCGACCTTGTAGAAGACGTACGCGGCCAGGCGAAACAAACCGTACATCACCGCAAGCATCACAACGAATGATATCAGAGCAATGACAAGCGGCGAGGCATTGATGTGTCGCGCGATCTCCAGAGCGAGGAAATCCATGTTGTTGGTAGTGACCACAACCCCCAACAGCAGCGCGAAAAACGCCATCAACTCCCGAATTAATCCCTTTTTAGAACCGATTACCGTGGCCACAAGAAGCAGCGTAATCAGGGCAATATCGAACCAGTTCATACACAGCCTCCATGCTCTTGCGATGTCGGAGTCGGGTACGGACTCCGACCCAATGGCTAAGACAGCCTTCGAGTGACTATCTCTTTGACGAGCTTGCCGTCGGCACGTCCCCTCACCTTCGGCATGATCGCCTTCATGACGAGCCCCACGGCCGACGGCCCCGAGGCTCCGAGTTCACCGACCGCAGCATCAACCACAGAGCTTATCTCCTCTGCGCTCATCTGCTGTGGCAGATACGAAAGAACGATCTCAAGCTCGCCCTTCTCTTGAGCCACGAGATCGTTCCTCCCCCCGCTTTCAAACTGCTCGATAGAATCCCGGTGTTTCTTGGCTACAGACGACAGAACGCCGATAATGTCCTCATCGGTCATCTCGGATGCCTTTCTCTCAATCTGGCTGTACTTTATCGCAGACTTGAGATTGCGAAGCACATTCGTTCGCATCTGGTCCTTTGCTTTCATGGCAACGACCATGTCCGAGTTGATCTTGTCGAGTATCCCCAAGATTTCCTCCGAGGGCTACATGTAATCGCCTCTGAACCTATTCGAGCGGCGAGCCTTCCGTCTGGCAGCATTCACTTTGCGCTTCCTGCGATCAGAGGGCTTCTCGAAATGCTGATGCTTCTTGATGTCTGAAAGAATACCGCTTTTCTCGCAAAACTTATTGAAACGCCTCAATGCCTTTTCAAACGATTCATCGTCACGAACTTTGACACCGGTCAATAATCTCGACCTCCCTTCATGACCACAACATAGCGTTAGTCATAAGACCACTACACCAATTTATAATTTACACCACAACACACCATTCTGTCAAGCAAAACTTTGCCGTAACTTGTTGCCTTCTTTGTATATCGACCGAAATGGCTACTATTACAGTTTGAAATACCCCTACTCGTCATCCGGCAACTCCTGCCTCACTTGTGATACGGATGCCCTCGGATGATAGTTAGAACTCGATATATCTGCTCCAGTAAAACTATGCGGACAAGATCGTGCGGCAGTGTCATCGCCGACAGCGAAAGCACCTCGTCGAAATCCTGAAGCCGGCTGGCGTCGAGTCCATACGCCCCTCCGATCACAAAATCCAGATCTGATTTCGACTCAAGAATCCGCTGGAAGCGCTTGGCGAGCACCTCCGTCGAGTACTGCTTGCCGGTAGCATCCAACCCAAAGCTGTAGGCGCAATCTGAAAGAGCATCCAGAAGGGATTCGGTCTCACGTGTTCGTGCTGATTTGATGTCGCCCTCCTGCCTGACTCTTTGTTCCTTAACTGTGATCAACTCCAGTTTGGCGAGAGGCGACACCAAGTTGACGTAGTGACTGAGCGCATCCCGCCGCCAGTCAGCGGGAATCTTGCCGACAGCGATGACTCTCAGGTGAATCATTCTGCCGCAATCACCTGCACAAGAACCCTCCGCGATCTGGGGCCGTCGAATTCGCAGAAGAATATCCCCTGCCAGGTTCCGAGCAGCGGTTTTGAGTCACTGACCAGTACATTCACGGAGGAACCGATGAGCGAAGACTTGATGTGCGCGGCCGAATTCCCCTCCGAGTGGTGATAATCCCCATGCAGCGGCGCCAGCCTCTCAAGCGATTTGAGAATATCGCGCTTCACCGTCGGGTCGGCGTTCTCGTTGATAGTCACGCCAGCAGTGGTATGGGGGACATAAACGATGCACAACCCCTCGGCGACTCGGCGCTTAGCGATGATGCTCTTGATATCGGCTGTGATGTCAACAAACTCTGATTCGCGGGTCGTATCGAGTGTCAGCGTCTCGATCATCCGAATAACGCCTCAGCGAAGTCTGAAGGTGAGAACTCGTCGAGGTCGTCGATCTTCTCTCCGAGTCCGACAAACCTCACTGGAACTTTGAATTCGTCTGCAATGGCAATCACGATCCCGCCTTTGGCAGTGCCGTCGAGTTTGGTGAGCAGAAGACCGGTCAGATCGAGAGCTTCGTCAAACACTTTGACCTGCTGAATTCCGTTCTGTCCGGTCGTCGCGTCGATGGCAAGCAAGATCTCATGTGGAGCCGTCGGATCAGCCTTAGTCACGACCCGTTTGATCTTCTTGAGTTCCTCCATCAGATTAATCTTCGTATGAAGTCTGCCGGCAGTATCGATCAGCACCGCATCGATACCCCTTGATTTCGCCGCCTGCACCGCGTCAAATGCGACGGCGGCGCTGTCCGACCCGGGCGTGGAGCGAATGAAGTCGCATTTGTTTCTTCCGGCCCATATCTCGAGCTGCTCGATAGCGGCTGCCCTGAATGTGTCGCAGGCCGCGATCAACACGGACATCCCGTTCTGCTTGAAAGTATGGGCGAGCTTGCCGACGGACGTCGTCTTGCCGGTACCGTTGACGCCGACTACCATCACCACGAACGGCTTATTCGCTATGTCAAAGAAGCTTCTGCGGTGGTCATCCGATTGAAGAATCTGCGAAATCTCGCTCTTAAGCAAAGAGACTACGGCTCCGCTGTCATTGTCCCCCTTCTCTTTGACTCGCTTCTTCAGTCCGTCGATTATGCGCTCTGTCGCAGAGATGCCGACGTCTGACTTGATCAGAGCTTCTTCCAAATCAACGAGAAGCTCGTCATCGACCTTTGCGTGTAGTCCGACAACCTGCTTGACTTTGCCCAGAAGACTGTCTTTGGTCTTGCTAAGACCTTCAGTCAACCGCTTCAGCGAGAACTTCATGACTCAGCCTCGACGGTCTCTTCAGCTCCGAGAGACACAGCCGAACCTTCTCCAAGAACGTCCTCAAGTTCGCCGCGACGATTGAGATTCACGCTGACTATCTGCGACACGCCTGGCTGCTTCATCGTAACTCCGTACAGAATATCCGCAGCTTCCATCGTAAGCTTGTTGTGTGTTATGGTGATGAACTGCGTATTGTCCGAGAATCGCTTGATCATCTTCAGAAAACGGCCGATATTTGCGTCGTCAAGCGGGGCATCCACTTCATCGAGAATGCAGAAAGGTGAAGGCTTCACAAGATAGAGCGAAAACAGAAGCGAGATAGCAGTCAGCGCTCGTTCGCCTCCGGAAAGCTGCTGAATCGAGAGTATTTTCTTCCCGCGAGGCCGTGCTTTGACGATGATGTTCGCCTCAAGCGGATCGACCTCCTCTTCCAGGAGAATGTCAGCATCGCCGCCTTCGAAGAGCTCCTGAAACACCAGCTTGAAGTTCGTGCGCACTGCATCGAGCGTTTCGATGAACAGCTTCTTTGCAGTGCCGTTTATCCGGGTGATCGTGGACTTCAAGTCATCCTTGGCAGCTACAAGGTCTTTAACCTGCGCGGACAGGAATTCGAATCTCTTGCTTTGCTCCTCATACTCGTCAAGCGCGAGCAGGTTGACGGGGCCCAGACCGTTGAGGCGCTCCCGCAAATCGTTCAATTGAGCGCCGAGATCTGTCATCTGTTGCTCGGACAGCACAATCCTAAGAGAGCTCGATGCAACTTCGAATTGATAACGCTCCATCGCCTCCTGCGCAACGGTCGCGCATCTGGATCGCGTCGTTGCCAGATCGAGGTCAATCGAATGAATCGTTTCCGATAGCGAGGCCGCAGCCTGGCGGAGCTTCCTCAATTCGCCGTCCAGATCTTTGATCCCGGCATCGATATCCGCAATCCTGGCATTAGCGGAGACTACGTCACCTCTTCTGATTTCCTCTTCGGAATATCTCTCTTTCAGGCTGGCTTCGTGAGCGAGTGTGGCGCGTTTGCTTTCTGCCGCTGCCGTCAAGTACTCTGAGATCTGCGCCTCTCGCTGACGGACTGTCTCAAGGAGATCACTTTTCAGTTCGACAGTCCTGTCGCGGTTCGACCTTAGCGTATCGAGCTGGCTCTCCAATCCGATGAGTTCCATCTTGAGTGTGCCGCACGATCTCTCAGCTTCCTTGCATGACCCATCGGCGATTCTGAGCGCACTGAGATTCTCTGACAACTCGTTCTCAAGTTGTGCTTTTCGTGATTGTAGTCCTCCGACTTCCTCATTGAGCGCATCCCTGTCACGCGTCAGCGACTCGAGCGATCCGGCAATCAATTGCCTTGCGCTTGCCTTTTCATTTTCGCGCGTGCCCTGCGTCGCAAATTCGTAATCGATGCTGGATAGTTTGACACTAAGGTCATTGGCATCAAACGTTCGTTTTGCTATATCATCGTCGAGCGCAGCCGACTCAGCCACCAACTCGTCTCTCTGCTTGATGCATGCTGCCTTCTCATCATTCAGGCTCTTCATGCGGTCGAGCAAATCATTGATCTGGTTCTGCAGCGAATCCCTCTCGTGGAGTCTTCCCACGAGCAGAACCTCGTGAGATCCAGAAGATGCCAATGCTCCAGAGCCCCCCACCATGTCGCCATTCTCCGACCAGAAAGTAAGCTGCGGATGAGCTTCAGAGATCTCGCGGATGTCGGACTTCGCGACAAAATGCCCTTCGAAAAGGAAATCGAGCGTTCGTGACAAGTCAGTTCTTCCCGACACAAGAGACCGAACCGGCACGCTGTTTCCGGGGGGATCTATGCTAACACTTGGCGTCGCGCCGTCGATCCTGCTCCTGACGACTACACCTACCCGCCCAAGATCCTGTGCGCGAACTCGGTCGAGCACGGCAGAGGCTGCAGCGTCATTCTCGACAACGAAGAAACCCGAAAGGTCTCCCAGCACGGATTGAATCAAGCTGGTGTGACGAGGGTCAACCTCGACGAGATTCGCCACGGTATCCAGCACTCCTGGGATGGAGGCTTTCAACTGCCCTACCGCAGCAGTTCCGCCACCGTATCCCTCGTATTCGTTTATCACCTTGTCGAGGAATTCAAGCCTTGCCGACGCTCTTTCGAGTTCGACTGTGGTCTCGTTCCTCCTCCGATCACAGTCCTCGATTGCCACCGATCTGTCCTCGAGCAAAGTCTTGATTCGTTCGAGATCATCCCGTTTCGCCGAGATTTCATTCGCTGCTCGTTCGGAATCGGACGCAATGAGCTTTCTTTCTGCTTCAAGACGTACGAGATCGGAACGCAAACTTGCCAATTCACTGTCAAGTTGCACAATTCTCTCGGCATCCGCATCGCACCGAAGATCGAGAGTAAGCTGGCTCTCGCGCCTGCCCGAGAAGACCGAAACCAGTTTTGCCATATCGTCTTGAAGCTGTTCATGATGGCTCTTCAACTCATGCGCGCGTGCCAGCCTGGAGTCGAGATCCGTCTCGACAGACTCCAAAGCAGTGTTCGTGCTCTGTATCTTTGCGGCCGTTTCAGCCTGGGAGACGTGGTACTTCTCCAACTCCTCGTCGATGGAGTCGCCGCGTCGAAGCAGACGTTCCACGTCGTCAGCAGCCCGTGACGACGATTCCGCCGCGTTCCTCTGTTTCTCCCGCAGCACCGAGATTTCCCGCTCAAGCCTGTGACACTCTGAGATCGATCGCTCAAGTTCGGCTTGAAGCTCGCGTGCCCGCTGCTCTTGTTCTGATTTCTCGAGAGCGAGTCTCTCTCTATGCACATCAAGTTCTTTTTGCCTTGCAGAATTTGTCTCTGACTCGATCTTGAGCTTTTCGAGCTCATCGGCGAGGGTTCGCCGACGTCCCTCAAGAGCGGTGAATTCGGCCGATGAAAGTGATATACCTATCCTCTTGATCTCATCCGACAGCGCTCTGTGCCTTTCCGCCCTCGAAACCTGCTTCTTGAGCGCGGTCACCTGCGAACCGACCTCAGCCAACACATCCTGCAGACGCAGCAAGTCGGCGTCAGTCGATTCGAGCTTCCGCAGAGCGTGGCGTTTACGCTGTTTGTACTTGGTTATGCCTGCGGCTTCTTCGAATAGAAAGCGCCGGTCCTCGGTCTTGTCCGACAGGATCACGTCAACCATGCTCTGCTCGATGACAGAGTACGCTCCCGGCGCAAGTCCTGTGTCGAGAAACATCTCAGTGATATCTTTCAATCTGCACGGTGTTCTGTTAATCAGGAATTCGGATTCACCCGACCGAAAGAGCCTGCGCGTCACGTTGATCTCGTCATAGCCCGATGGCACCGCATGGTCATGATTGTCGAAAGTTATGGAAATCTCAGCCATCCCCAGCGGCTTATAGTCCCTTGTTCCTGCGAAGATAATCTCCTCGAGTCGAGAGCCGCGAAGCACCGACATGCGAGACTCGCCAATGCCCCACCGGATAGCGTCAAGAAGGTTCGTCTTGCCACAGCCGTTCGGTCCAACGATGCAGCTTATGCCTTTGTTGAACACCAACTCCGTCTTCTCGGGGAATGACTTGAACCCAAGAAGCTGCAACTTAGAAAGGTGCATGAATCCTCTGATGTAATGCTCAGTTGATGAGCGATGAAAGTACTCTCAAGAAGTCCCGAAAACCGTCAGATCTGTCGGCAGACAGCGACGGCTTGATCTCGACATTGTGTACCGGCGGGCCCCACACGCCGAATAACCCGATTCTGAGAGGAGCCTCGGAAACAACGCTCACAGCCGCGTTGAAGCAACTGCACTCACTGTCGAGGTCGATAAGCACGTTGCCTTTCAGATTGCGTATCCGATTGAAGAAGCTCTTGTTCGGAAAACCATACCACGACATTTCAAGACGATTCGGAGCAAAACTCTTGAAACCTTCTCTGCGTGCAAACTCCCGAACTTCATCGTCGGACGTGGACACGATGCAGATCTCCGACGAAGGGAACATATCGCCGACCGCTGCGGCGTATCCAAGAAGATTCTTCCGAAGCGTTGAATCGCAAGGCAACAACAGCAAGACACGGCCGCAGTTGTCAAGGTTCTTGCCGATGTCCACGACTGACTGGCTGAAGCGCTTCTTCAGCAAGTGCACCCTGAGGCGTTGCACTGATTGCTTGAGTCTATTCACTCCCTATTCTCCCCGAGTCTATGAGAGAAAGCCAATTGTCTCTCGTGATTTCGAGTCTGACCGAGCTGCGACCCTCCTGGTAGAAGTCGCGCAGAGGTTTGAGCGGGTACCCGAACACAGTCACGCTCACGTTGTCCCAACGGCCAAGTGAAACCACCATTCGGTCAGATGCCTTGAACTGATTCTCAACCCCGGGTCTCAGGAGACTCGAGAAGACCGTATCACCGTCGGCAACCACTCTCGCCCAACTCTGGTCGGCTGAGACTATGATAACATCAAGGCTGTCACTGGCAAGTGCAACCGGTTGATGCGACATTGAATCGACCGGAGTCTGCTCACCCAAGAAGGCCGAGTCTTGCACAGCGCCGGACGAAAGCGGGTCGACAGTGGAAGATGTCTCTGACGAATCCCCCCCCTCGCCTTCCGGCGCGTGATCCGGGTTGCTCGGAGTGCGCGATGCATACAGGACATAGAGCAGGATCACGAACAAACATAGCACAATGCCGCCACCGATCATGAAGAGCCTCTTCATGCTGTTCTTCTGACCTGTGGCGTCCGGTTCGGCCAACTCCTCCACCTCCGCGCGCTCGTCGGTCCGATCGGCAGAACTATACACGCGAGCCTTGTCAGGCTGCGTATCAGGGCCGGCTCCGACCTTGGGCGTCTCGCTCTCGGGTCGTGCTTGCTGCTTCCGTCGGTTGTCAACGGAGGGATCCAATCTTCGAGGGCGCCTTTCCTGCTCAGCAGGCGGGCTTGCGGGAGTAAACGTCCCCGCTTTAATGCGGGCATACTCAAGACCGAGAGCTTCCGCGTACGACTTCGTGAACAGCTCGCAATAGAGGTCTCCGGGGAAGCCGTCTCTACGGTCCTCCTCTATCGCCTTGATATACTTCGGATGTATCTTGGTCTTGTCGGCAATATCATCAACCGACAGATCCTGCCGTTCGCGCTCGTTCCTGAGCAATTTGCCAATTGTCAGCATATCGCTGTCGCCAGCGAACTCAATCATCGCAAGACCTACGCCTGACTTAGCGTTTTAAGAGCTCAACCAGCAGTTGAACTGGTAAGCCTATGATATTATCCAGATTACCCGTGTACTTATCAACTAAAAACTGACCCATGCCCTGTATCCCGTACGCCCCTGCCTTGTCGTCCGGCTCCCCAGACGAAACATAGTCCGCTATCTGCCGTTCGGTGATCGACTTGAACGTCACAACGCTCTGTTCGGTGCCGGACACTTCGCCCATATGGTCGATGTCCCGAATAACGACTGTCGTGTACACAATGTGGTCCTGACCGGACAATCGGCGAAGATGCGACGCCGCCTCCAGTCTGTCAACCGGCTTGCCGAGTGTCGAGCCGTGAAGAACGACTATCGTGTCAGCAGCGACTACGATGCCATGCTGCAGTCCCGCTGCTCCAGCCGCGGCCTTGTGCTTCGCGATTGCCACCGACCGAACTACCGGAGTGGCAGATGCGTTGTTTGTCGCCACTTCATCCTCGCCCTCGGGAGTAAACTGCTCAAACTTCAGGCCTAGCATCCGCATTATCTTCGACCTTCTGGGCGAACCCGAGGCCAGCCTGACATGCCTGCCTGCAACGAGCTTCGCAACTGCCCGTCTTACATCTTCGCTGTAATCTATACGAAACTCAGTCATGCTTTGGAATCGATGATTATCGTAACCGGGCCCCAGTTCTCGATGTTGATCTTCATCCTAGCAGCGAACACTCCCGATTCTGTTCTTGTGCCCGATGACCTGCACAGTTTCACGAATTGATCGTACAGCCTCTCAGCCTCTGCGGGATCCATCGCGTCGGTGAAACTCGGACGGCGTCCCTTTCTTGTGTCTGCCAGCAACGTGAACTGCGACACGACCAGCGCCTCGAATCCGAGATCGATACACGACAGATTCATCTTGCCCGCGTCGTCCTCGAATATCCTCAGATTGAGCGATTTGTCGACCAGAAGCCGGACGTCTTCCTCATTGTCGCCTTTGGCGGCGCCGACAAAGAGAAGCACGCCCCTCCCGATCCGCCCGACAATCTTACTCTCAACCTCAACCGACGCGCTGTTCACGCGTTGCAGCACGACTTTCATGGTTAGCTATATAAGCGGGAGCGGCAGGTGTGTCAACCGAGAATAGGCCAATGTCCATCTACGGATCAGGCAATAACCCACAGCCACGCCGCTGCCATGCCAAGTGTGAGCAACGTGACAGGAACCCCCACGCGTGCATGTTCCCGCCAGCTGATCGGGATTCCGGATCGCTCGGCTTGGTCGATCACGATGATGTTCGCAATTGAGCCGACCACAATCAGATTTCCCGCGAGCGTCGAGGATAGAGCGAGCACTGCTCCAGACATCGGGTGAGTTGCGGATGGCAACAGGAACATGACCGCTGGAACATTCGAAACGAGGTTCGAAAGTACGGTGGAAATGACAAAGAGCCAGACAGGTTGCCGCACATCGACACCACCAGCGGCGAGACTTGCCTCAAGTTGCGCAAAAAGCCCGATCTCATTGACCGCGAAGTCGACCAGAAATAGCGAAATGAAGAGTGTGAGCAATTGCCAATCGACAAGCCCCAGCATTTCGCGCGATCGCATGCTTCGCGAGCAGAGCAACAGAGCGGCGGCGCCAAGCGCAAGTACTTCGCGCGGCCAGGAGGTGAACAGAAACAAAGCAACCAGCCCGCCAAGAATGAGCATGCCTTTAAGCGTCTGCCACCTGTTCAATCGCGGAGCTTTCACGCCCGCTGGGTGCCCCTCGGAGATCCACCTGTTGGAGTAAAGCCTGCTGATGACCAGCCAGACAACCACGAGCCCCACAACCGCGGGTACGGAAGCATCGAGCAGATACTTCGAGAATGACAACCCGAGCACCTGACCGACGAGTATGTTCTGAGGATTGCCTATCAGCGTGGCCGCCGACCCCACATTGGCCGCACACGCCAGCGCAAGAAGATATGGCTTCGGATCAAGTCTACGCTTTGCGCAACCGTCGATCAGCACCGGCGCAATTGCCAAGCATACTATATCATTAGCCAAAAGTGCAGATAAGACCCCGACAACGGCTATCACGATTGCAAGCAACAGAGTGGGCGACGTTCTTATCACGCCGATTCTGCGCACGATATGAGAGTAGAAACCGCTCATCCGGAATTGCGCGGACACTACCATCAAACCAAACAACAATGCAATCGTCGGCACATCAACGGCATCGAATACCCGCGCTGTCTCAATGCGCCCTGATGCCACCAATACCAATGCGCCGAGAAGGGCTACGCCAGTCCTGTCGAGAGCGAGCCCGGGAATGCGCCCCAGCAACATCCCAAGGTAGACGAGGATGAAGACGAACAGAGTGGTGAAATCCATAGATACAATACCCGCGATTTCGGTTCGATGCCAAGGCAGTAATGATATCTCGATGAGAGCTGAGATCAAGAAGAAACTCGGAGCAGCTCCCCGAGATCCGGCTTTCGCCACATCTCCAAACCCTGATTCGTAAGCCGTCATCATTCCCGCGAAGGGGAGTGTTGAAAAACCCCAGAGAGAGACGTTCTTCGTAGGTCGGGTTCCGAGTGACGCGAAGCGGAACGAGAAACCCGACAACAGCTTGTCGGCTATCTCTCCCGACCTTCGGTCGCGCTCGGAAGCCGACCTACAAGGTTTTTCAACAGTCCCGAAGGCGGGAATCCAGTATTCTGCAAACACCCAGAGCGAATACGTACTGCAACAACTCCCGCAACTTCCCAGGCAGTAATGAGAAATTCCGCAAGAGATCAGAATACTGCAGATTCTTTGTTGTTGAACTTCCTGTATGGTGATATGTTTGCTTCTTAGCCACAGTATCCAAGCCGGAAATGACTGCATAGTGCTCCACTCATTTGAGTGCGCAAGTACCATCCGGCGCATGAGATTGAGGGAGCCAGAGAAGAGGTGAAAGTGTGAATGAAGCAGACATGGAATTGACCGCTAAAGCTTTCCGCTCGCTCGAAGGGCTTCGATGGCTCCATGATGAGACCGGCCGTTTCCTGAAGCAGTCCGGTCATCAGCCAAGCGTAGGCTCCATCGCAGAAACAGAATCCCGCATACCGGAGCTCGGAAAGCGCGCAATTGATGCACATCAGCAAGGCACGACGCTTATTGAAGTGGCAGCCGATCACATTCAGGCATTTCTGAAGACGCTGACCAACCCCGTTCAGACGATCGCTCCCTTTGGTAGCGTCCGATCAGTTATGGAGTGTTGCGCATTGGCGTCCTGGCTTCTTGATCCCGATATCGAAGTCAGGACTCGCGTCCAAAGAAGTCTCGCTTTCCGCTTTGAAGGGTTAACTCGACAGGCCACATTCGGTGAAGATGTAAGCGACACAGACGGCACAACCAGAGTGCGGCTGCGAATGGAGAAGATCAAGAAGGAGGCCATCAAACTCGGTTTCTCACCGGTACCGAACAAGAAACAGAGACTTGCAGGCATTGGACAGCGCATGCCGACTATCACAGACGTAATCAGTGAGACACTGAACGAGAAACCTGTTTACAGGCTGTTGTCTGCAGTCGTTCATGCACACTTGTGGGCATTGCTGCAAGTGAGTTTTAGACCCGTGGGAGATCACAAGATTGAACAGGAGATCTGCGATTGCCATACCGCAGGAGAGACTTATTTCCGGAAAGACATGGCCATAAAATCAGCACAATGGCTTTCTCTCAAGATTGTTACCTGCTTCGCCAAGCCGCTGTTGTACCGGTGTCAGCTCTTCGGGTACGATTTCGATCGTTTACGGAGCATCCTTGACAGTGCGTGCTACCGCTGCGGGTTCAGTGAAACAGTGCGGTTCTGGAAACAGAATCGTGGCGAATAGGTACGGCTTGCCTACTGGTCGCTACACCCCAACGGGCGTCTTCATCAGGATGGATTCCCGCCTTCGGGACTGTTGAAAAACCTTGCAGGTCGGCTTCCGAACGTGACCGAAAGTCGGGAGAGAAAGCTGACAAGTCTGTGTCGGGTTTCTCCTTGCGCTTCGCGCAACTCGGAACCCGACCTACTCAATGCCCGCCCAATCGGGCTGTTTCAACTGTTTCTCCCGCGGGAATGACATATCGGGGATTTGCGGTTGGCAACACACAGCATGGCTTGTTAATGGAAAGCACGATGCTTGGCTTGTATGAGGTAACCGGGTATCGCCTATTCTGTCGGCTGCTTGATGTCGTATTGCTTCATCTTGAGCCGGAGAGTCGATTCGGGGATCTTGAGCGCTGAGGCTGCATGCTTCTTCACCCAGCGATGCTCACTAAGAGCCTTCAGCAGGTAAGTTCGCTCAAAACTCTCAAGATAATTGTATAGCGAGAAATCACTCGAAGAGATGTCAACCGTGGGGATATCAGGCAGCGAAGCACCTGTCGTGTGCTTTGCAAACTTCTTAGAAAGAAGACTCGAATCCACGGTATTGGTCGGATCACACAACAGCGCGAGCTT